>NZ_JBLFJW010000017.1:0-115752 GCF_047713085.1 Pantoea sp. sgz302252
AATAAATATCCTCCGGCATAGCCGGAGGTTTTTCATATGCGCCTATAAGGCTCTGTCACCAGCAGCGCCCTAACAGGCGCATCACGATCTGACATTTGCATCTATGGATTACTTACGGCCCGTAAACGGGCTACCCGGATAGGGGATCGACAACTGCTCACCCATTTTATCCTCTTCCAGTTGGTGCTTTATGTATTCCTGTATCCTGGTCGTATTTTTTCCAACCGTATCAACGTAATACCCTCGGCACCAAAACTCCCTGTTACGGTATTTGAACTTCAAATCCCCAAATTGCTCATAAAGCATCAGGCTACTCTTGCCCTTCAGGTACCCCATAAAAGCCGATACACTCATTTTCGGCGGGATCTCCAGAAGCATGTGGATGTGATCCACACAACATTCCGCTTCAAGAATATTCACGTTTTTCCATTCGCACAGCTTTCTTAAGATACTGCCTATCGCTTTGCGTTTTTCACCGTAGAACACCTGTCTTCGGTACTTCGGCGCAAAAACTATGTGATATTTACAGTTCCATCGGGTGTGCGCTAAGCTCTTTTCGTCCCTCATTGGGACCCCCTTTTGATTTCTTGTTGAATGTTTGCAGTTGCCAGACCGCAACCTGTTTTAACAAATCAAAAGGGGTTTTTAGAACCGACTCAAAGCTGAAAGCTTTACTGAACCCCCAGCCTAGCTGGGGGTTTTCTGTGCACAAAAAAAGGCCCCTGTTAATGGCAGGGGCCTGGTACAAATATGCATCACATTGGGCGACATGATGCGCGGTAGAAATCGCTAGTGCTTGTAACGGTCAACGATCGCCTTCATCTCCGCTACCGATTCGCCGTTGACGGCGTATCGTGAATATTCATCTGCCGTCGGGTCCGTGGACATCGACAGCCCCGGGTTGCGATAACGCATTACTGACGGAACCCACTGCCCGGCTGAACTGTGCACTTCTTTCACGCCAGCTTCGAGGAACAACGGGATGTTGTTCGCTCGTACGCCAGCACCGGCCATAATCATTGGAGCATCACCCTGGGCAATAAGTTCCCCAATTAATGAAAGTCCTTTCTCCGCCGTCGGCTGCTGACCAGAAGTAAGCACTCGTGCCACACCAAGTTCTCTCAAATTTTCAAACGCCTGCACAGGATTGGCACACATATCAAAGGCCCGATGGAAAGTGACCGCCAGCGGCCCTGCTGCTTCCATCACCTGACGCATACGTGGCATATCCACATTGCCATCGGCATCCAGAATGCCAGTCACCAGCCCCGGGAAACCGAGTTCGCGAATCGTGCGAATGTCTTCCAGCATCGCGGCAAACTCACCGTCGGTGTAACAAAAATCGCCACCGCGCGGGCGCACAATCGGGTGCACCGGGATGCTCACCTGCTGACGCGCTGTTTTCAGCACGCCGAGAGACGGGGTTAAGCCCCCTTCCAGCGGCGCTGCGCAAAGCTCGATGCGATCGGCGCCTTTTTCCTGCGCCTCACGCGCACATTCCATGCTGTAACAGCACACTTCCAGCAAAGCCATTACCTTCTCCTGTTCATGCTAATGCGTCATCATGACACGTTCTCAAACGGCAGATCTCGCGTAAGCTCACATTGTTGTATCGCCCGCTTCACTCGCCACAATCTCTTCAATCGACCACGGGTGAAATTTAATCGTGACCTTACCATCAGTGACCGCCAGCGTCGGATTGGGCAGCCGTTCATGCTCGCCTTTCGGTGAGCTGGTTTTGACGAAAATCCCCGGCTGACTCAGCCCTTCGTCCGACAGTAACGCCAGTGCACGCGCATTCAACTCTTCAGGCGCGCCCGGCAGCACAATTTCGATATGCTCCCAGCCTTCGTGCGGATAGCGTTTCTCGCCAGGCCAAGGCAATTCCACCACCGTAAAACGCCAGTGCTCAACGCAGACAGGCTCATGCAATTTGAATAAGCAGATTGGACGCCCGTTAATGATGTTTTCTGATAACAGTTCACCGCACTGTTCAAAGCCCTGACGCCAGCGTTCCGCGGTAGCGTTTTGATGGCAGCGCAAAGAAATATGGTCTGCCTCCAGCGAGGCAATCTCCAGGCCGAGACGTTCAGCCAACGCCGTTAACGCCTGAGTAAACCGTGGCAAATCCGCCTGAATATCCTGTAACGCTTCGATTGTTTGCCAGCCCATTCTTTACCTCAGTTCTTTTTAGCAGGCCGCTAATTTACCTTGTTGAAAGAGCGCATCCAACTGCTGATTAACGCGCCGCTCCAGGGCTGACGGCTTAGTGCAAATGCAGTATACTTCTGCCCTCATTTCTTCAACTGACACAGGTATTTTTTGCCTGAGTCGAAAACGTAAGGTATTCCGGTGAATATTCAGGCTCTTCTCTCAGAAAAAGTCAGTCAGGCCCTGATTGCGGCAGGTGCGCCTGCCGATTGCGAACCCCAGGTTCGTCAGTCTGCAAAAGTACAGTTTGGCGACTATCAGGCCAATGGCGTGATGGCAGTTGCGAAAAAACTGGGCATGGCGCCACGACAACTCGCAGAGCAGGTTCTGACTCATCTGGATCTCAACGGCATCGCCAATAAGGTCGAAATCGCGGGTCCAGGCTTCATCAATATCTTCCTTGACCCGGCATTTCTGGCTCAGGGCGTAAGCGATGCGCTGAAATCCGATCGCCTGGGCGTGGCTCAGCCTGAAGCGCAGACCGTGGTTATCGACTACTCCGCGCCAAACGTGGCAAAAGAGATGCATGTGGGTCACCTGCGTTCCACCATCATCGGTGATGCCGCTGTCCGTACTCTGGAATTCCTCGGCCATAAGGTTATCCGCGCAAACCACGTCGGCGACTGGGGCACTCAGTTCGGTATGCTGATTGCTTATCTTGAAAAGCAGCAGCAGGAAAACGCCGGTGAAATGGCGCTGTCTGACCTCGAAGGTTTCTACCGTGAAGCCAAAAAGCACTACGACGAAGACGAAGTCTTTGCCGAGCGCGCACGTAACTACGTGGTGAAACTGCAGGGTGGCGATGCGTACTTCCTTGAGATGTGGCGCAAGCTGGTCGACATCACCATGACCCAAAACCAGATTACCTACGATCGTCTTAACGTCACTCTGACCCGCGACGACGTGATGGGTGAAAGCCTCTACAACCCAATGCTGCCAGGCATCGTGGCAGACCTGAAAGCTAAAGGTCTGGCAACGGAAAGCGAAGGCGCTACGGTCGTGTTCCTTGATGAGTACAAAAACAAGGAAGGCGAACCGATGGGCGTGATCATCCAGAAAAAGGATGGCGGCTATCTGTACACCACCACCGATATTGCCTGTGCAAAATACCGTTACGAAACGCTGCATGCCGATCGCGTGCTGTACTACATCGATTCCCGTCAGCACCAGCACCTGATGCAAGCGTGGACCATCGTGCGCAAAGCCGGTTACGTGCCAGACGCCGTGCCACTGGAACACCATATGTTCGGCATGATGCTTGGCAAAGATGGCAAGCCGTTCAAAACCCGCGCGGGGGGCACCGTGAAGCTCTCTGATTTGCTGGATGAAGCGCTGGAACGCGCACGTCGTCTGGTGGCAGAGAAAAACCCGGACATGCCTGCTGACGAGCTGGAAAAACTGGCAAACGCGGTCGGTATCGGTGCGGTGAAATATGCGGATCTCTCCAAAAACCGTACCACTGACTACGTGTTTGACTGGGACAACATGCTGGCGTTTGAAGGCAACACTGCGCCATATATGCAGTATGCCTACACCCGCGTACTGTCGGTGTTCCGTAAAGCAGGTCTGGAAGAAGCAGCAATCATCAATGCGCCAGTGGTCATTAATGAAGAACGTGAAGCTCAACTGGCTGCACGTCTGCTGCAGTTTGAAGAAACGCTGAATGTGGTTGCCCGTGAAGGCACGCCACATGTGATGTGTTCTTACCTGTACGATCTGGCGGGACTGTTCTCTGGCTTCTACGAGCACTGCCCAATTCTGAGCGCAGAAAACGAAGAAATTCGTAACAGCCGCCTGAAGCTGGCGCTGCTGACTGCGAAGACCCTGAAACTGGGTCTGGATACGCTGGGTATTGAAACCATCGAACGTATGTAATCCTCGCGTCAACGGGGAAAATGCCTGATGGCGCTACGCTTATCAGGCCTACAACGCCAGCCATAAAAAAACCGGCAATCATTGCCGGTTTTTTTGTTCTCAGAAATACTTCCGCAAATATTCCGTCAGACAAAGGATCGCCATCGCCTGCCCATAAGGCATCGAGGTCAGCGGGATCTGGCGATAGAACTCCAGATTGCTCCCCATGCCGGTCCCAAAGGACGTTTGCAGTAACTCCCCTTCTGGCGAAATGTTGGCGATGATTCCACGAATCGCTTTCTCTGCCACTTCTGCATACTCCGCAGAGACATAGCGCTTACGCACAGATTTCAGGATGCCGTAGGCAAAACCTGCCGTAGCGGAAGCTTCGAGATAAGCATGCGGATCGTCGAGCAGCGTGTGCCAAAGACCACTGTCATCCTGACACTTCGCCAATGCGGCAATCTGTGCATTCAGCACCTGAACCAGATAACGACGAACCGCGTTGTTTTCCGGCAGATCAACCAACTCAAGGAAATCCGGGATCACGATGGTCAACCAGCTGTTACCGCGCGCCCAGCGGGCGTTGGCAAAGTTATGGTTGCCTTCGTAACTCCAGCCGTGGAACCACAGCCCGGTCTGCCTGTCCATCAGGTTCTGCACATGCAGCAGGAACTGATACACCGCCTCTTCGACATACTCAGGACGATTGAGCAACTTGCCGATTTTCGCCAGCGGCATGACCGTCATCATCAGCGTGTCATCCCACATCTGCTGGTGATTCTCTTCTGCCAGCGTAATGTGCTGCATGCCGCCGTGTTCGGTGCGCGGCATGTCATTCATCGCCCATTCCGCCCAGCTTTCCAGCCACGGCAGATACTGAGGATTTTTAGTCTCCTCAAAACGGTAAGCCAGCGTCAGAAACGGCGCCATGGTGTTGACGTTTTTGGTGGTCGCGCCTTCGGCAAAACGGTCTGCAAACCAGCCGTCGATGATGTCTCGCATCTGCTCATCACCGGTCTGCTGGTAATACTGATGAATACCGTACAGCCCAACACCGTGAGTCCACTCCCAACCTGCCCATCCCTTGGTGTCGATAACGCGCCCGTCATCAAGCCGCAGTAAAAACTCGCCGCTCTCATCCTTGATGTTGACCAGATTGTGCGTCACCTTCTGGATCAGGGCTTTAAGTTCACCCTGAGTAATAAAGCGCTCAGGCTGACAAAGTAATGGGCTATGTTTGACAGGCCAGACTTTCATGTAATTAACCTCTGTTAAATGTCGAATTCAGTGGAGCATTCTGCTTGAGCGATGGCGCAGCAGGCTTATTGCGATTCAGATAACCAATATTGTTGTTCCCCCACAGGGAATCGAACGGCATACCTGCGAGCATTTCGACGGTCGCCTGAGCTTCGGGCGTTGCGGCTTCATGCATCGCACGGCCGGACTGGCGCATTTTGGCGGTTTCGTCGCGCAAAATACTGTGGGTTTGCAGGTTCAGTTTGAAGCGCAGTGAGACCAGGAAGCCGCAGGCCAGCACGACAACCGTGCCCACGCTTAAGATCAACAGAATGGTGTGGCTGACTTCCGCAGGCTGGACTTTCTGTCCGGACACAAAGCCTGAGGCTTGCATGATGATCCCCACCAGCATGATGGCACCTGCCTGAGAGGCTTTGCGGGTCAGGGTCATGATCCCGGCAAAAATCCCTTCGCGGCGTTGCCCGGTGATCACCTCATCCACATCAGCGATGTAGGTGTAAGTGTTCCACGGCACATAGTTGATACCGCCACGACCCAGACCCGCGACCGCAGAAAGCAACAGCATCAGCGACCAGATATCGCTCAGACCTGCGTAGTAGAGCACGGCATAGGAGATGGAACTCAGCCCGAACAACACCACCACCAAACGGTATGACGGCGCAGGCCCAAAGCGAATGCACAGTGGCATCATGGCAATCACGGCGATGAACTGGAAAATAGCCATCGTGCCCATCAGGTTGGAAGCAAACGACGCTTCCTGCATCAGCACGAACACCACGTAGTAAGTGAACACGGCGTTAAACACGTCTTGTGCAATATAGCCGCCAAGGTACATGCCAAGGTGCTGACGGAAAATGCGGATACGCAGCGTTGAGGCCAGTTCGATAATCAAACGGTTGAGGCTTTGCCCCAGCGTCAGCTGCTTCTTCTCTTCTTCTGCTCTCAGTGCCGCTTCACTCCAGTCCTCACGTGCACGTTCCCAGGTAAAGAACCAGACGAAGGTCAGCATCAATGCGCACAGTACCGCGAACACCAGGCTTGCATAGAAGAAGGAAACCGCGTTGTCTTTACCAAAGTGCGTCAGCAGGATGCCCGGCAGGAACGACGCCAGAATGGCAGACATCTGAGCCATCGCAATGCGAGCGCCAGAGAACTTGGTCTTCTGTTTGAAGTCGTCGGTCATTTCCGGCACCAACGTTTCATACGGCACCAGAATCATGGTGTAGACGATATCGAAAATCAGATAGGTCAGCAGGTAGTACCAGAATCCCATGTCGCCGACCCACATAAAGGAGTAGCTGAACACGCAAGGGATCCCGAGCATGATGAAAAACTTACGCCGGCCAAAGCGTTTGCCAAGCCAGGTGGAACCGAAGTTATCCGTTAAGAAGCCCATCAATGGGCTGACGACAGCATCCAGCACCCTTGCGGTGGCAAAGATAAAGGTTGCCTCAATGGGAGAAAGTCCACAGAAGGTGGTGTAGAAGTATAAAAGCCATGCGGCGGTGAGCGCGGTTGTCCCTGCGCCCAAAAAATCGCCCGAACCGTAGGCAAGGTAATTCGCTAATCCGATTTTACGTGTTTTCATTGCCGTAAATCCCGTGTTTTTATCAGGAGAGCAAGCCTCATCCAATGCTGAAGCAGCCCTTACACGGTTACAGTAGAATGATGTGTTGGGTTAAACCTTTCCATTTTTGCCACCCCCTTTTCCGGATTGGCAAAAAAACAAAGAGTCGGAGCACACGCCTCACCTATTTATAAAATAACGTTTTGATTAAATCGAAAGGCAGGGTCAGTTTTGAGAACCCGTTAGCAAAATCTGGCTGGCGGGTAGGGAAAAGGATTAGCGGTAGTTAACAATCACCTGGTTACTTTGCACAGTGAGTGCCGGGATCAAACGCCCTCCTCCCGGCACTTCCCAGACAAAGCGTAGCGGTTCAGCGGCAGAACTATTTTGTAATCCCCAGGTGGTGCCACTTTGCCCGTCCAGTTCCACGCAGCGTGTTTGTGAACACAAGCGCACACGTAAACCTGCGGGCGTGGGGCCAATCAGCGTATAACGCCAGGCAATCACCGTGACCAGGCCACTGGCCGGTTGTGACGACATCAACGGCGGCGAAGATGCAGATTCCCCGCGGTGATTTACTACCACGCCCCTGCCGCTAGCCTGCCAGCTTCCTTCTCCGGCAGCTTGCGCCAGCAGTGGCAACATCATCAGCGCCAGTAATACACGCATTATTTCCCTCCGATGGTAGCGGTCATACGAATCTGACGGTTGTCTGACAGCTCCAGATTTGACAGCACCACCAGTTGCGGCAGATTACGGCGCAGAAATCTGGACAGCAACGGACGCAGCGCATGGTTAACCAACAGCACTGGCGGCGCACCGAGCATCTCCTGACGTGACAGCGCTTCCTGAGTTTGTGCCAGCAGTCGGTCAGCCAGCCCCGGCTCCAGACCGCCACCATTTTGTAAGGCTTGCAGCAGCAAGCGCTCCAGCGGGGTATCAAGCCCAATGACCTGCACTTCGCCATTGCCCGGGAACCACTGTTGAGTGATCGCCCGACCCAGTGCCACACGCACCACGTTGGTCAGCTCATGCGGATCGGTCTGCACAGGCGCATGTTCCGCCAGCGTTTCCAGAATGGTACGCATATCGCGAATCGGCACTTTCTCATCCAGCAGGTTTTGCAGGACTTTGTGCAGGGTGGTTAGCGTGACCACACCCGGCACCAGATCTTCGGTCAGCTTCGGCATTTCCTGCGTCACGCGATCCAGCAGTTGCTGCGCTTCCTGACGGCCAAACAGCTCGGCCGAATGGAGGCTTATTAAATGGTTGAGGTGCGTCGCGACGACAGTGCTGGCTTCAACCACCGTAAAGCCCTGAATCTGAGCCTGTTCTTTCAGCGCACTTTCAATCCAGATAGCCGCCAGACCAAACGCCGGATCGACTGTTGGCTCACCAGGCAGCGTACCCGCAGCAGTACCTGGGTTGATCGCCAGCCAGCGCCCCGGATAAGCATCACCGCTGCCGATATCCACGCCTTTAAGCAGAATGCGATAACGAGCGGGCGGCAAATCCATATTGTCGCGGATATGCACCACCGGCGGCAGGAAGCCCATCTCCTGAGCGAATTTCTTACGAATAGAACGGATGCGCCCCAGCAGTTCACCGTCCTGTTGTGAATCCACCATTGGGATCAGGCGATAGCCGACTTCCATCCCGAGCGTATCTTCCAGTTGCACGTCATTCCAGGTGGCCTCGATGGCCTGCGGACTTTCCTGTGGGCGAACGGGTGCCGCTTGTGCCGGAGCCTTTTGCTCACGTCCACGTAGCCACCAGGCAAGGCCCAGCAACGCCGCTGTAAACAGCAGGAACACAAAGTTCGGCATGCCAGGCACCATGCCGAGCAAGCCGAGCACCGCGGCACTCAGCATCATCACGCGTGGGTTGCTGAACAGCTGACCAACCATCTGCTCGCCGACATCCTGATCGGTTGCCACGCGAGTCACGATGACGCCTGCTGCGGTGGAGATAACCAGTGCCGGGATCTGCGCCACCAGACCATCGCCGATAGTCAGCAGCGTATAGCTCTCCGCCGCGTGGCCTAAATCCATGCCGTGTTGCAAAACCCCAACCAGCAAACCGCCGATGACGTTTATCACCATAATCAGAATACCGGCGACGGCATCCCCGCGAACGAATTTACTCGCACCGTCCATCGAACCGTAGAAATCGGCCTCTTGGGTCACTTCTGCGCGGCGGCGTTTGGCATCCTCTTCACCAATCAACCCGGCGTTCAGGTCGGCGTCGATCGCCATCTGTTTACCAGGCATCCCATCAAGCACAAAGCGCGCGCCCACTTCGGCGATACGCCCGGCACCCTTGGTGATAACCATAAAGTTGATGATAACGAGGATCACGAACACCACGATACCGATGGCAAAATTGCCCCCGACAAGGAAGTGACCGAAGGCTTCAACAACCTTCCCCGCCGCCGCCGCCCCGGTATGTCCTTCCATCAAAATAATACGGGTGGAGGCTACGTTCAGCGCCAGGCGCAACAAAGTGGTAAACAGCAGAATGGTCGGGAAAGCCGCAAATTCGAGTGTGCGCTGAGTGAACATCGCCACCAGCAGCACCATAATCGACAGCGCAATGTTGAAGGTAAACAGCAAATCGAGGACGAAGGCGGGCAGCGGCAGCACCATCATCGACAGGATAAGCAGGATCAGCACCGGTCCGGCAAGCACCTGCCATTGGGTGGATTTAAAGTTGCCGGGCAGACGCAGCATTGCGACCAGATTAGCCATCAGTGTCCTTCTCGTTCAAAAAATCCAGTGCTTCAGGCACCGGTAAATGCTCAGGTTTCTTCGGAGGCGTGCCACCTGCCAGTTTCCAGCGCTTCAGTTGCCACACCCACGCCAGTACTTCTGCCACGGCGGCATACAGCGTGCCGGGAATTTGCTGACCGATTTCGGCGTGACGATAAAGCGCACGCGCCAACGGCGGAGCCTGCAACACCGGGATCTTATGTTCTTCACCCAGTTCGCGAATACGCAGCGCGACAAGGCCCGCGCCTTTCGCCACCACTTTTGGCGCGCTCATTTTGTTTTCTTCGTACTGCAACGCCACCGAATAGTGTGTCGGGTTCGTGACAATAACGTCGGCTTTTGGCACGTCGGCCATCATGCGGCGACGGGCTGCAGCACGCTGCATCTGGCGAATACGCCCTTTCACATGCGGGTCGCCTTCGCTCTGTTTAAACTCATCGCGAATGTCCTGGCGGGACATACGCAGCTTCTTGATGTGGCTGAAAATCTGGAAAAACACGTCGAAGCCAACCATCGGCACCACACCGATCACGACCAATAACGCGCACAGCCCGACCATGTTCAGCGCATTGCCCATCGCCGTGAGCGGTGACTCACTGATAAGCCGCATCATGTCAGGCCAGTGAAGCCAGACAAACACGCCCGCCACGCAGCCGACCAGCACAGATTTGAGAATGGCTTTCAGCAATTCAGCGGCGGACTGGGCCGAAAACATACGAGCAATGCCCGGCAAGGGATTGAGCTTATCGAACTTAAAGGCCAGCGATTTTGGGCTGAACACCAGGCCACCCAACATCACCGGCCCCAGCAGTGCCATCACCACCACACCCACAATCAACGGCGTCAGCGCCAGCATGGCCTGTTTAATCAGCAGGATGATTTGCCCAAGGATCAGATTCGGGTCATTGATAATGCTGTGGTCGAAGTGCAGCCCGGAGGAAAGCAGACTCGCCAGCCTGCGCGCCATCGCCTCGCCGCCAAGCCAGAGCACGCCAACGCCCACCAGCAAAATCAGCAGTGAGGTCAGCTCGCGCGAACGCGGGATCTGCCCTTCTTCACGTGCCTTTTCCAGCCGTTGGGGTGTGGGGGCTTCTGTTTTGTCTTCGTTGTCGCTTTCTTCAGCCACTTCGCATGCTCAAGGATGGGTTTCCTGACCCTAATCATGCCAGAGCCAGATTGCACCAATGGCTGGAAAAGGGGGTATAAAGGATTGCTTTTAGGGTGTTTCAACTCGAGAAAATGCGCATGGATTTAACGTGTAGCACTTACGGCAAAGGTCTCGCCCTCACTTCGTAAACAACTACCTGCCCTAATTTATAGGCAGCCTTAGCACACCACGGTTAAATAGATGTCTCAAAAGAGACAATTAATCACCGTGAATGATCTGTTCTATTAATACAACCCACGACAATATAAATAAAATATATATCAAACAGACAAAAACAGTATTTATGTCTGATAACAAACACGTTATTATCTGTACCGGTATTTAAAGAGAGTTGCATCTGTGTATACTACGGCGGATATCAACATTATTTTCACAGACCGGTTGTTAGCATCGTTTTACGGATTAATCGTTACACTAAGGGAATCTCGCTATGAAACAGAAAAATAAACATCTCGCTTTCATTATGTTTTCACTTATGTTTTCCTCCTATAATGCTGTTGCTGACGGGATGAATGCCGGCACAGTACATTTTACGGGTGAAATTATTGAACCAAGCTGTGTCATTGATGGAAATGATGGCAAGGACAATAATGTCCCCTTGGGAAGTTATCCGACCTCTTTATTTGCCGAAGTCGGAGACCAGTCTACGCTTCAACCCTTCGATATCTCACTTAAAGACTGCCCGGTGCAAACCGATGGACTTAGTAGCGTACAGTTGACCTTCGAAGGGACCACCGTTGCCAGCAGTAACTCAGAACTCCTCACTGTCAGTTCGATTACGACACAAGGGACCACTGCAGCGACCAATGTCGGCATTGCAGTAAGCCTGCAAGAAACGCCAACGTCGCTTTTGACGCTTGACGGAGCCGAAGATCAGATTGTGATTGCTTTAAGACCAACCACTGACAACATAAGGGCCAGTTTCTTTGCACGCTACAAGGCTTATGCAATCCCCGTGACTGCGGGTCCGGCTGATGCAGATATGACGGTAAACATTCTCTATCGTTAAATTTAATGTCAGCGAACGTTTAATTCACTATCGTTAAATTTAATGTCAGCGAACGTTTAATTCACTCTGTAGAACATAGTCACCTCCTGGGCTGGCTATGTTTTACCATGACCATAATTTATTATGAAAATATACGCATCTGGACTATGGTTATTAATATCATTCTTAGCGACAATGCTATTTAATTCCTCCCATGCCGAAGGAATTCAAATTGGCAGAACGCGGGTTATTTATGATGCCAGTAAGAAAGAGACCGCGCTGCCGTTAATCAATCAGGATAAAGAACTGCCGTGGCTCATTCAATCCTGGGTGACTCAGGAAGATAAGAAAACAGCAGCACCGTTTATTGTCACGCCACCTCTTTTTCGTCTCGACCCGCAAAAAGAACAAAGTCTGAGGATCATCTGGTCTGGGGCTAGCGCACCATCAGACAAAGAATCCCTGTTCTACTTAATCGTACGTACCATACCTGGCAGTGATAAAAAGAATGAAAACCAGAACGTATTACGAATCATCTACAAAACACAGCTGAAACTTTTTTATCGCCCGGAAGGGCTTAAGGGAACCCCGGATGAAGCCTGTCAGAACCTTCATTTTTCGCGTTCTGGCAGCCAACTGCAGATAAAGAATGATAGCGGTTACCATCTCGTTTTCGACTCCCTGTATCTGGGCCATAGCCAGCAACGCAAAGCGGACATCGTCGCACCAAAAAGTACCGCCACACTTGCTGCTTCAGACAGCAGTCAACAGGTAAACTGGCGCTGCATCACCGATTACGGTAATGCCTCACCGAAATACACCGCTCTCGTTGAGCAAGGCAGCGGAACGCCATGATGGTGAGGATACTCTGTCGCTCTTCCTGCGGGCTAAAACTCCCCCACTCACTCCTGGCCGGATTGAGCGGCTTGTTGCTGTTGGTTGATAGTGCCCAGGCGAGAGAATTTTACTTTTCGCCCGATTCTCTTGAGCGAGGGAGCGGTTCTCAGCAAACCACTGATTTGTCGTTATTTTCCAACCCAAATGCACAGCTTCCCGGCGAATACAAAACTCAGGTCATCGTTAATCACCTGAAAGTGCAGGAACGGATGCTCAGTTACACCAGTGCCAACGATGGGCACCTGGTGCCACGTCTGACTCCGATGATGCTAAGAGAATGGGGGGTGAAAGTGGATGATTTTCCTGCCATTGCGTCACGTCCGCCGGGCGACCCGCTCGAAAAACAGCTTGGCGACTACATTCCGGCTGCCAGCACCCGCTTTGATTTTAACCGCCAGACGCTTGAGGTCAGTATTCCTCAGGCCTCACTTGATGCCCTCAGCGTGGGCTCAGTTCCTCAATCACGTTGGGAAACCGGGGTCCCGATGATGTTTGCCGACTATTCATTCAGCGACAATGATAATCAGGGCAGCGCATCCGGGCGCGATCACAGCCAATATTTGAACCTCAGAAGCGGCGCTAATCTCGGCGGCTGGCGGTTTCGTAACTACGGCATATGGTCCAAAAATGAGGATAGCAACGCCTGGCAAAATGTCGGGAGCTGGGTTCAACACGACATCCGTGTACTCAAAGCCCAGTTTATTGCCGGGCAAAGTAGCACTCACGGAGAGGTATTCGACAGTATTCAGTTCAGCGGTGTGAATATTGCCTCTGATGACGACATGCTACCCGTGAGCGAACGTGGATTTGCGCCAACGATTCGCGGGACCGCCAACTCCAACGCCACGGTGACTGTCAAACAAAACGGCTTCCTCATCTATCAGCAGAATCTGTCCCCCGGCCCCTTTGAAATTCACGACCTCTATGCCTCAACCAACAGCGGCAATCTGGATGTCACGGTAAAAGAGGCCGATGGCAGTGAGCACAGTTTCACCCAGGCATTCTCCAGCGTGGCGTTGATGCAACGCCCATCTCATCTGCGTTTTGAAGCCACTGTAGGACGCTTTCGTGCCGATCAGGGCAGCAACGATGATGAGCCTGAATTTATTCAGGCAAGCGCCATTTATGGCCTGAACAACCGGCTGACGCTATATGGCGGCATCACCGGATCCGCAGACTATAATGCGTTGGCAACCGGCATCGGTTTGAGCCTCGGCAAGTTTGGCGCAGTTTCACTCGATGTAACGGCGGCGCGTACCCAGCTTGATGATGGTTCTGTCAGTAACGGTCAGTCCTGGCGGGCGTTGTACTCCTCAGAACTGCCCTATACGCAGACACACTTTACGCTGGCAAGCTACCGTTACTCCACCCAAGGCTACTACTCGTTTGCCGATGCCAACCATCATGTCGACCACGATGATGAGGACTATCGTGGCTACCACAAGCGTAACCGGATACAAATCAGCATCAGCCAGCCTGTGGGCGATGGCAGCCTCTATCTCAACGGCTATCAGCAAAATTATTGGGGTGACGAGCGCACCGAAAGGAGTTTCTCCGCAGGGCTGGATTATCAGATCAAAGGCATCAACTTTCACCTTGCCTTGTCCGAAAACAGGGACAGCGACAGAGAAGATAATGACCGCATCATCTCCTTCGGGTTCAGTATTCCGTTGAGCCGTTGGCTGCCAAATAGCTGGGCCAGTTATAACATCAGCGACAATAATCAGGGCGCTACCGTCCAAAATGTCGGGGTCGGCGGAACCTTACTGGACGACAACAGCCTGAGCTATTCGCTGCAGCAGAGCCACAGCAATCAACAACCAGCCGACAGTAGCAGCATTTACAGCAGTTGGCGTACACAGTACGCAAATCTAAACGTGGGTTATTCTTCTGATTCCGCAGGCCAACGGCAAACCAGTTACGGGGCCAGCGGGGGATTGGTCCTCCATCCACATGGTCTGACCCTCTCGCAGCCACTCGGTGATCAGTTCGCCATTATTAATGCCGACGGCGCGTCGGGTATCGCGTTCCAGAACCAACAAGGGATCCGTACCGACTGGTTTGGTAATGCCATCATCCCGTCGCTGACCCCCTATCAGGAAAACCGCATTGGCATGGACACAACCCAACTGCCGGACAACATTGACAGTGAAGGCACTGCAGTAACCGTAGTGCCTACCCGTAATGCGGCAGTAGAAGCCCATTTCAGCGCCAAAGTGGGCTACCGCGCACTGGTTCAGCTGTCGTTGCCGAACGGCGACGTTGTGCCGTTTGGGGCGATAGCTAGCGCCGACGACGGGAAAATTAACGGTATTGTGGCAGACCGCGGGGTGCTCTATCTCTCGGGACTTCAGAATGCTATTGAGTTGCTGGTGAAATGGGGCAACGACCCCAACCAGCACTGTGCTGCGAGTCTCCCCGCAGCCTCCTCTATTCCCGATACGAATCCAACCGGGATCAAACACGTTACGGCTCTCTGCCGTCAGGAAGGACACTGATGCGTTACTCTTCATTGCGCTGTGGCGGGTACATCTTCCTGCTACTTTTAATCCACTCTCACTCAGCTTACGCCACTGTTCTGAAAGGCTGTTTTCCTTCTCCCGGCAGCTATGAAACGCAATACAGTCGGCCACTTTCCCCTGATGAAAATAGCCAAGGGAGCATCATTACTGCGGATGCTCACCTGGTGGGCAGTGGCCCCACCATCTATGCCCAATGCAATTGCCCAAAAACTATTTCATCCTCCGCTCAGGTAAAGGGATACAGCTTTGCTAGCAGCCCTTTGATGGCTGGGTCGACAAGCGGAACGGGCTATCTTACCGAGAAACTGGATATCCATGTTGATGGCTATAATGATGCCATCGACTCACCCGATGGGAATGGGCTCTATGCGAACACCATTAGCACCTATCCAACGCTCTCCCCTGGCGGACAAGCCGAAAAACTCACCTCCATCGAAAGCACCGAAACCGTCTGTAGCGATGATACACGTCCGGTCGCAGGTGTACCGCAGCGGCAGTTCAAGTGGAACATCATTTTCGCTCGTCTGTATGTTAAATCCCCCATCCTCGGAGAGGAAATTATTCCCTCAACCCTCGTTCAGCAAACTTCAGCTTGCCTTTATTATGGCAGCGGTATGTGCATGCTGTCTGATTCACGCCCCGTTTCTAATATTTGGTTTTCAGGGATCCTCAGTGCCCCACTGAGTTGCACCATCAACGCGGGGAGCGTTATTGAAGTCGGTTTTGGCGCTGTGGCGAGTTCGGATTTTATAGCCAGAGGACAACCCCCGAAAGGTTACACGCTGAGAAACGTTGATATCTCTTTTCACTGCGATAATGCAGCGGTCAGCAATACGGAAAAAATCAAGCTCACGCTTTCTGCTGATGAGGGTGTGGAGGATACGGAAAGTGGACTCATTGGCAAAATGACCGGCCGGGACGATATCGGAGTGAGAGTCTATGACGCTAATAGCAGCAACGTGCGTCTTGACGGCAACAGCGAATTTCCCATCAGCCTTGATGAGCAAGGAAACGGCTCAATCCACATGACCGCAGCCCCCGTATCGACAAAAGAAAGCAGACCCGAACCGGGCAAATTTGAAGGGAATGTGACCATTAAAATGGACCTGCGCTAGCGCTCATAAAAGAATGGCCCATCATGGGCCATAGCAAATTAGAACCCCAAACTGTCCAGCAAATCGTCGACCTGGTCCTGGCTTGCGACCACGCCCGCTTTGCTGGTGTCCATTTGCGGGCCATTGAGCAGGCTTTCATTTTCACGTTTTGGCCGTGCGCTCTGGTCCGGCATATTTTCCAGCAGCACCATCAGCAACTGGCGTTCAATCTCCTGGATAACATCCATCATCCGCTTGATAACCTGCCCGGTCAGATCCTGGAAGTCCTGCGCCATCATGATTTCCAGCAACTGCGCATTGGTGAAACTGGTGTGTTTTGGCACATCCGCTAAATAGCTGCGGGTGTCAGTCACCAGTTCACGGGCATCGGAGAGCTCAATCGGATCTTCAAACCACGCATCCCAGCGGCCAGACAGCGCTTTGGCTTCTTTTTCCATCTGGTTCTGATGCGGCTGCGACAGCTCGACGCAGTTCAGCGCGCGCTCAGCCGCTTGCGCGGTCATCTGCACCACGTAATCGAGACGGTCACGGGCATCCGGAATCGCTTCCGCCGCTTCGGCAATGGCTTGATCGAGGCCGAGCTCACGCAGGCTGTCGCGCAGCATACGGGTCAGGCTGCCGATGCGGGCAATGATATCCGCGGCTGAATGTTCATCAGCAGGTTTCATGGGGGATTGCATCATCGTCTCTCCCTTACATGCCCAATTTCTCGAAGATTTTGTTCAGCTTCTCTTCGAGAATGGCGGCGGTAAATGGTTTCACGACATAGCCACTGGCACCGGCCTGCGCGGCGGCAATAATGTTCTCTTTCTTCGCTTCTGCGGTCACCATCAGCACCGGTAGCGCGCCCATTGCGCCATCGGCACGAATGGTTTTCAGCAGATCCAGGCCGTCCATGTTCGGCATGTTCCAGTCAGAAATCACAAAGCCAAACCCGCCTGCCTGTAATTTGTTCAGCGCATCCACGCCATCTTCCGCTTCTTCTACGTTATTGAATCCCAGCTCTTTTAGCAGGTTACGCACGATGCGACGCATGGTGGAAAAGTCATCCACAACCAGAAACTTAAGCTCTTTATCCGCCATTTCACTACTCCTCTTAAATACGTATTGCCTGTCCGGCACTGATTTTTGCCAGCATCTGCTGACTTACCTGGCTGAGATCGACCACTTCGCTGACGCCACCTATATTGATGGCTTCACGCGGCATGCCGAACACCACACAACTTGCTTCATTCTGGGCAATCGTCCAGGCGCCTGCCTGGTGCATTGCCAGCATCCCGGCCGCGCCGTCGTTGCCCATGCCGGTGAGGATCACCCCCACCGCATTTCGCCCCGCGTTTTTGGCAACCGAGTGAAACAGCACGTCCACCGACGGGCGATGGCGATTCACCGGCGGCCCGTCATGAATTTTGATTTGATAGTTAGCCCCGCTTCGCGCCAGCTCCATATGCTTATCACCCGGCGCAATGTACGCATGGCCCGGCAACACACGTTCTCCGTCCTCGGCCTCTTTCACCGCTATCTGACACAGCTTGTTCAGCCGTTCGGCAAACGAACGGGTAAAGCCCGGTGGCATATGCTGGGTAATCAAAATGGCCGGGCTGGTCAGCGGCAGCGGCTGCAATACGTGGCGAATGGCCTCGGTACCGCCCGTTGACGCGCCAATCACTAACAGTTTTTCCGAGCTGAGCATCGGGCCTGCTTTCAACGCCTTTGGCGCAACCAGCGGCTTGTGCGCACTGACTTGTGCTCTGGCAGCCGCACGCACTTTGTCGGCAATCATTTCGCTGTAGGCCAGCATCCCTTCACGGATGCCAATCTGCGGTTTGGTGACAAAATCCACCGCGCCTAATTCCAGCGCCCGGAGGGTCACTTCAGATCCTTTGCCGGTCAGTGAAGACACCATTACCACCGGCATCGGGCGCAGCCGCATCAGCTTTTCCAGAAAATCGAGGCCATCCATGCGCGGCATCTCAACGTCCAGCGTCAGCACATCCGGGTTGTACTTTTTAATCAGATCCCGGGCGACCAGCGGATCAGGCGCGGTGGCGACCATTTCCATATCACTGTGGCTGTTGACGATTTCTGTCATGATCTGGCGCATCAACGCCGAATCATCCACAGACAACACCCTGATTTTACTCATGCTTTATCCTTACTCAGCGCGTACACCGTCTGCCCCCGCAGACTGAACTCGCGCACGAGATTGCTGAAGTTCTCTGAGTGCCCGGCAAACAACAATCCGTCGGGCTTAAGCAGGGGAACGAAACGGCGCAGAATGTCCTGCTGGGTCGTTTTGTCGAAATAGATCATCACGTTGCGACAAAAAATCGCGTCAAACGGCCCCGGCACGTTGTACTGCCTGTCGAGCAGATTGACTGGCGCAAAATCCACATAATTCGCCAGTTCCTGCCGCACGCGCACCAGCCCATTGTGTGGCCCGGTTCCGCGCATGAAATAGTGCGAAAGCTGCTGCTGCGACAGGGTTTTCAGTTCATCCTGTCGATAGATGCCGCTTTGCGCTTTGTTCAGCACTTCCGTGTCGATATCGCTGGCAAACACCTTCCAGCGCCCCGGCGCGGTACCTAACGTGTCGGCAAGCGTGATGGCTATCGAATAGGGTTCTTCTCCCGTCGATGCCGCCGCACTCCACACGCGATATTCACCCTGCCGATGACGGGCGTGTTCTGCCAGCGTCGGGAAGTGATGCGCCTCGCGGAAAAACGCCGTCAGGTTAGTGGTCAGCGAGTTAATAAACGCCTGCCACTCGGCGTTATCCTGATTCGCCTCCAGCATCGCCAGGTAACGACCAAAATCATCCAGACCGAGCTGGCGCAGACGGCGCACCAGTCGGTTGTAAACCATGTCGCGCTTATGATCGGCCAGCACAATCCCCGCGCGCTGGTAGATAAGCTGGCATATCCGACGAAACTGCGCATCGGACAGCGCCAGGCGCTGTGTCATCTGCGTTAATAATGACGATTGCCCAGTGGGCAGCGTTGCAGTCATAGCGCCTTCTTACGTCAATCAGGAAACCACGGCTACCGCCACCGGCGGCACCCCTTCTTGCTTCGGTACTCTTTTCTCTTCCAGCGCAAACTGCGCCACCAGCGTGGTCAGGTTATCGGCCTGCCCTGCCAGTTGTTCTGTGGCCGCCGCCGCTTCTTCCACCAGCGAGGCGTTCTGCTGCGTGACCTGGTCCATCTGGCTGACCGCCAGCGCGACCTGTTCGATACCGCGACGTTGTTCATCGGACGCCGAGGCGATTTCGCCCATGATGTCGTTAACCTGCGAAACGGAGCGGACGATTTCGTTCATGGTCTGCGCAGCGGTATCCACCAGCGCGGAGCCTTCCTGTACGCGGGAAACGGACTCTTCAATCAGGCCTTTTATCTCTTTCGCCGCCTGAGCGCTTCGGCTGGCGAGGTTACGCACTTCACCCGCCACCACCGCAAAACCACGCCCCTGCTCACCGGCACGCGCGGCTTCCACCGCGGCATTCAGCGCCAGAATGTTGGTCTGGAACGCAATGCCGTCGATAACGCTAATGATGTCGCCGATTTTCTGCGAGCTGCTGGCGATGTCGTGCATGGTGTCAGCGACGTGCGAAGCCTGCTGCCCGCCGCGTTTAGCGGTTTCCGCCGCGCTGCTGGCAAGCCCGGAAGCCTGACGTGCGTTATCGGCGTTCTGCCCAACGGTGGCGGTCAGCTGTTCCATACTTGCTGCCGTTTCCGCCAGCGAAGCCGCCTGCTGTTCGGTGCGCGAAGAGAGATCGTTATTCCCCGCCGCGATTTCAGAGATACCGGTATGCATGGCGTAGCTTCCCTGACGAACCTGAGTCACCGTGTCGCGCAGTGCGCTTTGCATATTCTTCAGCCCGGCGAAAATGGCCGAAATTTCGTTGCGCCCAAACACCGATATCGGGCGAGCGAGATTGCCTTTCGCAATGCTTTCGAAATGGCTGCTGATGATGCCCAGCGGCTGGACAATCATCCGGCGAGTCCACAGCAATGCGCCGCCCACCAGCACCACCGCCAGAACCACCATCACAATGAAGATGGCTGCCGAGCGATGATAATTGCTGTCTCCTGCCTGACGAGCGGCTTCCACATGAGATCCGATGTACTGGATCCAACTGCGCCAACTGCCGTCAAAATTGTCCTGTGCCTGCTGCACCGGCGCGGTCATAAAGTCAGAAAGCTGATTGCTTTCAAGCCAGGTCATCTGGTGTTTCAGCGCCCCGTGCCAGTCGGCATAGCGTTTCTGTGTTTGCTCTTTCAGTGCCTGCGCGGTGCTGTCCACCACCGGGAAGGCGACAAACTCGGCGAACTCTTTGTCCGCCTGCTTCAGGCTTTGGTGCGCCGTGGTTAACAGCGCTTTAATCTCTTCCGGCGGATAGCTCAGCGCCGTCAGCGTCCCGGCTTTATTCAGTGAACTGCTGGCCTGCAGCAACACCACGCGAGCGTCGCCGAGGCTGTTCAGCAGCAGATTTCCTTGCTCTACCTGACCCAGAGTTTGCTGTCCATCGCGAAAGGCCATAAAGGACAAACCGTTACTGCCAATTTGTAACAGGCCACACACCACCAGAATCAGACATAAGGTGGTCGAGATACGAATACGATTGAACATCACCACTCCCGTCATGCGGCAACGTGCCGCGTAAAGTTAAAAGGTTTCCCAGTTATCATCCGTTCCGACAGCGGCAGCACGCGGGCGCAACGGCGCGGCGCTGGCTTCATGAACGCTGGTTTTTTTGGTCACAACAGAGTTGTTTACGGTCGCAATACGGAACGTCGAGACGGCACGGGTCAGGCTGCTGGATTGTTCTTCCAGTGCCGCGGCAGCGGCGGCGGACTGCTGTACCAAAGCGGCGTTTTGCTGGGTGACGCGATCCATTTCGGAAACGGCCAGCGCAACCTGATCGATCCCGCGACTTTGCTCATCAGAAGCGGAAGAAATCTCGCCCATGATGTCGGTCACGCGGGTCACCGCGTTGACGATATCGCTCATGGTTTCGCCTGCGCTTTCCACCAGCACCGAGCCGGTGTCGACTTTCGCCACCGAGTCTTCAATCAGACCTTTGATCTCTTTTGCGGCCTGCGCGCTGCGGCTGGCAAGATTACGCACTTCCCCGGCGACTACCGCAAAACCACGGCCTTGTTCCCCTGCACGAGCAGCTTCGACTGCCGCGTTCAGCGCCAGAATATTGGTCTGGAAGGCAATGCCGTCGATAACGCCGGTAATGTCAGAGATCTTCTGCGAACTGGCGGCAATGTCGTGCATGGTTTTCACCACGCCGTCCACCACTTTGCCGCCGCGCTGTGCGGTTTCTGAAGCGCTTAACGCCAGCTGTGAAGCCTGACGAGCGTTTTCGGCGTTCTGTTTCACCGTGGCGGTGAGCTGTTCCATGCTGGCAGCAGTTTGTTCCAGCGCAGAAGCCTGCTCCTCAGTGCGAGATGAGAGATCGTTATTCCCAATGGCGATTTCACTGGTGCCAGAGTAAATAGCATCCGAGCCAAGACGGACACGCGTGACAGTATCGATCAGCGACTGCTGCATGTGGCCTACGGTGCCAGCCAGTTCCGCAATTTCGTTGCGCCCGGACACGTTCATCGTCTGGGTCAAATCCCCGTCGGCAATTTGACGCAGATGCGCCATCACTTTAGCCAGAGGATTAAGCAGGATTTGGCGAATGCCGTACCACGCAGCGGCGAGGATCAGCACCAGCACCACGGCAATCACCCCAAGCTGCCACTGCGCAAAACGATAATCGTGAGTACTGGTCACGAAGGCGTGCTGATAGAGCTTCTCGCTCTCTTCTGCATAGCGAGTCAGCGCCTCACCCAGCCCGTTTTGCATGCCCTGCGTCGCCTGGGCGAAATAGGCGTCCATGTTGCCGCTTTGCAGGAAGCCAATCAGCTCCGTTAACCCGGCGAAGTATTTCTGGTAGCTGGCATCAACGCTCTCGCTCACCGCGCTTAATTCCGGTGGCGTTTGCATTTGAGAAAACGCGGCGTAGTGCTTCGCGGCTTCTGCCAGAGAGAGTTTGGCATTGTTCAGCAGATCCACTTTGGCGCTGCTTTGTTGGTTGCTGGCATCCATCATCATGCGGGCAGATGAACGGCTGAGGTTGATGCGCGTTTGCAGCATCAGCTCCCAGGTTTTGCTCAGCTCGGTCTGCTGGGTGCGCAGCTCATTAGAGAGGGCGAAACTTTGCTGGTTTTGTTTTAACGACGAGAAAAGAAAGCCACCGGACAGCAGCTGAAGCAGTGCGAAAACGACCAGCACTAACATCAACAGGGTGACAACGCGCAGACGGTTCAACATACAACACCTTTTCATTAACGTGATAGCGGTGTTATCGGCACGTTGGCGGGGAACTTTACGTTAAGTCACCTTTTCATCAGAAGGCGATATCGACAATCAGCGTATCGGTATAGCTCCCGGCGGGCGGCGTGTTCTGCCCTGTCAGCACTTTGGCTGTGTAGTTGTAAGTATTGACCGTGCCATCGGCACTGACTGAACTGGCAGCACTGCTGGCCCAGCGATCGGTGCCGGTTGGCCCCCAACGTGCGGACGTACTGCCTTTGTAGATGTCATAGCTCATCACATTGCTGCCGCTGACCATATTGCGCACCGAGCCGCTGCCCGCATTCACCCCGTTATTGATGCCAACGGTATACACGCTGCCTTTGGTGCAGGTAATGGCGACGGACTGCGAAACGGTGGGGAAATTGCTGACCAGCGGTGCGCTGCCGAAATTGACGTCCGGCGCGCTGATAGTGATGCAGTCGTTGGTCACCGTCATGGTTAATATGGTGGTGACGGCCGTGGTGCCTGTTTGCGGGGTGCCTAAACAAATCCCGACAAGTCCTGTGGGACAAACGCTGTAGCTCACATTCATAGTGACGGACACCTGATACGACCCGGCGCTAACGCTCTGCCCGGCCACCGTACGGAAATAGACCGGCAGGGTATAACTCTTGGAACCTAACAAACTGAGCAGCGTGCTTCCACTCCAGGTATAGCTTTGGCTGATAGGCGTTTCGGTGCTGTTAGAGCAGGAGGACGTGCCACACACACGAACAGGAATGGCATCCGTTACCGTTAAGTTGTCAGTGCGTTTCATTGCCGGACGCGTGCCAACCGTCGCGCTGGCACTTTGCACGTTCATTGAGATTGTGTCGCTGGTCAGCAGATTCAAGATGGCATCGCAGGTGACCACCAGATTCACGGAGGTCTGTTGCTCAGTGCTGTTGACGGTAAAAGAGGAGAGCGAGCCAAACCCGCCGTTAGCGATGGTCACGGTACAAACCGCCTGCAACGGCAAACTGACAAGCCACAACGCCAGCAGCAACCCTAAACGCCGGATCATTATTTCACCTCCCGACACAGCAACGGCCCATAAGTCTGCAACTTATGATTTGGATTGGCGCGGATCGTTAGCGTAGTGCGACACCGTTTTCCGTCAGGGGTGATAACCGTCAGCGGGTTCACGCTGGAGAGATTTTCAAGCCACGCAATACCGTCATAGCCGACAGGTGAATCGGGCAGCCCTTGACGAGACACCACGCTTGCCACCGGCAACGGTTTGTCTTGTTCATCATGCAGGACAACGCTGGCCACGCGCTCCTGTTCCATCGGAAATTCAAGCAGATAGCCGCTGTT
The DNA here is from genome assembly GCF_047713085.1 of Pantoea sp. sgz302252. NCBI lineage: Bacteria > Pseudomonadati > Pseudomonadota > Gammaproteobacteria > Enterobacterales > Erwiniaceae > Pantoea > Pantoea sp. sgz302252. The sequence continues at coordinate 24,019 of NZ_JBLFJW010000017.1, forward strand.
ACGCCGTAACGCCACCCGCTGTTCGGTCTGTTTAAGTTGAGTGTCGGCAGGCAAATCCAGCGCATTGATGCTGTAATTGGCCGGATACCAGGCCGACACCCCGCTTATCAGCAAATAGCCTTTGTCATTGGTGCTGCCAATCGGCTGATGTTCATAGCTGACCGGCACTTCAGGCTGCCCGTCGGTGCTGACCACCACAAAGGCATCGTTGATTTTGTTGGCCGCAAAAAGTTGCCCGTCCATCAACACCAGCGAGCCCATCGCTTCACCCCACCAGGTCATCGCATCCTGTTCACCATAACCACCGCCCTGCAATTCAATATTGTTATTGCGCCAACCGAGTGTGGCCTGCTGGTAGTTACTGCTCTGAGACTGACGCGCCCACGCCATATTCCAGCTGAAACCGCCGTCGGATGGCATGCTGTGGTTGTAGTTAATCCGCTGAGTGCTGCCCAAATCCGGCGTATTTTCGGTGGTGACCGCCACGCTGTCGCGATCGCCAATCGGGATTTGCAGCGACAGCGCCACCGTCCAGTCACCGCGTTGCTGATCGCGACTGGCGGCAAGATAAACACTGCTGGCCCCCCATAAACTGCGGCTCCACGACAGGTTCAGCAACTCGGTTTTCTGGCTGTCGAAGCTTTTAACCCCAATCCACGCCGCCCCGAGGTTGCCGTAGTCGCCCATGTTCAGCGACAGCGAATACTGGTCACTGCTCTGACTCAGGCTGGCAATAGGGTTATTTTGGTCGTCGTACAGACTCGGCTGATCGTACAGCGCCAGGTTGCCGAAGGTTTTGTCACGATGAGTATGCTGGGTCACAAAGCTGAAGATGCCGGTGCTGTATTGATAGCCCCAGTTGATCTGCTGCCCGCCCTCGCCGTCCATCTGGCTGTGGGTGTAACTGCCGTTGACGATACCGAATTGCCCGAGCTTCACCAGCGCCCCCGCGCCGCCAAGCGCCAGCGACTCAGCGCCTTCCGCATGCCCTTCCAGCGTCAGATAGTCATTGACGCCGTAGCGGTAAGTGCCGCTACCCACCGCCGGGCCGTAGTCAAAATTCTCAATACCGTAATTACGACGAAGTGCGCCAAACGTTGCTGCACCGTCACTGAGCCCCGGTTTCAGCATTTCACTGGCGACATAAAAAGGCAGCGTGGTACTGACCTGCCGCCCGAGCGCATCGGTGGTCACCAGCACCGCGTTTCCGGCACCGTTGATGTACGGCAAATTGGTCAGCGTGAACGGGCCGGGCTGAAGCTGCGTGGACCCCGCGCGATAGCCATCAATAAACAAATCCACCGACGTGGGCACTGCCGCATCGCCGGAAAAGGTCGGCAGCGGCCAGGTCACTAAATCCGGCCTCACCGAAAAATCACGCCCGAATCGCACCCCGCCGACCCGGACGCTGTTGCTCCAGCTCAGCGCATCACTGATGGTGTCGCCGACATTCCACTCTGTCGCCGAGTCGTCATCGGTGTAGCTCAGCGTGGTGTCATAGCGAATATAGCCGTCATCTAACTGATCGCCGCCGCTAAGACTTTGGCGCACGTAACCTGTAGAGGAGAGCGAATTCTTGCCACTGAAAAAGCGAAGCTCATGCCAGAGCGCCGCCTGCCCTGCACCGTGCTCCGTCTGACTGGTGTAGAAATCGTAGTTGAACAACGCACCGCTGCCTGCCTGCGGAACGGCACGTTGGGTTCCGTTCTGGAACATGGCTTCTTTGGAGGCAAACCAGTCCGATGGTACCGTCAGCAATAAGCGCTGCCCGTTGCCGTCATACTCGGTTTTCATCGCCTCAATCGAGGAAAGATCCACTTCCCCGACAGGCAGCTTTGCCGCAGGCAGCCCCGCACTTTGCAAATCTGCACTGGCGATATACCAGCGGCCTTCGCGCTGAGTCACGGGCACCACCTTCTGCGTATCGTAATGGTTGATAACCAACCCAAGCTGGTACACCGACTGTTTCTGAATCGCGTTCGCATCCGGTGGCGGCGGCAGAAGATCGTCCCCTGGCTCTGCATGACAAAGCCCTGAAGTGGAAAGCAGCAGGCACATGGCAATTTTCGTTAGTTGCCCGCGGCGGACTGCCATTTCGCGTCCTGTGCATTGACGGTGGCGCTAAGCTCAGTGGGGTGCGTCACGCCCGCCGGGAGCGCCCAGATTCGGGTTTGCCCCGGCAGCACATAGCCGAGCAACCCCGGCGCGACTTCCCGCTCGCTGCTGCCCTGTCGAACCGACACGTTACTCAGGCGGACATGAACCAGGTCGCGATTACGCACTTCAATCGCCGGTTTTCCATCGAGAGAAGTGACACGCCAGCTGAGATTGTTCGGACTCACCAGCACATGGTTTTCGCCTTCCGTCACCACCGGCATGCCCTGCCCGTAAACGAACAGCGGGATGGAGTAGCGCATCTGCAACTTCAGCCCGATTTGCGGTTTGCTGGTGTCGGTCGGCTGGGGAATTTCATCAACAATGATGCGGTAAGCCTGCTCTTTGCCCTGTGGCACAGCCGCCTGCTTAATCAAGCGGATAAGCTGTTTCCCACCTTTATCAATCCTCAGGATCGGCGGGCTGGCCACCACGTCCTGCTGTTGCTGATAGCGCTCAAAACCGCTTTCCTGCTGCCAGCGCACGATGCGAACCTGCATGGTGGTGGCGGTGGTTCCCTGATTTTCAATCCACAGTTCGGTGGCGTTTTTGTCGGCTGTCAAAATGGGGTCAATAGGCCAGATAAGCACCGTTGCGGCGCTGTGAGCCTGCTGGGCAAAACAGATTGCGCAGAATAAAGTCTGAGGCAGCCACCGTACATTCATGCTGTTTCTCCCTGTCTTACCATGACAACGTCACAGTGAGTTGATCGCTATAGGTTCCCGCCGGGCTGAACCCGGTCAATTGCGCTGCGCCAAAAATCGTCAGCGCGATATTGTTACTGTTGCTGTAAGCCACGGAGACGCTCTGGTTGACGCCTATTTCACTGTTCGCCGCCAGCGAACTGCTGCTGTACAGGCGATACGGCACTCTGTCCGTGCCACCTGAACGCTGCATATTGCGTACCGTGGTGTAATTCTGCCCGCCGTTGATGCTCATGCTCAGCGCCACGCCGGGCGTACAAGCCAACAAGAGCGACGCATTCGGCACAAACTGGGTGCTCACCTGCCCTGTTTTTACCCCGCTGTAGCTGCCAAAATTCAGCGACCCCATCGCCCCGCCGCTGCCGGTAGCCACCGAACAGCCGGGCGTTATGGTGGCATTCACCTTGAATGACTGGGTGGTGACCGTCAGCGCCTGCACCGTTGGGCTGAACAGCAACGCAACGGGGAGCAAAAGGCGTAGCCAGCCCCGGGCTTCCCGCAGGAAGCCTGATACACCCGGAGTCATAAGGGGTGTTAGTACGTGACGCTGACGTTGATTGTGTCGGTATACGTGCCCGGCACCACGGTCACGCTGTTGCCACCGCCCTGAATTCGGCCATAAAGCGTATAGTTATCTACGCCCCCCGTGGTCGAGGCAATCGGCAGTGGCGCACCGTTGGCCACCACATTGCTGTAGCCGCTGTCGCTGTAAAGGCTGTACGCCACCCCTTGCGCTGCGTTAGTGGTGTTGATCAGATAGCGAGCAGGCGTGCCCGGCGTGCCTGTCACCGTGCCGGGCGCGGTGCTGTTGGCGTTACCGGTTATCTGTACCGTGTAGCTGCTGGTTGTACATTGCACGCTAAAACTGTTGCCGCCACTGGCGCCGGTAAGCTGGGTGGTCAGCTGTGAGAAGGTCGCGGGGTGAGTACCAAAATCCAGAGTACCGAAGTTGATCCCACTTTGGGTTGGCTGACCGTTGATCAAGCACCCGTTGGTGAGCGTGAGGGTCGCAGCAATCGTCCCGCTGCTGGTCACCGCCTGCGCGCCTGATGACACCAGGGCCAGCAAACTTCCTGTCGCGATAAGAAGACGTAGTCTGTTCATCGGTCGTCTCCAGAGTCAGATGTCCTGGCGCTTTATTGTTTTGCGTCAGAAGGTTATCAGGCCCCGAAACGGGTGCCTTATCTGAAATCTAGTTCAGGGGATTTCATTCAACCAACTCAGGACGATAAATTAAGCCTTTTTCACTATTTACATAAAAGTGATGATTTATCAGCAAATTGGAAGCAAAGCGGCAGGCTAAAATGACACACTGCAAAGAATATATTGCTCTCATTGTGATATTCATCACATAACGTCAGAAGTGACATATTAGCGGGGCTAATCAGTAATTAAGGAAGGGTAAATTTGAGGGGAGAGTCCCCCTGCACTCACAGGGGGAAATCCGTTACGCCGCGCTTACAGCCGCGCTGTCGAGCAGCGACATTTCTTCGCTGTTGAGCAGTTTTTCGATGTTCACCAGAATCAGCATACGTTCGCCGAGCGCACCCAGGCCGGTCAGGTATTCGGTGGACAGCGTGACCGCAAATTCAGGTGCCGGGCGAATCTGTTCGGCGGCCAGTGAAAGCACATCAGAAACGCCATCAACCACAATGCCCACGACGCGCTGGCTGAGGTTCAGCACGATAACCACGGTGTTGTCATTATACTCGACGTCTTGCTGGCTGAACTTCACGCGCAGGTCGACAATCGGCACGATCACGCCGCGCAGGTTGGTCACACCCTTGATGAATGACGGCGTGTTGGCGATGCGAGTCACCTGGTCATAACCGCGGATTTCCTGCACTTTCAGGATATCAATGCCGTACTCTTCATTCCCCAACGTGAAGACCAGAAACTCCTGGCCCGAGGGTTCGCCCGCCAGTTTTGCTACATTCGTCATACCGGTCATTTTTTTCCCTTCTTCTTGCAATCAGGCGGCGGTGTGCGCCACACGTTGTTCACGATTCAAACCCTGCAACGCCTGGACATCGACAATCAGCGCGACGCTGCCATCCCCGAGGATGGTCGCGGCAGAGATGCCCGGCACTTTGCGGTAGTTGCTTTCCAGATTTTTGACGACGACCTGATGCTGGCCGATCAGTTGATCCACCAGCAGCGCGTAACGTCGACCTGCGCTTTGCAGGATAACCACGATGCCCTGAGTGGCTTCCGTTTTCGCCCCCTGAACATCAAACACTTTCCACAGCTCCACCAGCGGCAGGTATTCGCCACGCACTTCCAGCACGCGCTCGCCCCCCGCCAGAGGATGCAAATCTTCTTCGCGCGGTTGCAGCGATTCCATCACCGCATTCAGCGGCAGAATGAACACTTCGCCACTTACCTTCACGGACATACCATCCAGGATCGCCAGCGTCAGCGGCAGCAGAATACGAATGGTGGTGCCTGCGCCCTGCTTCGATTTAATTTCGACGTGGCCGCCCATCTCCTGGATGTTACGTTTCACCACGTCCATGCCGACACCGCGTCCGGAAACATCAGTCACTTGTTCTGCTGTGGAGAAGCCAGGCGCGAAAATTAGCATCCCGACTTCTTCATCGGTCATGTTTTCATTGACCGCCATGCCCTGCGAAATCGCCTTCGCCAGAATGCGATCGCGATTGAGGCCTGCGCCATCGTCGGTGACTTCAATGCAAATATTGCCGCCCTGATGCTCAGCGGAAAGGATAAGGTTGCCAACCGCAGACTTCCCGGCGGCCAGACGGTTTTCTGGCGACTCAATACCGTGGTCGAGACTGTTACGCACCAGGTGCGTTAACGGGTCGATGATGCGTTCAATCAGGCTCTTATCCAGCTCGGTGGAGCTGCCCATTAGCGTCAGTTCGACCTGTTTGTTGAGCTTGCCCGCCAGGTCGCGCACCAGACGAGGGAAACGGCTGAACACGTATTCCATCGGCATCATACGAATCGACATCACCGACTCTTGCAGGTCACGCGCGTTACGCTGAAGCTGGCCCATGCTGGTGATCAAATCGCCGTGCTGCACCGGGTCGAGCTCGTTAGAACGCTGCGCCAGCATTGACTGAGTGATCACCAGTTCGCCGACCAGATTGATCAGTTGATCGACCTTCTCAACGGCGACACGAATACTGGTGGATTCACTCACCTTCGCCGGCTTTTCACGTTCAACGCGTGGCGAAGCAACGGTTTCTTTTGGCACGGCTTTGAGCACCGGTGCCGCTGGTGTTTCTACTACCGCAGGCGATGCCGCTGTTTCGGCGACTGCCGTTGACGCGGTTTCAAACGCGATTTGATCGGCTTCGATGACAAAGCACAGCACCGCCACGATATCGTCCTGCGAGACGGCACCGTCAAGGTTGGCGCTCAGTGAATCCGCGGTTTTCACCACCTGGCTGATTTGCGCCAGGTTGCTCAATTCTTCCTGCAGCATGTCCGGCTCACCGGCTTTCAGCCTTGAGAGCACAATGCGCAGTTGCCCTTCTGCGGCAACAGGTGCGACGGCGTCGTCTTCCGCTTCATCGCTTTCGACCACCGTCAGTTTTGCCCCAGCCGCAGCGGGAGTCAGTGCTTCGCCTTTCGCTTCCAGCGCCAGCTGACGCAGAGCGTTACAGATGTATTCAAAGCTGGCAGCATCCGGCTCCTGCGAGCTTTTATAAGCATCGAGCTGTTCCTGCATAATGTCTTTCGTTTCCAAAAACAGGTTAATAATGTCGGTATTGAGCTGCATCTCACCGCGCCGCGCTTCGTCCAGCAGGTTTTCCATCAGGTGCGTGGTTTCCTGCAAAACGCTGAAGCCAAAGGTGCCTGCGCCGCCTTTGATCGAGTGAGCGGCACGAAAGATGGCGTTCAGTTGCTCTGAGTCAGGGGCTTCCGGTACCAGATCCAGCAGGTGCTGCTCCATATCCGCCAACAATTCGTCGGCTTCATCAAAAAACGTCTGATAAAAATCGCTGATATCCATACTCACGCTATCACCTCTGATCGGATTGTGGCGATCCAGTACTGACCGGGTTCGGCAGTGCGCCCGGCTGCTGTAATACGCTTAAAGGTTCGTTCTGACTTTCGGCGTTCTCGTTGAGGATCGCCGCTTCGGACTGGTGATTGAGCACCAGCAAACTAATCCGGCGGTTGATGGCATCATCGCCGCCGTGCGCCTGGAGTTTCATGGTGTTTGCCATGCCCACCACGCGGATCACTTTCCCGTCATCAAGCCCACCGGCAACCAGTTCCCGGCGCGAGGCGTTGGCGCGATCGGCGGAAAGCTCCCAGTTGCTGTACCCTTTGTCGCCGTTGGCGTACGGGTAGTCGTCGGTGTGCCCGGACAGGCTAATTTTGTTCGGGACTTCGTTCAGAATCGGGGCAATGGCGCGCAGGATATCGCGCATGTACGACTCCACTTCCGCGCTGCCGGTTTTGAACATCGGCCGGTTCTGGCTATCGATAATCTGAATACGCAGCCCTTCCTGCACCAGGTCGATTTTCAGATACTGACGCAGGGCTTTTAATTTCGGGTCGGATTCAATCAGCTGATCCAGGTCACCGCGCACTTTCTTCAGGCGGTTCTGCTCCATGCGTTTTTTCAGCTCATCGATGTTCGGTTCTTTTTTCACTTCCCCCTGGCGCTGGGTGTAGTCATCGCCCCCACCAGGAATTGGGCTATCGCTTTCTGCGATACGCGAGCCTCCGGTCACCGCTGTCGCCAGCGGCGTGCGGAAGTACTCGGCTATCTGGATAAGCTCTTTCGGGCTGGAGATGGAAATCAGCCACATCACCAAAAAGAAGGCCATCATCGCGGTCATGAAATCGGCGTAAGCAATTTTCCACGAGCCGTGTGCGCCCCCGCCGTGGCTTTTATGCTTGCGCCGTCTGATGACGACGATGGGATGAGACTGATTTTTCATGCGTCCTCAGTCGTCGTCTGCTGTGCAGTTGGGTTACGGACGGCACGAACGTGCTCTTCCAGTTCGATGAACGAGGGACGCTCGCTGGAGTAAAGCGTTTTACGACCAAATTCCACCGCGATCGGCGGCGCATAGCCGTTCAGATTCGACAACAGCGTGATTTTGACGCACTGCATCATCTTGGTGGTTTCGGCGCTTTTTTGACGCAACACGGTCGCCAGCGGAGAAATAAACCCGTAAGCCAGCAGAATACCGAGGAACGTGCCGACCATCGCGTGGGCAATCATCGCCCCCAGTTCTGCGGCTGGACGATCCGCTGAACCCAATGCGTGAACAACCCCCATGACCGCGGCAACAATCCCGAAGGCTGGCAGAGAATCACCGACCATCGCCAGGCTGTTGGCGGGCACTTCGCATTCGCTTTCGTGGGTTTCAATCTCTTCGTCCATCAGCGCTTCGATTTCGAAGGTATTCATGTTGCCGCTGATGATAAGACGCAGATAATCGACGATAAACTCCAGCATCACTTTGTCCGCCAGAATGCGCGGGTAGCTGGCAAAGATTTCGCTTTCGGTCGGGTTTTCGATGTCACGTTCCAGCGAGAACATGCCCTGCTGACGTGACTTGGCCATCAGGCGATACAGCAGCGCCAGCAGGTCCATGTACATCGATTTGGTGTATTTCGAACGGCGAAACAGTAACGGCAGCGCTTTCAGCGTGCCCTTGATGGCCTTCCCGTTGTTACCAACGATAAACGCCCCTATCCCCGCGCCGCCAATGATAATCAGTTCAGCAGGCTGATAGAGTGCCCCAAGGTGTCCGCCGGTGATTGCATAACCGCCGAAAACGGTACCAAGAACAACCAGGTAACCTAATAAGATAAGCACGACATCATCCTTCCGCTATTGATAAGCCCGGGACGAACGACAGAGCATTTCACCGAAACGGCGGCAAAAAAAAAGCAGCGGACCTGCGTCCGCTGCTGGAGTGTTTTGCCACACCTGATTCTCGGTTAAACAGCTTGCTCTATCTGTTCATCCAGCAGTTGTGGTGTTATATCGGCACCTTCTGGGATAAGTTTACGTCTTTTTACGGCTCGTGATGGCGGCTGGCAAAGACTGCACACAAAGCTCCCCACGGGTTGGTGAGCATGGGTAATGAAATTGCCGCCACAGCTGTTGCAACTGCTGAGTTCAAGCATGCCGCTCTCGACAAATCGCACCAGCGTCCACGCACGGGTCAGCGCCAGAATCGGCCCATCTTCCTGCTGCGGACACTGCTCGAGATACAGACGGTAGGCTTTAATCACCGCATCAACGCCCGTACACAAACCCGTTTTCAGCAGATACTGCCAGGCATTACAGAACATGGAGGAGTGAATGTTCTGTTCCCAGGTCATAAACCAGTCGGTGGAGAACGGCAGCATGCCTTTCGGCGGTGGGCTGCCGCGAAGCTCTTTGTACAACTTGATGAGGCGGCCGCGACTGAGTTGCGTTTCGCTTTCGAGCATCTGCAGACGCGCGCCAAGCGTTATCAATTCCATTGCCAGTTGTATGTCGCGGGCTTCCTGAACAATGCTTTTTTCGCTCATGATCAGGCCCTTTTCTTCCGTGCAGAACCGTCTGCGAGGCTGGCTTCCTTCAGTAAGCGGGTCGAGAGCAGAATACCGGTGTGAATTTGCTGCAGATCGTCAACCCGCGACTCCTGCGTGAGTCGGGTGATGGTCTGGTGGCTGTCGAAGCGGAACTGACAAACCAACTGGTTGGTCTCCGCTAATTTAACCATTTGAGGCAGAGTCAGTTCGCCAAGCGTGGTGGCCATCTCTTCGTTGATGCCGAGACGGAACATAGCAGAAGCTTTATCCTGACTAATCAAACGCTGTGCAAGTAATAAATAGGACAAATTAATGTCATAAATATGCTTTAGCAACTCGGATGTATGCATTTTTCCCATCCCGAATAACCAACAATTATTTTATGCGGTAACACCCGCACCCCGTGATGTCGCCGGGAAAAACCCCGGTAAAAAAAAAGAAACGGCCAAATGCATAGTTGACTTAGGCGTTGCATCCTTGCGCACTGCAAGGTCACCTGCACGTGTGTGAGAATAACCCTGCAATTTTAAACATTTTTTACAATTGACTAAGATTTTTCCTAATTCGACGCAACTCTACTCGCCAGTCCTGACACATACAACGTGGCCCTACCGTAAATTTGGGAATTTTGTGACAGACATCACATAACACAGATGAATGACAACACCAGATCTATCAGCATCAATTGTGAGTTGCTGGCTTTTTACTCAATTCGCCCGCTTTTCTATTCCTGAATTCTGAATAAACACCCTGAACACATTTTGTTGCTTCTTTTTTGTTCAGGGAAAACAACTTGCCGCTTTGCGATATAACATCGGCCAAAACTCCTGAACCACGAGGAAAAGTTAGCCTTGTAAAACAGTCAGTTATCCATTCAGTTTTTCATGATGATTACGCAGAGAAATAATTTCAATTTTGTTAGTTTTAATGTGAACCAGGTTGCTAAATTATTATTTAATTTTTCAATTTAAGATAAGTTCGTAAAAATTCAGTGGAACGGACTGTCAAGGGATATTCTTCATATAAGAATAATTAATGAATCTTCGAAGCAACTCACATTTCCGGCTGATGGCCCCTCTTGCAGCCGATGCAGAAACGGAGTAATACCAGGACATGGGCATTTTTTCGTCGAATCAGGAAGGAGGCTGGATGACCTACTCACATTTGCTGGTTGCTGTGGCACCGACACCGGAAAGTCGAAAGCTGGTCAGTAAAGCCGTGTCCATTGCGCGTCCTGTCAATGCGCGTATCAGCCTCATCACCTCTGCCGCTGACCCGGAGATATACAATCAGTTCGCTGCACCCATGCTCGAAAACCTGCGCGAAGTCATGCAGGAAGAAACCCGTCAGTTCCTCAATGACTTAATCGCGCACGCCGATTACCCTGTCACCCACACACGCATCGCCTGTGGCGAATTAAGCGAGCACATCAAAGAGTTCTGCCAGAAGCAGCAGGTCGACCTGGTTATCTGCGGGAATCACAACCAAAGCTTTTTCTCACGCGCAACCTGTGCGGCGAAAAATGTGGTGGGCAACAGCGGAGTGGATGTTCTGCTGGTCACACTCGAAAACGAGTGACCGACTGAAAAAGTGCCCGGCATCCCTCACCGGGCGCACTTCTTGTTTATCACGCCAGTTTTGGAAAAGCCGCGACTTTATTCTGCAATCGGCTCTCCTCACTGCGCGGCGTTATCTGCTTTAGATCGTCAATAAACCGCGCCTGCCAGTGATAGATATCATTCTGTTTAATCACCTCCAGCATCTCCGCATGGCGAGATATCCGCTCGGTAAGAGGCATGGTTAGCGCCCTGTCCAGCGCGACGGCGACTTCATCGCGGTCATACGGATTCACTATTAATGCTGACGTGAGTTCATTAGCTGCTCCGGCAAATTGCGACAACACCAGCACGCCAGGATTCGCCGGATCTTGTGCAGCGACATATTCTTTCGCCACCAGATTCATCCCGTCTCGCAACGGCGTCACCAGACCCACATCAGAGTAACGGAACACTTTCATCAGCAGCTTTCGGTCAAAGTGCTGATTGAGGTAATACAGCGGCGTCCAGCCAAGCTGACCGTATTGGCCGTTAATCCTGCCTGTGGCGTTTTCCAGTTGATGACGGATGTCCTGATAGGCCTGCACATCACCGCGCGAGGTCGGCGCAATCTGAGTATAGCGAATTTTGCCGTGGTGCTGTGGGTACTTCTCCAGCAGCGCTTCATAAGCCTGAAACCGTTCCGGCAACCCTTTTGAATAGTCCAGGCGTTCTACAGAGAAGATGTTCTGCACGCTTTTCAACTCAGCTTTCAACTGCGCCAATTTTGGCGGCAGCGGCCCTTCGGCCTGATGGGCGATTTCGTCCGGATCGATGCCGATAGGATAAACGGCTGTGCGGAAGGTTCTTCCCCACGCATTATGCGTTTTGCTGCCGCGGCTGGTCAGGCGCGTCTGGCTGGACACGCAATCAAGAAAAGCCAGCCTGTCGTTCTCGGTCTGGAAGCCCAGCAGGTCGTAATCGCAAAGCTGTTCCAGCAGTTCAGCATGCGTCGGCAGTGCGTTAAACACTTCCGGCGTCGGAAAAGGAATATGTAAAAAGAAACCGATGCGATTGTTGACGTCGCGTTTGCGCAGTTCACTGGCGAACGGCAGCAAATGGTAGTCATGCACCCAAAGCGTATCGTCGGGTTTCACCAGCGGCAGCAGTTTTTCCGCAAGTGTTGCGTTGACGCGTAAATACCCTTCCCACGCCTCACGCTGGAAGTTCACCAGATCCAGACGGTAGTGAAACGCAGGCCACAATACGGCGTTGGAGAACTGGTTGTAGTAGAGATCGTGATCTTTCTCTTCCAGGTTAAACGAAGCCCAGGTGATGTTGCCTTTCGTCACCTTCTTCAGCGGTTTGTCTTGATCGCCAATCTCACCACTCCAGCCAAACCACAGTCCGCCTGCAGCTTTAAGCGCCCCCAGTACACCGACGGCCAGCCCACCTGCGCTGGTTTTTTTATCATCCGGCGGTGCAATACGATTAGATACTACGACTAAGCGACTCATAGCCATCTCTCCTGTCTGTTAGCGCGGGTCTCTCTTGTTGTACGAGTTGTTGCAGCCACGCATGGGTGTCCGCCACGCGAGCTAATCGCCAGTGGGCGAGCGTTTCCCCTGGCCCGACTTTGACTGAAACGCCACCAGCCTGATTCACTACCTCAAAACCGGCTTCGTCCGTCAGATCATCGCCGACAAATACAGGGGTTCGCCCACGGAAGGGCTCTTCTTGCAGAAAGGCCGCGATGGCTGCGCCTTTATGAATTCCGGCCGGTTTTATCTCTACCACACATTTACCCGGCTGCACGGCCAGCCCTTCGAAACGAGCAACAGCCTGTTCGGCCAGCTGTTCGATAGCCTGCTGATGCTGAGGGGCCTGGCGATAATGCAGCGCAAAGGCCATGCCCTTGTTTTCCAGCTCGCAGCCCGTCATGCCTGACATTGACTCAACCAGCCATTGATGGAGCGCCTCGGCGAGCGTTTCAGGCAATGTGACGATATGATCCTGACCCTTGATATCACGGCGTTCAGCTCCGTGGACTCCCGCTAGCGGGAAACGGTACGGAGCGGCGAGCGCGTCAAGTTCAGCCATTGAGCGCCCTGAGATCAAGGCCAGCGCCCCACTCTGCTGCTGCGCTAACTGGTGTAGCGCCACGCGAGTAGGTTCGGGGATGGATACCTGATCGGGACGGGGTTTTAGCTCGGCAAGCGTGCCATCCAAATCAAAGAAAAAGGCGTAATTTCCGCACAAAACCGGCGGAGCGGTTAACGGGTCTGTCACCCTGTCTACCTCCTGAGATTGACTCAATTTCGGCTAATGTTAATCAAACGTTAGCAGTATAAGTATAGACAGTGTGACCGGGCTCGCCATTTTAAACGGAAAGCACCAGCGGAATTCGCCGCTGGTGCTGGGTTAGGATTACACTTAAAAGTTGGGGATAAATCAGGCCACGCGCTTCGCTTTTTGTTTGTAACGGTCGAAGATAACCGCTGCGAGTAATATCAAACCACGCACCACATATTGCGAGAACGGCGAGATGTTCAGCAGGTTCATGGCATTTTCTACTGTGCCGAGGATCAAGATGCCCGCCACCACGTAGGAAATTTTGCCAATACCGCCCTTGAGCGACACGCCACCGAGCACACAGGCCGAAATCACAATCAGCTCATAGCCAATCGACGTCATCGGCTGGCCGCTGGTCATACGCGAAGCCAGAATTATCCCTGCCGCCGCCGACACCAGTCCCGACAGCACGAAGATAATGATTTTGGTCCGCACCACCGGCACACCCGCCAGCCTTGCCGCTTCTTCGTTGCCACCAATTGCCAGCGTATTACGCCCAAAAGTGGTTTTGTTGAGCAGCAGGCCGAAGAGGATTAAACAGCCAACCGTCAGCCAGATAGGCGCTGGCAAACCCAGCCAGTTGGCGTAGCCCAGAGTGAAGAAACGCTCATCTTCAATCCCGACCGCTTTACCGTCAGAAATGATATACGCCAGCCCACGCACAATTTGCATCGTCGCAAGCGTAGTAATGAGCGCGTTAATTTTCAAACGGGCGATGACGAATCCGTTGATTAACCCGCTTACCGTGCCAAGCAGCAGCCCGGCAAAAACGCCTAACCACAGGCTTTCGGAGACGTTAATCACCACTGCCGTGGTCACGCCAGCACAGGCAATCACCGAGGCGACGGACAAGTCAAAATCGCCAGAAGCGAGGCAAAATAGCATGCCGCACGCCACCATCCCTGACATTGAAATGGCGAGGCCCAGCCCCTTCATATTGATAAAGCTGGCAAAGTTAGGCACGAAAATGGCGCAGACAATAAACAAGACGGCAAACACCACCAGCATGCCGTACTGATCCCAGATGCGTCCCGGACTGAACGAATTCCGGCGCACGCCGGGCGTTGTGACAGATGACATGGTTCTCTCCTTCTCAGGCAATCAGGCGACGGCCTGGGTTGTTTTCGGCATCGCCAGGCTTAACGCCTGCTGTTCATTTGCGGTCTGGTGCATCAGTTCCCCGGCGATTTCGCCTTCGCGCATCACCAGGATGCGGTCAGCCACACCGAGCACTTCGGGTAAATCGCTGGAGGCAAACAACACCGCCACACCGGACGCGGCGAGCGCATAAATGACGTTATAGATTTCGTGCTTAGCGCCGACATCAATGCCGCGTGTCGGTTCGTCCAGCAAAATGACTTTCATCTCCTCAGACAGCCAGCGCCCGAGAATTGCCTTCTGCTGGTTGCCGCCGGAGAGATTCATGATCAGCTGTTCCGCCCCAGGCGTTTTGATATTCAGCGACTGAATGTGGTGCTCCGCATTGCGGGCTTCCCACTCTTTATTGATAAGCCACCCGGCATGAATGTGTTTGCGCCGAGCGCTGATGTTGATGTTGTCTCGCACCGAGTGAACCGGAATGATGCCATCGGCTTTGCGGTCTTCCGGGCACAGCATCATGCCTGCGCGAATGGCGTGTGCGGGTTTCTGAATGTTCACCTGCTGCCCGTCGATAAACACTTCACCCTCGGAAATCCTTGTGCCGCCGAATAAGCCTTTCATTAATTCACTGCGCCCTGCCCCCACCAGACCGAACAGGCCAACGATTTCACCGCTCTTGACGCTCAGGCTGACAGGCTGGCGAACGCCTGGCGCTTTGACGTTATTCAGGCGTAACCTTTCGGCCCCGTATTCACGAGGCTGCCAGCCGTATATATCGCCAATCTCACGCCCCACCATCGCCTGCACCAGCTGGTCGTGATTGACCTGCTGCATATCGTCGAACGTGCAGACGTAGCGACCATCTTTGAACACGGTGATCGCATCGCTAAGCGCAAAAATTTCCTCCATGCGGTGCGAGACATAAATGATGACGCGCCCTTCTTTACGCAGTTCACGGATGACACGGAACAGATTTTCTATTTCACGCGCCGACAGCGAACTGGTCGGCTCGTCAAACGCAATCACTTTGGCATTACGGGCCAGCGCTTTGGCGATTTCCACCATCTGCCATTGCCCAATGGAGAGATACTTCAGCGGCGTTTGCGGATCGATATCCAGCCCAAGGTGCTGAAGCTGTAACCCGGCTTCATAGTTGAGCAGCGAGCGATTGACGATCCCCCCTTTATGCGGCAACTGGCCGAGATAGATGTTTTCTGCCACCGTCATTTCCGGCACCAGATGCAGTTCCTGATAAATGATGGCAACGCCAGCGTTAAGAGCGGCCGTCGTATCCGGAAAACTTACTTCTTCGCCGCGCAGCACCAACGTGCCGCCGGTTGGGGCGTAATTACCGCTAAGGATTTTCAGCAGTGTGGATTTCCCGGCACCGTTTTCCCCCATCAGCGCATGCACCTGCCCGGCATAACAGTCGAAGCTGATGTCGGTCAGGGCTTTCACGCCGGGAAAGGTTTTGCTGATGCCGCGAAATGAGAGATAAGGTTGTGACTGTTGCATAGGCACTCCAGAAAACGCGAATTCACTTCTGCACGTCTTTTTTTGTCGGGTGGCGCTTCGCTTACCCGACCGACTAAGTCAAAAGATGGCGCCAGTCCGTAGGCCCGGTAAGCGTCAGCGCCACCGGGCAATTCAAATCACAGACCTTTCTTCGCCAGCTCGGCTTTAAAGTTATCGCGGGTAATCAGCACCACATCGGTCACCGCGGTGAACTTCGGTGGCTCAGCGTCTTTCTGTACCCAGTTGTAGAGCATTTCACTGGTTTTATACCCGTGAACGTCCGGGCTCGGCAGCAGTGAGCCGTAGAAACCGGTCGCCTGGGCTTTAGAAAGCTCATTCACCGCATCCACGCCGTTGATACCAATACCGATAACATCAGCCGCTTTGAAGCCCTGCCCTTCG
Source organism: Pantoea sp. sgz302252 (assembly GCF_047713085.1). Classification (NCBI taxonomy): domain Bacteria; kingdom Pseudomonadati; phylum Pseudomonadota; class Gammaproteobacteria; order Enterobacterales; family Erwiniaceae; genus Pantoea; species Pantoea sp. sgz302252. The sequence goes on from NZ_JBLFJW010000017.1 coordinate 40,298, forward strand.
GTGGCACGGACTCCACCGAGCACGGTGTTGTCATTCATACCCAGCACCAGCCAGTGTTTTACACCTGGATGCTGCACCAGCAGCGAGTTACCGGCATCAAACGCGCCCGGAATATCGTTGGATTTGGTCGGTACTTTATAGATTTGTGCTTCAGGGAAGCCCGCTTTTTTCAGTGCGTCCATGGAGCCGGTGGTGCGGCGGCGTGCGGTATCAAGTTCATCCGCAGTGATCGCCATGACGCCGGTATCTTTCACATCCCAGCCGCGTTTTTGCATCTCTTTGTACAGCTCATCACCCTGGCGCGCACCAATTTCGCTGGCCGCCATCATCACCAACGGCACGGTGTCCATTGGCTTGCCTTTGGCATTGACGAACTGATCGTCCACGGTGATGACTTTCATGTCATAGCTGTGGGCTTTGGCCATGATGGCGGGCCCGAGTTTCGGATCGGGCGTGCAGATAACGAAACCTTTGGCCCCGTTTGCCGCCAGGCTGTCGATGGCATTCAGGGTTTTCTCGCCATCCGGCACGGCGATTTTAATGACGTCAAACCCGAGATCTTTGCCTGCTTTATCGGCGAAACGCCATTCAGTCTGGAACCACGGTTCTTCTGGCTGCTTGACCAGAAAACCCAGTTTCATCGTCTCAGCGATAGCTGATTGTGACATAACCGCGGCCAGCCCGATGGCCGCCAGCGCTTTAGTGAATTTGTGCATGGTTAACTCCAGCTTTAATGTTCTTTTTCGTAGGGGAAATTCAAACTCATTCTATTTATCAGCAGTAAAACAATGCATTAGCGGTTTCGCTTTGGAGAGCTGTTACGCTGAGACATTAATAGCGGGAAATTAATTATCCATAGGAGAGCGCCATCACACCGCAGAATTACAGTGATCGCGTGCATATATTTAGCGGGAAATGACATAAAGAAAGGGCGAATTGTCAGACAATTCGCCCAGGGGTTAGCAGAATACTCTATATCAACAGCCAGTGAATCCTTATCTCACCAGCGATAATAAATATGGTCAGCGTGTTCACTCACTGGAGCTTCATCACCCAGCAATCTTGCGGCAACGGTGAAGGCGAAATCAAACACATGACCAAACCCTTTACCGCTGATCAAATTGCCATCTTCAACGACCGGCGCATCCACATACTCACCATTGCGAACGTCCTGCCAGAGATCGCCTGAGCAGACATAACGGCGTCCTTTCAGCAAATCATTGCCGCCCAATACGCGTGCAGCAGCAGAACAGATAGGACAAATCAATTTTCCCGCAGCATCGTGGGTAGCAATAAAATCGATGACTGCGGGATCAGCAGCAAGATTGACGCTGCCTTGTGGTCCGCCGGGCAGGACAACTGCGTCATACAGTGCGCCGCGGCGTTCCGCGAGGGTGCAATCCGCTACCATGGGAATATTGTGATAGCTGGTGACACCACGCGAATCCGCGCAGGAGAGCGTCTCCACTTCCAGATTCAGGCGGCGCAGAATGTCGATAGTGACAATGGCTTCCCCTTCTTCAAATCCAGGTGCCAACAGCACCGCGACCTTTTTCATTTATGACTCCTTAATATCAATTTTTTGTGCATACCCTTTTCAGGGTATTACGATGAATATGATCCACAACAAGTTCAGTAAAAATTAACGTTACCGGTAATAGCATTGATACTATCGATAAATAAACCTTTCATGTCTGAACATTATTGAATGTTAGCCAGATCTCACTTTCACCCATCAAAGAGTAATGCAATTCACTTAAACATCATACTGTTGAAACGGTTTTTCCTGGTGAAACCTTCCCTAAATTCGAGTTAATTCAGCTTTCATGTAACGAACCGTAAATAATAACAGCCAGGCGTTTTCTTATAGAAAATCCAGGCGTATTCTTGAAACGGTCAGGACAGTGAATATCGTAGTGACCCTCCATAAGTGTGAATGCTGAATAGCGCAAGCTTCTGTCGTCGTGTGAACGGCTGTTCTGCGGTAATCAGCAGAGTTCGTTTCTTCAGGATATAAGGATATGACTATGACCGTTCTAGGAATGGTTCAAAAGCTCAACACCCAGATGAATCTTGAGTTCTGTGCCTCCAATTTGTACCTGCGTCTGAGCGAGTGGTGTTCCGAACATAAACTGACGGGGACCGCCACGTTTCTGCGCGCCCAGGCGCAAGCTAACGTCACCCATATGATGCGCATGTTTGATTTCATGAAAAAAGCAGGGGCTTATCCGGTGGTAAAAGCCTCGCAGCCGAATGATGAACGCTGCGCCACCCTTGAAGATCTGTTTCTGCAAACGCTGGAAGAACATCACCAGCGCAGCAGTACCCTTTCGGCATTAACCCTCGAAGCGAAAGCGATGCAGGACGACACGACCCTGCATTTTTTAAACGCCCTGGAAAAAGAGCAACTGCAGGACGGCATTCTGCTGCAAACCATCCTTGATGAAGTCCGCAGCGCCCATAAAGCCGGGCTGTGTATGCATCAGACCGATCAGCATCTGTTCAACGTCATTAACCAGCAACAGCACTAACCTCCTCAGGGCGGCGAGCGTCGCCGTCAAATTGTTAAAAAAATGTACACAACAGATTGTTTTTACAGCTTTTTGTAAATCCGATCTGCCTCTCAGTGAATATCGTTACTAAATGTAATGATTTGCCTTTCTGTATGGATGAGACAGGTGAGTCATGATTACGCTTGAGTTTGTTGTCATTATTTTGTGCCTGCTGGCAGGAACCCGGTTTGGCGGGATGGGTCTTGGGCTTATCAGCGGTATCGGTTTATTTATTCTCTGTTTTGTTTTCGGGCTGGAGCCCGGAAAACCGCCGGTAGACGTCATGCTGACCATTCTGGCGGTGATCGGCTGTGCGGCCACGCTGCAAACAGCCGGTGGCCTGAACGTGATGATGCAATGTGCTGAAAAACTGCTGCGCAAACATCCTCAGCACATCACGCTGCTCGCCCCTTTTACCACCTGGACGCTGACGTTTCTGTGCGGCACCGGGCATGTGGTGTACACCATGTTTCCGATCATCGCCGATATCGCGCTGAAAAAAGGCATTCGCCCGGAACGCCCGATGGCCGTGGCTTCCATTGCTTCTCAAATGGCGATTACCGCTTCGCCTGTTTCCGTTGCGGTGGTGTCGCTGGTGTCGATTTTGGGTGCTCAGCATGGCATCGGACACGCGTGGAGCATTCTGGAGATCCTCGCCATTTCCGTGCCCGCTTCATTGTTTGGTGTTGCCATTGCCGCACTGTGGAGTTTACGTCGCGGTAAAGATCTGGCGGATGACCCGGAGTTTCAGGCAAAAATCAGTGACCCTAAGCAGAAGGAATTTATCTACGGCAGCAGCGAAACCCTGCTCGACCAGCGTTTTAATAAAGAAGCGTATTGGTCGACCTGGATTTTCTTCGCCGGGATCTTATTCGTGGTGGTGCTGGGCGCCTTCCCGGGGTTACGCCCGGCCTTTGAGGTGAAAGGCAAACTCGCGCCGCTTTCGATGAACCTGGTGATTCAGATGATGATGCTGATTGCCGGGGCAGTGATGCTGGTCGCCTGTAAGGTCAATGCCGCCAGCATTTCCAGTGGTGCGGTGTTTAAAGCCGGGATGGTGGCTATCTTCTCTGTGTTCGGCGTGGCGTGGATGAGCGATACCTTTTTCCAGTCGCACTTGCCTGAGCTCAAAATGGCACTGGAAGGCGTGGTAAAAAGCCATCCGTGGACGTATGCCATTGTGCTGTTTTTGGTTTCAAAGCTGGTCAACAGCCAGGCCGCTGCGCTCACCGCCGTTGCGCCGATGGGCCTGATGTTGGGCGTAGAGCCGAAGATGCTGATAGCCTTCTTCCCTGCGGCTTATGGCTATTTTGTGTTGCCAACCTACCCCAGCGATTTAGCGTGCATTGGCTTTGATCGCTCCGGCACCACGCGTATCGGCAAATTCATCATCAACCACAGCTTTATTATTCCTGGGTTGATTGGCGTGAGCTGCGCCTGTGTCGCCAGCTATCTGCTGGTTGAAGCGTTCTTCTGAATCCATGAAATGCAAAACGGCGCTAAATGCGCCGTTTTTTATTAATGTGTACCGCCTTCCTGCGGAGTGAACTTCAGTTCAATCAGCGCGATGGCTTTTTGCACTGCACGCATGGTCACCGGATCGGCACCCGCGGCGCTGAAATCGATAGCACGCAGTTGATTCGCCATTTTTTCACGGACTTCAACCGGGGCGATAACATCAATAACATCAAGGATTTGCTTAATAACGAGCTGGCAAGCGACAACGTCGGAGACCAGCTCATCGTTTTCAGTCAGATTTTGGGACATGATTTACTCCTGTTTTCCAGGCCGCAATAGTACCTGATTTAGGGCCATAAACAGAAAACAATCCCGCGCTTTTCCCGTTACTATCAGGCGATGTGCGTTCAGTGAACGAATTGGGAAATGGCAGCCTTATCATGAGTGAAAACATCTCCGCAAAGGAGAGCCGTGGTCTTTCGCCCGCCGCGTTATTGGTAGCAGGCGCGTTTTTTATGGAGTTTCTGGACGGCACCGTCATTGCGACTGCATTGCCAGACATGGCAAAGAGCTTTGATGTCGAAGCCGTCGCCCTCAACATTGGCATCAGCGCTTATCTCATCACCTTAGCGGTGCTTATCCCTGCCAGCGGCTGGATTGCCGATCGCTTTGGTGCGCGTAAAGTCTTCGCGCTGGCGTTAGCCATTTTTACTTTGGCTTCCGTTTTTTGCGGCTTAGCCACCAGCGTTAACAGCTTTGTTGCGATGCGTATTTTGCAAGGCGTTGGCGGTGCGTTGATGGTGCCGGTTGGACGGCTAGCGGTACTGAGAACAACGCCCAAACATCAACTGATTACCGCCATTGCGACGCTGACATGGCCGGCACTTGTCGCGCCAATTATCGGCCCGCCGTTGGGCGGATTCATTACCAACTTTGCCAGTTGGCGCTGGATTTTCTTTATCAATGTGCCGCTGGGCATCCTGGCGATTGTTCTCGCGTTGCGCATTATTCCGGATATCCGTGATGACGGGCGTCGCCCCTTCGATATGCCCGGATTTATCGCCACCGCCGTCGCCATGGTCAGCCTGGTTTATGCCATGGAAGCCTTCGGCGCAGAACACGGTCGCGGCTGGTTACCTTTCGCTTTACTTGCCGCGGGTGCTGCTACGTTTATCTTCGCCCTGCGTCATTTTAAACGAGTCGAGTGGCCGATGATCCGCCTGGATGCGCTTCAGGTGCCGACATTCCGGGTGACAATGTACGGTGGCTCGCTGTTCCGTGCCTCGATAAGCGCGGTGCCATTCCTGCTGCCGTTGCTGTTTCAGGTCGGATTCGGGATGGATCCCTTCCATGCCGGTTTACTGGTGCTGGCGGTCTTTGTTGGTAACCTGACCATCAAACCCGTCACCACTCCGCTGATTCGTCATTTAGGTTTTCGCAATTTACTGCTGATCAACGGTGCGCTAAACGTGCTGGCGCTGCTGGCCTGCGCCTTTCTCACGCCACAGACGCCGCTGTGGGTCACGCTGTTGATTCTGTATCTTGGCGGCGTGTTCCGCTCGATTCAGTTCACTGGTGTCAGCACGCTGGCCTTTGCCGACGTGCCTTCCGCGCAAATGAGTTACGCCAACACGCTGTTCAGTACTGCCACGCAGCTGGCCGTTGGGCTTGGCATCACGCTTGGTGCTATAGGCATTCGGCTTGGGGAAAAAGTCAGTATCTGGCTCGATATGACGACGCTGCCGGGCGTCAGTTTCCGCTTAGCTTTCGTGTTTATTGCGCTGATTTGCCTGGTCGGGATGGTTGATACGCTACAACTGACGCGAGATGCAGGCAGTTCGGTGTCGAAAAAGAAAGGATAGTGTTCCGGCGGCAGAACGCCGCCGGAGACCAGACTGATTACGCAATCAGCTGACGAACAAACGCTTCAATCTCTTTATCCTGGCAGTTTTCGAAGAAGCACTGCTGGAAACGCTGACCGGAAACGGCTGTTTTAACCAGTTCAGGATCGATGGCGCGTAAGGTATCGAGATAGTTCTCTTTCACCACCGCCGCTTTCACCTGGTTCAGAATGCCCGCGTTGCGCACCTGCGGCTCTTTACGTTCTGGCGGATACCCTTCGCCATTACGCCCGGTGAAGGCTTTCTCAAAGATGAAACGCACATTCAGCTCTGCGCCCCAGCCAAAGCCTTTGGCAAACGGCAGTGAAAGCGCGTTGCCGTTGTTGATTTGCGCGAACAGGAAAGCATCCGCCGGGTCGATGCAATATCCGCACACCACGCCCGGGTGAATGTTCAGTGACATCAGCGCGCCCTGCCCGGTGCCGCAGCCGGTGATCACAAAATCCACCGCTTTGGCATTCAGCAGAATGCTGGCCATGATCCCGAGATGGATATAGGTCAGGTGATGATCTTGCTCATCGCTCATGCCTACGTTGTAAACCGGATACCCTTTCTCATCCGCGACCGCTTTTAGCTCACGATGAATAATGGCGTTTTTCGCCGCCTGGCTGTTTTCCATCATCAGTGCAATTTTCATTCATGCCTCTCCTGAGATCTACGCGGAAAGCTCCGCAGTGAACCGATATGTGAGTATCACCTTAGCGCTCATTAAACGCATTTTCAAACTTAATGAAATATTGTTTCATTAATCACCGATGAGTTCACAATTTTTACGGGTCATCAGTAAAATGCATGACTATTCACAAAATCAATACTTGCCGCAAGCCTCAGCCGGACGGCATCGGTACCCGAAGATCTGAACGATACCCGCGTTATTTTCCGTCGCGACGACGCCACTCACCTTCAGGTTAATCACGGCAGCGTGCTGGATATGATCAATGACATGCGCGACCTGCTGCATGTCAACATCGATGTGAAATACACCGAGGATTACATCAGCCATTTGCGCCAGGAGAACTGGCCTGTTCGTCTGGTGAATATCGTCGAAAGTCGGGATGAGTCGCAGGCTGAAGGGATTATTGGCCCGGCGCTCTCCTGGCATAATGCCTATTACAATCGCAGTGAACAGCCGTTTTTATGGGATGAAGAACAGGTTCGCTATAAGCGCGTGGGCATTATTAAAGGCTCGTTTTCAGCACTCTACCTGCATCAGCGTTTTGGTGATGATGTTGCCATCATGCCCGCAAGTTCTGTCGAAGCCCTGGTAAGCGCCATTGAACAGCGCAAAATTGATTTTATCCTCGGCGATTTAGATTGAAGCGCGTATCCTGGCTCTCGCGGATGTGTACGATGCTTTGCGCCAAAAGCGAGTTTATAAGCCCAGCTACACACACGAGCACGCCTGTTCGCTGATTTTCGCCGGGGCCGGAAAACATTTCGATCCGGAACTGATTCATCGCTTCAGACAACTGCACCCCAAATTCCAGGCCATCTATGACAACCGGGCTGACTAAACGGACGGTGGCGAAAACTAAAGCGGGATCTGTGGGTTATTCAGCGCATTGCGGGTTTGCTGAGCCGATAAGATAACGCGATCGGACATTTACGCAGAGTGAGCTATGAAGAAACTCATCCCTGTCGCTGCGGCGATAGTGCTTTCCGCCTGTACGGTTCATCGTCAGGCTAACGTCACCGACGTGGATGCCACCAGCGGCATCGTGCGTCTTACCTATGGTCAGGCAATGTTGCAGTCGGCGATCACCGACAACTCTGTGGCGAACGGCAACGCGACAAAACAGTGCCAGCAAATGGGCTATGCTACAGCGGTGCCTTTTGGCCAACCGGTGACAACCTGTACCGTGACCAGCGGCTCACTCTGCATCAACTCCAGCGTGACGTTGCAATATCAATGTCGTGGTATTGCCGTTTCCTCTACCCCAAACGCAAATTATTGGTAATGCTTTTTATTCCGCCGGAAACATCCGGCGGTAAGAATAATTATTCTCATTCTATTATTTAATAGCCGCAATGCGTGTTATTCCCATTTGCATTTAACAATAAATATTTTTTATTTTACCTTTTGCAAATAGTTTAATTACAACTTAGACTTTCCGCATCGTCACCTGAGCTTAATATCACGGAGCAAACCATGCTGAAAACGGAAATGATCGACAAACTGAATGAGCAAATGAATCTGGAACTGTACTCCTCTCTGCTCTATCAGCAGATGAGTGCCTGGTGCAGCTACCACAGCTTTGAAGGGGCCGCCGCGTTTCTGCGCCGCCACGCTCAGGAAGAGATGACTCACATGCAGCGCCTGTTCGATTATCTGACCGATACAGGAAGCCTGCCGCGCATTAATACCATTGAATCACCGTTCGCCGAATATAACTCACTGGATGAACTGTTCCGTTCCACTTACGAACATGAGCAACTGATCACCCAGAAAATAAATGAGCTGGCTCACGCGGCCATGACCAATCAGGATTATCCAACCTTTAATTTCCTGCAATGGTATGTGGCTGAACAGCACGAAGAAGAGAAACTGTTTAAATCCGTTATCGATAAACTGTCTCTGGTCGGTAAAAGCGGTGAAGGTCTGTACTTTGTTGATAAAGAACTGGCCACGCTCGACGCACAGAATTAATCCCTCAAAGGGCAGCGGCTCTCGCTGCCCTTCTCTCCTGCCTTGCATGCCGTAAACATCACGTTACACCCGCTGTAATTCAGATTTGACGAGCTGACGCTTTTCCCCTACCCTGCGCGGCATATTTTGCCGTATGAATCCTGAATAGCAGAGGAAAGCGTGAAGAACCGCACCGTAGGGAGTATTTTAATCGTCGCTGGCACCACTATCGGCGCAGGAATGCTGGCGATGCCGCTGGCGTCTGCGGGTGTGGGCTTTGGCATCACACTGGTGTTACTGCTGAGCCTGTGGGCGCTGATGTGCTACACCGCTTTACTGCTGCTGGAGGTGTATCAGCACGTTCCTGCCGATACCGGTCTGGGCTCATTAGCGCTGCGCTATCTTGGCCGCTACGGCCAATGGGTGACAGGATTCAGCATGCTGTTCTTGATGTATGCCCTGACAGCGGCTTATATCAGTGGCGCGGGAGAACTTCTTGCATCGAGCTTCAGCGATTGGTTTAACCTCGATCTGCCGCCTTCTGCTGGCGTGCTGCTGTTTACCCTTGTTGGTGGCGGCGTCATTTGTGTCGGCACCGCGCTGGTCGATCTCTTTAACCGCTTCCTGTTCAGCGCCAAAATCATCTTTTTGGTTATCATGCTGGCGCTGCTGATGCCACATATTCACCAGATCAACCTGCTGACGCTCCCGCTGCAGCAGGGCCTGGCGCTTTCCGCGATCCCGGTAATCTTCACGTCGTTTGGTTTTCATGGCAGCGTGCCGAGCATTGTCAGCTACATGCAAGGTGATGTGCGTAAGCTGCGCCGCATCTTCATTATCGGCAGCTTCATTCCGCTGGTGGCCTATATCTTCTGGCAGCTGGCGACGCTTGGCAGCATTGAATCCCCGGTATTTAGCGCGCTGCTGGCTAACCACGCAGGGCTGAACGGATTGCTGCAGGCCATTCGCGAAGTGGTCGCCTCACCGCATGTAGAGTTGGCTGTACATCTGTTTGCCGATCTGGCTCTGGCGACCTCTTTCCTTGGCGTTGCACTTGGCTTGTTTGACTATCTGGCGGATCTGTTCCAACGCAAAAATACCACCGGCGGACGTCTGCAAACCGGCGTGATCACCTTCGTGCCACCGTTAGCTTTTGCGCTGTTTTATCCAAAAGGCTTTGTCATGGCGCTGGGCTACGCCGGTGTGGCGCTTGCAGTGCTGGCGCTGATCATCCCTTCACTGCTGACAATGAAAAGCCGTCAGCAGCATCCAGATGCGCCATACCGCGTTGCTGGAGGCATGCCCGCTTTGTGGCTGGTATTCGCTTGCGGCATCGCAGTGATTCTGGTTCAGGCTCTGATCGCGACGGGTCTGCTGCCGTCAGTGGGCTAAACCCTGTAAGGGTAATCTGGCGTAGCTGCACTGGATTACCCTCTAAAAATTAACAAACACATCACAATAAACCATTGATTTGGTGAATGTTTTCAACATACCTAAACGATTCCCGAATCACTCCCTCATTCGCTGCCGCGTATTAAGACTTTTCCTGTACAGCCTGTTTTTATCTGACGTAACCTTGCGCTGTTTTTTCCACCAGACAAAAAGTTATATATGAAAAAGCTCTCTCTTATTTTAGTAATGATGACGCTCGCCGGTTGCAGTGCGACCAGCGTTAATACCAATGCCAACCATGTTCGAGTGACCAACAATGAACCGGGCAAAGAGTGTAAATTCCTGGGTGATATTACGGGTAGCCAGGGGAATTTCTTCACCGGCGGCTGGACGTCGAACAGCAATCTGGAAACTGGCGCCCGCAATGACCTGAAAAACCAGGCGGCCAACATGGGGGGAAATGTGGTATCCATTATCACCCAACGCGCAGGCCAGACGGGCAGTTCATATTATGGTTCAGGTGGGTTAGAGCAGACCAACGTCACGCTCACAGGCAATGTCTATCGTTGCCCTGAATAACAAAAAGGCCCGTTAAGGATAACACCGTTAGTTTAAGACCGAGATATCCGGGGCGACCACCGGGTTTGGCCTCCCTCCGGGAACCAAATCCCGGTGTTTCCCCTAATTCATTGGCTTAAGTGAACGGCGTTACCGTTAAGGGCCTTTTTCACAGGTTATTTCATGCAGCAGTTTTTATATTTTTCGCCACTACCACATGGGCAAGGATCGTTGCGACCCGTTTTATTTTCATTCTTAACAGGCTGCTTCACTGGCGCGGACTGAGGGTTCTCCAGCCAATAATGGCACAACGCTAAAGCAGCCGGTTTGATGGCATCCACGCTTGCCACATATTCTTCAGCAGAAAGCGTATCGAGACGTTCGAAATTCTCTTCTTTACCGTGCAGCGCGATGGTATCGAAATGCGGCTGTAATTCAGCAGGCAGCGCAGACCAATCGCTTAAACTCACCCCACGCAGATAGCCAAAACACCACTCTTCAACAATGGTGATTTCCTGACCTTCTTCATCACGTGTGCCAAACAGTGGCTCATACTGGTCCGGATAATCGCCTAAACGTTCGGCGACATCATCCCTATGCTGCAGAGTCAGATTCACAAAACGATCGCGCTCACGGTCGTTAGCCCAGCGCGGCACATAATCCGCCCCGCCCCACACCGCCAGCATCCACTCTGCGGGTTCAATCTCCACAGGAGCAGACAGAATAGCCGTCAGCATACCGTCGAGCTCAGAGACGTCCATTACCGCATGTTCATTGCCATAACGGGCCAGAACATCGTCCAGCCATTCAAGTTCGCTTTCGTTTAGCGGTCCGGTTTTCATTACTGAGCTCTCACTGGGAAACGTTTAAGAAGGAAGATAAAACATCAGAATCGCAAATACAAAAAAACCACCCGAAGGTGGTTTCACGACACTGCTTATCATTGATTTTATTCTTGTCTTTCCCATGGTAGCCGGAGTGGGACTTGAACCCACACAGCGCGAACGCCGAGGGATTTTAAATCCCTTGTGTCTACCGATTCCACCATCCGGCCTCGGGAAATAAAGTGGAGGCGCGTTCCGGAGTCGAACCGGACTAGACGGATTTGCAATCCGCTACATAACCGCTTTGCTAACGCGCCGATAGTGCTAACACCCGCAACTGCCGATGTTTTTAAACTGGAGCGGGAAACGAGACTCGAACTCGCGACCCCGACCTTGGCAAGGTCGTGCTCTACCAACTGAGCTATTCCCGCAGAATCAACCGAAGTTAATCATTTGATTTTGTTACCGTCTGGCAAGCTGTGCTGCCGTTCGATGCGTTGCATTCTACTGACATGACGCAATGAGTCAACGATATTTTTCAACGCACCGGATCGTTTGCTGAAATTTACGTCGAAACGATCACTGATCAAGCAAATCCCCACGCGCGGCATTCAGATACTGGAACATCGACCACAGCGTCAGGACCGCAGCGACCATAAACAGGCCTATCCCCGCCCACTCTACCCACTCATTCGGACGCCACAACATCCACACCAGCGCAGCCATTTGAGCAGTCGTTTTCACTTTGCCAATCCACGATACCGCCACGTTGCTACGCTTACCCAATTCCGCCATCCATTCGCGCAGAGCAGAAATGATGATTTCACGGGCGATCATGGTCGCGGCGGGCAATGTGACCCACCATGCGTGGTAATGCTCCGCCACCAGCACCATCGCAATGGCAACCATCACCTTGTCCGCCACCGGATCAAGAAACGCGCCAAAACGGGTACTCTGATTCCAGCGACGAGCCAGGTAGCCGTCAAACCAGTCGGTGATAGCGGCAACGAAGAAAATCAGTGCGCACAGGAAAGGAGCCCAGGTGAAAGGCAGATAGAACGCCAACACAAAAAATGGGATCAGCACAACACGGAACAGGGTGAGCAACGTAGGGATATTAAATTGCATGGCGACGGTAACTATCTGTTGTCAGTAAAATTAGCCCTATGTTGCTACAGAGCCCCTAATGTTTCAACGAGTAGAAGATCTTTTCTGCCAGACCGTGCGAAATGCCCGGCACTTTGGCAATATCTTCGACGCTCGCATTTTGTAAACCTTGCAGCCCGCCCATATATTTCAACAACATCTGGCGGCGCTTCGGCCCCACGCCTTCAATCGTCTCAAGCGAACTGGTGCTTTTCACTTTCGCCCGTTTTTTACGGTGTCCGCTGATGGCATGATCGTGCGACTCATCCCGGATATGCTGGATAACATGCAGCGCCGGGGAGTCAGACGGCAAATTGAAGCCCTCACCTTCCGGCTCGAAGAACAGCGTTTCCAGCCCCGCTTTACGGTCACTGCCCTTCGCCACGCCTAACAACAGCGGATGATGCTTATCCCAGGTCACGTCCAGCTCCGCGAAAACCTGCTTCGCTTGCCCCAACTGACCTTTGCCGCCATCAATCAGAATCACGTCGGGAATTTTGCTTTCTTCAATGGCTTTGCCATAACGACGACGCAACACCTGATTCATCGCCGCGTAATCATCGCCCGGCGTTATCCCGGTGATGTTATAGCGCCGGTATTCAGCCCGCAGCGGGCCATTACTGTCAAAGACCACGCAGGAGGCGACCGTTTGTTCGCCCATTGTATGGCTGATATCAAAGCATTCCATACGCTTCACTTCCGGCAGCTTCAGGGTTGTTGCCAGCGCCTGCAAGCGTTGAGTGATCGTGGACTGTTGCGCAAGTTTAGTCACCAACGCCGTGGCGGCATTCGTCCGTGCCAGTTTCAGATAACGAGCACGATCGCCACGCGGCTTGGTTTGAATATTGATGCGTCTCCCGGCAAGTTCCGTCAGGGAATCCGCCAGCAGCGTTTTATCGCCTAAATTAAAGTCGAGCAGGATCTCGCTCGGCAGCGTACGTGCCTGGCTACCTTGCAAATAGAATTGCCCCACGAAAGTTTCAACCACTTCCGCTGGTTCGGTTCCGCCCGGCACTTTCGGGAAGTAGCTGCGGCTACCCAGCACTTTCCCCTGACGGATAAAGAGCACGTGGACACAGGCCATTCCGCCATTAAAGGCCACGCCGATAACGTCGAGATCATCACCTTCATTCGAGACGAATTGTTTTTCGGTTACCCGACGCACCGCCTGGATCTGGTCACGAATTCGCGCTGCTTCTTCGAACGCTAACGCCTGGCTGGCCTTTTCCATACGCGCCACCAGCTGATTCACCACTTGCTCATCTTTACCCGCAAGGAATAAGCGCACGTAGTCCACCTGCTGCGCGTACTCTTCTTCGCTCACCAACCCAGCAACGCACGGCCCCAGGCAGCGGCCAATCTGATATTGCAGGCAGGGGCGCGAGCGGTTGCGATAGACGCTGTTCTCGCACTGGCGAATGGGGAAGATTTTTTGCAGCAGCGCAAGCGTTTCACGCACAGCGTAGCCATTCGGGAACGGGCCGAAATATTCACCTTTGGCGTGTTTGGCGCCACGGTGCATCGCCAGCCGCGGGTGGGTATCACCGCTCAGGAAAATAAACGGATAGGATTTGTCGTCACGCAACAACACGTTATAGCGCGGCTGATACAGCTTGATGTAGTTATGTTCAAGCAGCAGCGCTTCAGTTTCGGTGTGGGTGACAGTGACGTCTATCTGGGCAATCTGCGCCACCAGAGCTTCCGTTTTGCGCGAGGCAAGATTGCTGCGGAAGTAGCTGGACAGGCGTTTTTTCAGATCTTTGGCTTTACCCACATAAATAACCGTGCCGCCGGCATCGTACATACGATAGACGCCAGGCTGACTGGTCACGGTTTTCAGAAAGGCTTTTGAATCAAAAACATCACTCACTGACTTGCTAACGACTCCGCATTGCACAGACCATGGCGAATTGCCAGGTGCGTCAGTTCGACATCGCCATGAATGTTTAATTTGCTAAACATACGATAGCGATAACTGTTCACCGTTTTAGGGCTGAGATTCAGCTGTTCTGAGATCTCATTGACCTTCTGGCCTTTGGTGATCATCAGCATAATCTGCAATTCACGTTCAGACAAACTGGCGAACGGCGATTCTGTTTTTTCAGGCTCAATCTGGCTAAGCGCCATTTGCTGAGCAATGTCAGACGCGATGTAACGCTGACCGGCAAACACTGAACGAATTGCATTCACCACTTCTTGTGGTGCTGCGCCTTTGCTCAGATAGCCAGCGGCTCCTGCCTGCATGACTTTCGCCGGGAGCGGGTTTTCCGTATGAACGGTTAGCATGATGACTCGAGTATCGGCCGTGGAGCGTGCGATTTTACGCGTCGCTTCAAGCCCACCGATGCCGGGCATGTTCATATCCATTAACACCACATCAACCGGGTTGCTACGGCACCATTTCACCGCATCTTCACCACAGTTAACTTCACCGACAACTTTAATACCCTTTATATCTTCCAGAATGCGTCGTATCCCTGCGCGCACTAGCTCGTGGTCATCAACAAGAAGGACGTTGATCAAAGGAATAATCTCCAGAATAGGGATAACGCTACTGTTTCTAAATTCGTCACCATATTAACGGGTTTTAACCTGCGGGGGAAACGCAAAAAAATGTTCCATTTAGGATTTGACTCATCTTTCTGGAAATTAGACGGTACAAAGACTGGAAACGACCACAAAACAGAGAGATACAACCATCATTTTTTTTAAACACTTTTCTTCAAAAATTTTCTGAAAACGCAACATTTTGCATAGATGATAAATACGATGAGAAATATGTAACAATAATTAACCGGACAGGAACCTGATTTCTACAAATAAGCCCATTCCCGCTGCGTAACCATCAAAATATTGTGTGTAAACACCTCTGATCAGAGAACAAAACTCAAGCACTCCCGCTTTATGCAAAGCCTGTGGTATACTGCGCGCCCTTTACCGTTACATCCCGCGTAAACGCGCAGAAATCCAACGAGGAAATAGATGAGCACTCCTGATTTTTCCACTGCTGAAAATAATCAACAACTGTCCCAGGAAGTCTCCTGCATGAAAGCGTTGCTGACGCTGATGCTGCAGGCGATGGGCCAGGCAGACGCCGGGCGTGTGATTATTAAGATGGAGAAGCAAATCGCGCAGATGGAAGATGAAGCACAGGCGGCCGTATTTTCCAGCACCGTTAAGCAAATTAAACAAGCTTACCGTCAGTAATGGTGCACCGGCTGCTCAGGGCAGCCGGTTCTGCGTCTGGCACGCAGAACGTCGGTGGCGATCAGATGATGCCGATCGCCGCAGCATAGCAGGCAATCTGGGTTTTGTTCGGCGCGTTAAATTTCTTCTGCATATTCTTTTGATGAAAGTTCACGGTATTCTCAGAAATCGACAGGATGATTGAGATTTCCGCTGACGTTTTCCCTTCGGCAGTCCACTTCAAAATTTCCAGTTCACGCTTGCTGAATTTCATTTCCGGCGCCATCACCGTCGTATCTTCCTGACGCACCAACGCCCCAAGGCTCATCGCCATTAACGCCTGCAGACGCAGCTCTGTCTCCGCATCCGAATAGGGATTTTCCTGGTTGCTTTCCCGCGAAACCGATAAAAAACCCAGCGCACGATTAGGTAGCATTAATGACTGAGTCATCCCCTTGCGCAGGCCATGGTCGCGAGCTGCATCCCATAAATCCGGCGCGTCGCGGAATAAGCGGTCGTTCCACGGCAAATGCCCATTCTGGTAATTCTCCGCTTTTAATACCGGGTCGATGGCAAAATAGTTTTCGGCGTGATAATGCGCCATCCAGTCTTTGGGATAGGTCGTTTGCAGCGAAAGTTTGGGGCGAGTAAAAGGCACAGGATGTCGTACACAAAGTGCGAACCAGTCATATTCCAGCGCGTGTGCCTGCTGCTGCAATATCGTATAGACCTGTTCGTTTGTCGCGGCAATCTGAAATTGCTGCGAGATATCCTTCCGCCACTGGAAAAAATCGATGTCCCTCATACCAACGAGAAAACCCCTGATTAATAATCATTATTATGAATACATAAGGCTAACATATAATCATTATTTATATGTATAAAATATCGCAGTCGTGAAAAATAATCTGAAATGATTGTCTGACCCCAAACAAACTCGTGGATAAAACCGTTGTGCGATGCGGCCTGAGCAATAAGCCCACTGTTATAAAGGCTATCTCATTCCTTAAATCAAATTGAATGATTCAGGATGAAAGCGGCCTGATAATCAGACCGCCAGGTTTTGCTGCATAGGGAGAGTTTTACTGCATGAGGAATTTTTCGAGGAACTGACGCGTGCGCGGTTGTTGAGGATTGGCGAACAGCGATTTGGCCTCGCCTTGTTCAACAATACGCCCCTGGTCCATGAAAATGGCCCGATCGGCCACATCGCGGGCGAAGCTCATTTCATGGGTCACAATCACCATGGTGCGCTTCTCTTGCGCCAGTTGGCGAATAGTGTTGAGCACTTCGCCCACCAGCTCAGGATCCAGCGCCGAGGTAGGTTCGTCGAATAAAATAACATCCGGGCGCATCGCTAACGCACGAGCTATCGCCACACGTTGCTGCTGCCCGCCGGAAAGACGGCGAGGATAGCTGGTCTCTTTGCCCGACAGCCCTACTTTCGCCAGTAGCTCACGCGCTCGTGTCGTTGCTTCGGTTTTGTTCTCGCCTTTGACGATCACCGGCCCTTCAATGATGTTCTCCAGCACCGTACGATGCGGGAACAAGTTGAAGTTCTGGAACACAAAGCCCACGTGTTGACGAAGCGTACGGATCAGCCCCTTTTGCTGACTCAGCGGACGAGCGGTATCAATGGTGATATCGCCTACCCGAATCGTGCCGCTTTCAGGTTGTTCCAGCAGGTTAATGCTACGTAAAAGCGTGGTTTTCCCCGAGCCGCTTGGCCCGATAATCGCCACCACTTCGCCCTCTTTCACTTCCAAATCGATCCCGTGTAACACGGTCTGACCATGGAATTTTTTCACCAGGTTTTTGACGTCAATAGCACTCATTTTGGATCACGCTCCTGGCGGTTGAGCTGGTTTTCAAAGTAGTTCTGCAGCGCAGAAAGCACTGTCGCCATCACCCAGTAAATCAGCGAAGCGGCCAGATACATGGTGAACACTTCCAGCGTGCGCGAGGTGATCAGCTGCGCCTGACGGAACAGCTCAGGCACTTGAATGGTCGCCGCCAGCGAGGTGTCTTTCACCAGGCTGATAAAGCTGTTAGACAGCGGCGGCAACGCCACACGTGCAGCCTGCGGGAGGATCGCACGACGCAGCGTTTGCCATGGCGTCATCCCGATGCTCGCCGCGGCTTCCCATTGCCCTTTATCGATTGACGAGATAGCCGCACGAAGCGTTTCTGACGTGTACGCCGCGGTATTGAGCGACAGGCCAATCATCGCCGCCGGAATCGGGTCCAGCTCAATGCCAAACTGCGGCAGGCCGTAGTAAATCATGAACAGTTGAGCGATAAGCGGCGTGCCGCGAAAAATAGAGGTATAAAACCGCGCCAGCCAACGCACCGGCCCAATCGGCGACATGCGCATCAGCGCCAGCACAAACCCCAGCACTAAACCAAAAAACATCCCGCCGATGCTGAGCTGAAGGGTAAACACCGCCCCTTTCAGCAGATACGGCAGTGAGTCGATAACCAGTTGGATACTTTCTTGCATTATGGTGTTCTTACTCAAACATGAGGATGGTAAGCGAACAGCGCCGGAGCACCGCCCGTGTGAACAAACAGGATTGGGCCTTCATCTTTAAAGCGTTTCTGGCTGATACCGTCTATCAGCCCGGCCATCGCTTTGCCAGTGTAAACAGGGTCGAGCAAAATGCCTTCCAGGCGCGCCAGAAGCTTAACGGCTTCCATCCCTTCGTCATTCGGCGTGCCGTAGCCCGGAGCAAAATAGTCATCCCACAGCGTGATATCTGCTCTGGCTTTCAACTCCAGACTTTCCGCTACAGCCTGCTGCAACGTCACCACTTTCGGTTTTTGGTCGGCAATGCTACGGGAAACCGTCACGCCAATGAGTTCCACATCTGGCATCAGCTGTTCTAACCCCACCGCGAGGCCCGCATGCGTGCCTGCGCTTCCGGAAGCCACCACCACGGAAGAAAGCGACACCGCGCCTTCACACTGCTGCGCAATCTCAAGCGCGCTTTCCACATAACCGAGCGCACCAAGCGCATTGGAACCGCCAACAGGAATGACATAAGGACGAAAACCTTGCGCTTCGACACGCGTCGCCAGCTCTTCCAGTTGGCGGTTAGGATCGGTCAGCGCGTCACACATCTCGACCTGTGCGTTAAACAGATCAAGCATCAGACGGTTGCCGTTAGTCAGGTAGTTTTCGGCTTTGGTGCCAATTGGGTTTTCCAGCAACGCCACACAGTTAAGGCCCAGCTTCGCGGCCACTGCGGCAGTCTGACGTACGTGGTTCGACTGGATTGCACCGGCGGTAATCAGCGTATCTGCGCCTTCGCGTAGCGCATCGGCGGCCAGAAACTCCAGCTTGCGCAGTTTATTGCCCCCCAGCGCCATTGGCGTCACATCATCACGCTTGATGAAAATATCGCGTCCCAGATAGTCAGAGAAACGAGGCAGGTACTCCAACGGCGTAGGTGCGCCGATAAATTCCAGACGCGGGAAACGAGTTAGATTTTGCAGTGACATAGCAGCTCCTGTTTTCTTTTTATTATGCACACAGTTGCCCGCGAAAATAAGTCTCCTGTCCTGCCCCAGTTTCAAGAGGGTTCCCGGAGTGTAAATAGCTTATTTTGATTTAGCCGATTGCAGACTTACGCCCTCCGACAGACTAAAACGGACGAGGGTCTGATATTCTCCGGCATATCCCATTGGCCAGGTGCAGCGTTTAAACGCCCGGCTGGTATCACGCAGAAAGATTTGCGTCCCTTTGGTATTGATACGCTTCAATTGGCCCATGGCGCCAATGCTCACCTTCAAGGTGACATCCCCCTCCACGCCCATGGCTCGCGC
This sequence comes from Pantoea sp. sgz302252, assembly GCF_047713085.1. Lineage (NCBI taxonomy): Bacteria > Pseudomonadati > Pseudomonadota > Gammaproteobacteria > Enterobacterales > Erwiniaceae > Pantoea > Pantoea sp. sgz302252. The sequence continues at coordinate 59,766 of NZ_JBLFJW010000017.1, forward strand.
TTTTTCAGAATAGACAGGCAACTGGCAATCACCAAATATTTCCTGTTCTACGGTCAACGGCTCTGACCTGGCGGGAATCGCTTTCGGCGGCGTTTTAGGCCCCCCTTTTTCTGGCGTGACAACCATAGATTCTTCATCCGCATCCTCTGGAGGAGTCAAGACCGGGGCATCGCTGACGCCTGCGGCTTTAGCCACAGCGGTAGCCTGTGCGGCTTCTGCCAGGGCCGTCGCTTCCACCTCCCGGGCCGCCGCGGCAAGCGTTGCGGTTCTGGACACTTCGGCCGCTCTTTCCGCCCGCACGGCCTCTGCAGCCCTTGCGACGGCGGCCACTTTGTCCGCCTCAGTCCTTTGAGCGTTCGCTTCCAGCCGGCTCACGTCTGCTACCTTAGCCGCCTGCCCTGCGGCAGCGGCTTTTGCCTTTAAATCTGCTTTTGCGGCTTTCGCCACCTGCGCAGCGCTCGTGGCGTTGGTTTTCGCGTCTGCAACGCGTTGAGCGACCTGTTCTTTCTCTGCAACAGCCGCCAGGGTCGCCTCAGAGGCTGACGTTGCAGCAGTCACTTTCATTGCTGCGCTGGCTTTCGCCGTTTCAGCTCGTTCGGCCGCCTTCGCGGCTTCAGTGGCTTTCGCCGCCGCGACAGCGGCAGCGTCGCGGGCTTCTTGCTCAGCTTTGGCAGCCTCTTTCGCTCTGGCGACTTCAGCGGCTTTTGCGGCTTTCACGATTTGAGCGGCTTTCGTGGCGGCGGTGATGCTTTCTGATAAATCAGCTTTCGCCGCTTTCGCAGCCTCTGTCGCTCTTGCAGCCTGCGTTTCGGCTTCTGTTAGCGTGGCGGTCGCATTCACTTTTGTGGCTTCCGCATTAGCCGCAGCCTGAGCAGCAGCCAGTGCCGCAGCCGCCTGCGTATTTTCGATGGCTTTAGCCGCTTCAGCTTCTCTTGCCGCCTCTTCAGCCTGGGCCGTTAGGGCATCGTTAATCGCGGTAGCCTCTCTGGCGGCTTGCGTCGCTTTTTTCGCTTCTGTCACTTTAGCTACTTTGGCGACTAACGCCGCCTCTGTGGCTTTTGCCGCTTCGGCTACCCTGGTTTCTTCCAGCGCTTTAGCGGCTTTCGCCGCCCTGTCCGACTCTTCCGCTGCGGCGAGAGCAGCCTGAGCGGCACGCTCTGCGGCGGCAACGTCCTCAGCCGCTCTGGCAGCCTGGGCTAGTTTTTCGGCCTCAAGCGCTTGCGCGGCTTCTGTGGCCTGTTTCGCTTTTTCGGCCTCATTCGCTTTGGCCACTTTGGCCGCTTCTGCCGCCTTAACGGCTTTCGAGACTTTAAGCGCTTCTTTGGCGGTCGCGGCTTCAGCGGCTTTTGCCGCATGGTCTGCTTTCGCGATTTTTGCCTCCATGGCAGCCTGCGCCGCCTTTAGCGTTTTCGCCGCTTTAGCGGCTTCCGCATCGCTTGCGGTTTGAATGGCTTTTGCTTTCTTCGCGGCTTTAACGGCGTCGGCGGCTTTTGCTGCCAGCCTGGCCTGATCCGCTTCCGCTTCCCGGGCCTTTTCTGCCGTTCTCACCACGTCATTTATTTTCACAGACTCCTCGCCCGGCGCATTCTCAACCACACTTCCCGTTTTATCTGTCATCGGCGAGACGGTTTCTGTCGGGGCCCTGAAGGGAGTGATAATTGGCGTCTCCTGTGGCGGCATGGGGATCACCGGGACAACATGAGTAGCAGCAGACGTGTCAAAAATAGCGAGTATTCCCAGCAACATGAAATTTATCGGTTTCAATTTAGTCTTCCCTCAATTGACTCTCCCGCTATTATCATGAACTCCCGCTGCTGAGTATTGATCGCGCGCATTGCGCATAAAGGCTATTTTTCCCTTTTTATCATGCAGTTATATATATTTTGTATTGATGGGCAATGTGGTATTCAGTTAAACAATTCGTTAGAGAGGAACGGCAGGCGGGTAAATTATGCAACCTGAAAAAGTAAAAAGTCCCGATCTGGCGACCGGGACTGTTTGTTTACTTTAGGGCGTCAGATAACGCCGTTGAGTCATCACTTTTTAGTGGGTAACATCCGCCCCAAACCACTTCTCGGAAAGCGCTTTCAGGCTACCGTCTTTCTGCATGTCGGCAATCGCACCGTCCACCGCTTTCAGCAGGTCTTCGTTGCCTTTGCGCAGCGCAACACCAGACTCCTGACGGGAGAACGCTTCACCGGTCACAGCCAGCGTATCTTTGGTTTTCTTCACCAGATCCAACGCTGCCAGACGGTCGACCAGGATCGCATCGATACGGCCTACGCGCAGATCCTGATATTTGGTCGGGTCATCGTCATAGGTACGCACGTCCACACCCTGTACGTTCTGACGCAACCACTCTTCGTAGTTGGTCCCCAGACCCACGCCGACTTTTTTACCTTTCAGATCAGCGGCACTTTTGATGGTGCTTTCATTGCCTTTTTTCACCAGCGCCTGAATACCGGACACGGTGTACGGCGTAGAGAAGTCATATTTCTTCTTACGCACGTCGGAAATGGTCACCTGGTTGATCACCACATCAATACGCTTAGAATCCAGCGAGGCCAGCATCCCGTCCCATTTGGTCGGTTTGAGGTCTGCTTTCACACCGAGGTGTTTCGCCAGTTCCTGAGCAAACTCCACTTCAAAGCCAGTAAGTTTGCCGTCATCGCCCTGGAAGCTGAACGGCGGATAAGTGCCTTCCAGCCCAACGCGCAGCGAACCACGTTCTTTGACCTGAGCCAGCAGGTTTTCAGCGGCGAACGTTTTGACGCTTGCGCCAGCAACCAGCGCCACAGCCATCATTCCCATCAGAGCCTGACGGCCCAACAGTGCTAATTTCATCATTCCCCCGAAATATCGAATTTTTTTGCAGTGTAAGGGGTTTAGCCAAAACAGCTAATACCCGTACGTTACATCTTATTCAAAATTAATATATATCAGAGGTAACCTGATACGCGAACCTTTGCGACTCAACAACGGGACGGCCATTTTTATATTGCGAGTACTTGCGTAAGGCGATGCGATAATTATTGGTGCTGGTTGAAGGCAGCCACGGCGCCAGCGTTTCGTCCGGTTCACCGTCAAGCAGTTCGCGGTCGATTTTTAGCGCGGTCAGATGGTTCCCCAAGCGACGCAGGCGAACCACATATTCGCGCACCGTGCCGGGGCTCATATCGGTTTGCTCGAACAGATACTGCTTAAAGCCGAGGATATCGAAGAAATCGCTCTGCTCTTTGCAGTGCAAGTCGCCGCAGAATCGACAAAGCGCGACCCACTCCCGGCGTTCCAGCAGCCAGTCGGCTTCGTCCATCAGCGTATCAAGGCGGGAAATGGCAATCTTGTTGACGATTTCGCCCTGGCGGACCAGCGTGATGCGATCCAGCAGTTTGTGGCAATGGGCGCAATGCGTCTGGCTGTGTTTAAAGTCTTTCAAATGGCGGCTTAAAGGCCGTCTTTTTACGTGCTGCACCGTCATGATAACTCCTGGTAGTCAATGCTATGTGCGGCATTTCTCCAGGCATGACAGCTTAGCCGCCCTCCTGGTACCGACCCAGTTTTGTACGCAAGCGCTTAATAGCCTGGCTGTGAAGCTGGCTGACGCGTGACTCCCCCACTTCCAGTACGGCACCAATCTCTTTGAGATTGAGCTCTTCCTGGTAGTAAAGCGTCAGCACCAGCTGCTCACGTTCCGGCAGGGCTTCGATGGCCTCAATCACGCGCTGGCGCAGATTGCTCTCCATCAGTTGATGGAGCGGGTTCTCCTGCTGGTTTTCTTCAGTCACCAGCTCGATACTGTCGCCGTGCTCTTCCCGCCATTCGTCATAGGAGAAAAGCTGGCTGTTATTGGTATCGAGCAGCATCTGACGATACTCCTCAACAGCAATGCCAAGACGCTGGGCGACTTCCGTTTCCGTCGCGTTACGTCCCAGTTCCTGTTCCAGTTGTCCCATCGCCTGCGCCACTTCACGAGCATTGCGGCGGACGCTGCGCGGCACCCAATCGCGGCTGCGCAGTTCGTCCAGCATCGCGCCACGTATGCGCTGTACTGCGTAAGTGGTAAATGCCGTGCCTTGCAGAGCATCGTAACGTTCGACGGCATTCAACAACCCAATGCCGCCCGCCTGAAGCAGATCATCCAGTTCCACGCTCGCCGGCAACCGCACCTGAAGGCGCAATGCTTCGTGTCGCACCAGAGGTACATAACGCTGCCACAGCGAGTGTTTATCCATTACACCTTCAGCGGTATAGAGTGAATTCACGATAAACAGCCCTGCAATAGTTGAGTTATCGGCATGATTATCCGTTTCTGGAGGGGTTTTAATCGACGGAATAGTGGCTAAAAGGGGGGGTTATTTGGGGAGTTAAGTGAAACTGCACAATGAAAAAACCCCGCCGGAGCGAGGTTTCAGACTGCTGACAAAGAAGGAAAAAGCGTGGTTTTTCCTTCTTTGTGGTGAGCAGCCGAAAATCAATAAATTGATTTTCCTTGTTTATTATTCACAAATCAAAGATAAACCCCGGCAAGCCGGGGTTTGTGAAGCAAATCAAGCTTTGACAAATTAGCCCTGCAGCAGAGACAGAACCTGCTGTGGAACCTGGTTAGCTTTTGCCAGCACGGAGTTACCGGCCTGCTGAATGATCTGCGCTTTAGACATGTTGGACACTTCGGTCGCATAGTCGGCGTCCTGAATACGGGACTGCGCTTCAGACAGGTTGGTGGTGGTGTTGTTCAGGTTGGTGACCGCAGAATCCAGACGGTTCTGGATAGCACCCAGAGAAGAACGGAATTTGTCTACAGAAGCGATAGCGTCGTCCAGTTTAGCCAGTGGGTTAGAGGTAGAACCCGTGGTCAAATTGGATAAGCTCAGGCTAGAAGTGTCGATCTTAAATGCAGCAGTAGTACCAGTTGTAGTAGCTGATTGAGGGTCTAAAGCCACGTAATAATCTTTTGCCACACCTGTACTAGTCGCAGTGTCGTACGAGCTATCAAAACCATTTGCTTTGAGGTTGTTAACTTCAGCAGCACTGCCTGGAGTGATGGTCACTTTAGCGAATAAATTGCCATTAGTATCTGAATAAACCTTTGTACCATCGACCGCAACGCTACCTGATGCGACTCCGAGGCGTGTAGCTAAATCACCGCCATTATTTTCTGCAACAGTCGCACCAGTGATACTGGTTGTCGCACCATAGTATGGTTTGAAATCAGAAACCAAAGAAGGTATTCCACCCTGTGGACCATTTACGTTGAAGCTGGACAGACCCAAAGTAGAAGAGTCAATCTTCTTCAGGTCAATATCGATGGTTTCTCCGTCGTTCGCGCCAACCTGGATAGACATTTTGCCGTCTTTCGCCAGTACGTTCACGCCGTTGAACTGAGTCTGACCGGATACGCGGTCAATTTCAGACAGACGGGATTTGATTTCGTCCTGGATAGAAGACAGGTCGGAATCGGAGTTGGTGCCGGTAGAAGCCTGAACGGTCAGCTCACGGATACGCTGTAAGTTGTTGTTGATTTCAGACAGTGCGCCTTCAGTGGTCTGCGCCACAGAGATACCGTCATTGGCGTTACGCGCAGCCTGAGTCAGGCCTTTGATGTTAGAGGTGAAGCGGTTAGCAATCGCCTGGCCCGCAGCATCATCTTTCGCGCTGTTGATACGCAGACCAGAAGACAGACGCTCAATGGAAGTCGCCAGAGCAGACTGGTTCTTGTTGATGTTGTTCTGAGTGATCAGCGAGAGGCTGTTGGTATTAATGACTTGTGCCATGATTTCGTTTCCTGTTGTTCATCAAATCTGTGGAGTAGATTTGGGTTTCCACCCGTCGGCTCAATCGCCGTCATTGTGGTTATCGTCGTGCCCTCACCAACCTTTAGATTTTTTTTCACACTTTTTTCCACAGGAACTGAAATAATTTTTTAGCCGCCGAAATACTCTTCAGTCATGCCTTTATTCCCGCCATTAAAAAAAGAAAATTAACCGTAAACTTTGCGCCATTCCCGCCGATAACCCCGGTATTCATTCTACGTGTCGATAAATTTAAGGAATAAATATGGCAAGTATTTCTACACTGGGTATCGGTTCGGGTCTCGATTTAAGTACCATTCTGGATAACCTGGAAACGGCGGAGAAAGCTTCCCTGAAGCCTATTTCGGCCCAGCAGTCTTCTTTCACCGCCAAGCTCAGTGCCTACGGCACTCTCAAGAGTGCGCTGGTTGCTTTTCAGACCGCCAATACTGCACTGAATAAAGCCGATCTGTTTACTGCCACTAGCACCACCAGCAGTTCGTCTGCCTTTAGCGCGACCACTACTGGCAATGCCGTTGCTGGAAAATACACCATTAGCGTGTCACAACTGGCGCAGGCGCAAACGCTCACCTCTAAAACGGCTCAGACAGACAGCAAAACAGCCATTGCCACCACTGACAGCACGTTGACCATTCAACAGGGCGGGGACAAAAAGCCGGTCACTATCGATATCAGTGCGGCCAACTCTTCACTGAGTGGTATCCGCGATGCCATCAACAAAGCCGATGCCGGTGTTAGCGCCAGTATTATCAACGTCGGTAATGGGCAGTATCGTCTGTCGATCACTTCAAACGAGACTGGTGCGGATAATGCAATGACGTTGTCCGTAAGTGGCGACAGCGCGCTGCAAAGCTTTATGGGCTATGACGCGTCCGGCAACGGTGGCATGCAGGAAAGTGTGACGGCTCAAAATGCCAAACTCAAAGTCAATAACATCGACATTGAGAACAGCAGCAACACCATCAGCGATGCGCTGGAAGATATCACGCTGAACCTGAACGACACCACTACCGGCAACCAGACTTTAACCATCACCAAAGATAATTCGCAGGCGGAAACGGCGATCACAACCTGGGTCAACGCCTACAACACTCTGCAGGATACTTTTTCCTCGCTGACGAAATACACCGCGGTAGATGCCGGTACTGATGCGCAGGATACAAGCAACGGTGCCCTACTCGGTGATACCACTCTTCGCACGATCCAGACTCAGTTAAAAAGCATGCTGACCAGTTCGGGCAGCTCGTCGTTTAAAACCCTGTCGCAGATTGGTATTACCAGCGATCCGAGCACCGGTAAGCTCAATATCGATAGCACCAGGCTTGAAAGTGCGCTGAAAACCGATGCGGCCAACGTCAAAGATATGATTGTGGGTGATGGCAAAACCACAGGTATCACCACCACCATGGATAAAAACCTGACCAGTTGGCTCTCCAGCACCGGGATCGTTCAGGCCGCAACGGATGGTGTGAGTAAAACGCTGAAAGATCTGACTCAACAGTACAACGATGCCAGCACTCGCATTGATAACCTGGTCGCACGATACAAAGCCCAGTTTACCCAGCTTGACGTGATGATGAACTCGCTGAACTCCACCAGCAGCTATCTGACTCAGCAGTTCGAGTCTTCATCCAGCAGCAAAAGCTAATTAATTAAGCCCAGGAGCTAACATGTACGGCGCAAATGGCACACAGGCCTACGCAAAAATTGGAGTCGAAAGCGCGGTGATGAGCGCCAGCCAACAGCAACTGGTGAACATGCTGTTCGAGGGGGCGCTCAGCGCCCTGGTCCGCGCTCGCCTGTTTATGCAGGACAACAATCTGGAGGGAAAAGGCCTTTCCCTCTCGAAAGCGATAAACATCATCGAGAACGGCCTCAAAATCGGCCTTGATGAGAAAAGCGATGATGAACTCACGCAAAACCTGATTGCACTGTACGCCTATATGGTAAGGCGTCTCCTGCAGGCCAATCTGCGCAACGAAATCTCTGCCGTTGAAGAGGTGGAGTACTTGCTGCGCAATATCGCCGATGCCTGGAAGGAAGTTGCCACCTCGCCCACTCTGATTCAGGACGCCGTCTAATGAGCACTGCATCGCACCTGTATAGCCTGTACCAGCAGCTTCTTGATCAAAGCCTCATCATGCTGCGACACGCCTCGGAAGGACAATGGGACGAATTAATCGCTTGTGAAATGGAGTATGTCAGAGCGGTGCAAAAACTGGCTGAAGCCACGCAACACCTTGATCCCTCTTCAAGTGTGCAAGAGCAACTGAGGCCCGTTCTGCGGGCCATTCTGGACAATGAAACCGAGGTGAAGCGCCTGCTGCAGGCGCGTATGGATGAATTGTCGAAGCTGGTGGGCCAGTCTTCGATGCAGAAATCGGTGTTGACCGCCTATGGCAAACAGGGTGGCCACGTCCTGGTGCCGCAGGAATCCCGCGACACCCCAACCAACTGAAACGCTTGCGCGCGCTGCGCGCCAGGCGTTTTCCTCTAAATATTCCATACTAGAGTCTCTTCCCACATGGAGTCTCAGTATGCGCAATCCCACCCTGTTGCAATGTTTTCACTGGTATTACCCCGCTGGCGGTGAACTGTGGCGGGAGGTCGAAGCGCTTGCGCCCAACCTCAATGAAATTGGCGTCAATATGATTTGGCTGCCCCCGGCGTACAAAGGCGCGTCTGGCGGCTATTCCGTGGGATATGACAGCTACGATCTGTTCGATCTGGGCGAGTTTGATCAAAAGGGCTCACGCCCGACCAAATACGGTGACAAAGAGCAATTGCTGAAAGCCATCGCCGCGTTGAAAGAGCATGACATCGCCGTGCTGCTGGACGTGGTGGTGAACCACAAAATGGGCGCGGACGAGAAAGAACGCATTCATGTTCAGCGCGTCAACGAACAAGACCGCACCCAAATCGACGATGAAGTCATCGAATGCGATGCCTGGACGAAATACACCTTCCCGGTTCGCGGCGGAAAATACTCCCGGTTTGTCTGGGATTACAAATGCTTCAGCGGCGTGGATCACATCGAAAACCCTGATGAAAATGGCGTGTTTAAAATCGTCAACGACTACAGCGGCGAAGGCTGGAACGATCAGGTCGACGGTGAGCTGGGTAACTTCGACTATCTGATGGGTGAAAACATCGATTTTCGCAATCACGCGGTCACCGAAGAGCTGAAATACTGGGCGCGCTGGGTGATGGAACAGACCGGGTGCGACGGTTTTCGTCTTGATGCGGTCAAACACATTCCCGCCTGGTTCTACAAAGAATGGATTGAGCACGTGCAGGAAGTTGCGCCCAAGCCGCTGTTTATCGTGGCGGAATACTGGTCGCATGAAGTTGAGACACTGCAAAACTACATCAATCAGGTCGACGGCCAGACCCTGCTGTTCGATGCCCCGTTGCAGATGAAATTTCACGAGGCCTCACGTCTGGGACGCGACTACGACATGAGCCAGATTTTCACCGGCACGCTGGTCGAAGCCGATCCTTTCCACGCCATGACCCTGGTGACCAACCATGACACACAGCCGCTGCAGGCATTGGAAGCCCCGGTTGAACCGTGGTTTAAACCGCTGGCCTACGCGCTGATTCTGCTGCGCGAGAATGGCGTGCCTTCCGTGTTCTACCCGGATCTGTTTGGTGCTATTTATGAAGATACCGGCGGTGATGGCAACACCTACAAAATAGAGATGCCGGTGATTGAACAGTTGCACGAGTTGATCGACGCCCGCCAGCGTTTCGCCCACGGCGTACAAACGCTGTTCTTCGATCATCCTAACTGCATCGCCTTCAGCCGCAGCGGCACAGACGAAGCGCCAGGCTGCGTGGTGGTGCTCTCAAATGGAGATGATGGTGAAAAACAAATCGCCCTTGGGGAAAACTACGGCAACAAACGCTGGAAGGATTTTCTCGCGAACCGGGAAGAGACAGTGGAAACCGACGAAGCCGGAACGGGCATCTTTACCTGCAAAGGGGGAAGCGTCAGCGTATGGGTGATGGAGGAGGTGTTGTAGTTTTGGCTATTTTGCCGGGCGGCACTGCGTTTGCCCGGCCTACATGGGTACCTGTAGGCCCGGTAAGGCGTAGCCGCCACCGGGCAATCTCAATCGGGCAGAGTTTAAGGCAGAGGCGACAACAGAGGATTTTTTTCCAGGTAGTCGGCACATTCCTGAGTCGGGCGATCCACGCGTTTCAGCGTCATGCGATCGTACTCAATACGCTCGCCTTCGCGGTCGATGGCATACACGTCGCGCTTGTTAGTGACGTTATAAATATCGTCATCACGCTGCATCAATTTGCCCGGCAGCGCTATCACGCGTTTCCACTGACGGCAATCCAGCGTGTCGCCCTGCGGCGTGACAATCAGCGTCGCAATGGCTTCCGGGCTGACCATCGCACTTTGTGGCCCTTCCGACTGCCAGTAGCCCGCAAGCCCAGCCGGTGCGGGAGCCTTAACCACGTTGTTATAGTTATCAATATGAACACACCCGCTCAGCGCCAGCATCGCGCCAATCATCGCAATCTTTTTCATCACTCATCCTGCAAACCGTGAAAAAAATATTGTGTCATTAAAGCGGTAACGCTTCCAGCCTTTACTTCTGCGGAATGATGGAGATATGACCATTAGTTTCGAGGATGGCGAACTTAATTTCCGCCAATTCTGTCAGCCCCTGATTGTTGCGTGCCGACACCATAATGTCGTCGACAGAGATATCCGCCATTTTCATTTTATCCCGCATCAGCACGCCATTTTCCACCAGCACCACCGCCGTGCCGTCGATCATCTCCTCGGCACCCGGCAGGTATTTTTTGAGTTTGCCAAACAGCATATCCATCACGATGAGCGTAATGATGCACAACGCCGCGCCGGTGACAGAAAAATCGTTGCCGAGCAGCCCCTGTTGAGTGGCCTCACTGATGATGAGCAGCAAAATAAGATCGAACGACGTCATCTGTAACAATGCACGTCGCCCGGCGATTTTAAACACCACCAGAAGAATCAGGTAAATCGCGACAGCTCGCAGGATCATATCCATGGGCAGCACTTAAGGATAAATAAACTGGGAAAGGGCAACAGGCTGCTGCTGGTTCACTTGCAGCGTCGACTTCACTCTTCCGGCATCACGCGGTTGCACGCTGAGCCACAGCGTGCGCGTTCCGCCTTCCGGCTGATCGTGAAACTCCAGCGTCATGGCACCGTGATGGCTGGTAAAGCGCCACGGCTGCGGGTAGAGCGCGTTTATCTCAAACGCATCCATAAACTGGCCGCCCAGCGTCACCGTATAACGGTCGCTGGCAGGCACTTTGAGCGTCAACTTCAAATCCATGTCGCTTTGATTTCGCCCAAAACGCTCATAGCTCACGCTCAACGACTGGTCCGCATTCACCGCGCTGGCGTTACTGAAGAAGCCTTTCGAAAACAGGCCGCAGAACCCAGCCAGCAACAGCAAAATCAACAGCACGAAGCCGTACTGACGAGCTGCGTTCTCCACCCGTAACCAGAAAAGGTGTTCTGCGACAGGAGCATGAGACGACGATGATGATTTGCTGCCAGCCATAATGACCTCGACGCGTTGACGAACCGTAGAGGAAAGTATGGTCGGTTACAGGCAGACAGTAAGTTGCTGATGAAAAAAAAGTGACGAGGCGCAAAAGAGTATGATCCCGACCGGCTGAGGCCGGGCATCTCTTTTCACTACACCTGCATCGACATCATTTCCTGATAAGCCGCCACCAGCTTGTTACGCACCTGGATGCCCATCTGCAAAGACACTGACGATTTTTGCAGGTCGGTCATCACATCGTTTAATGCAATGCCGGGTTCACCCATCGCAAATTTTTCGGCCTGCGCTTTGGCGCTGTTTTGCGTTTCGCTGATGCGGTCCAGCGCAGAGCTTAACTGCCCGGCAAAGCTGATGGACGGCAGTTCTTCTACCGCCTGATTGCGAGCGACGCTGGCGGCTGCCTGCATCTGTGTCAGTACCCCTTCGATACCTGTGATGGCCATGTTTATCCCCTGGTCGATGTCATGGAGGATGAGATTAGCAGCTTGTCAATAAGATAAAGGCGCTAATTAGCGTGAAAAAACCCGACTATTTGACCCATAGAAAATCGCGGAACGTCAAATAATGGCATGGCTATCACTTTGCCTTTGCCGACCGGGAGTCAGCCTTGTTTTTGTCCACGTTTAACACCAGCGATCCGTATTTGCGAGGTGCGCAATGAGCGCGACAGCCACGACCACAGCCCAAACAAAGATGCCTGAGTGGGTCGCTCGCCTGCGCGCTAACCCCAAAATTCCCCTTATGGTGGCAAGTGCCGCGGCGGTGGCCATCATCGTGGCTCTTGTGCTGTGGGCAAAGCAGCCGGACTACCGCACGCTGTTCAGTAATCTGACCGATCAGGACGGCGGCGCCATCGTCACCCAGCTTCAGCAGATGAACGTGCCTTACCGTTTTGCCGATAGCGGCGGCGCGATTGAAGTGCCTGCGGATAAAGTGCATGAACTGCGTCTGCGTCTGGCTCAGGCCGGATTGCCAAAAGGCGGAGCGGTGGGTTTTGAGCTGCTGGACCAGGAAAAATTCGGTATCAGCCAGTTCAGCGAGCAGGTGAACTATCAGCGCGCGCTGGAAGGTGAACTCGCCCGCACCATCGAAACGCTCGGCCCGGTAAAAAGTGCACGTGTTCACCTTGCGATGCCGAAACCGACGCTGTTCGTGCGTGAACAAAAACAACCTTCTGCCTCCGTGACCCTGAACCTTGAACCTGGCCGAGCGCTGGATGAAGGCCAGATTGCGGCGGTGGTGCATTTAGTGTCGAGTGCCGTCGCAGGTCTCCCGCCGGGCAACGTGACGCTGGTCGACCAGGGTGGCCATCTGCTGACCCAATCCAATACCGGCGATCGCGACCTGAATGACACTCAACTGAAATACGCTTCCGATGTGGAAAGCCGCATTCAGCGCCGTATTGAATCCATCCTGTCGCCAATTGTCGGCAACGGCAACGTTCATGCGCAGGTCACCGCGCAGATCAACTTCGACAATAAAGAACAAACTCAGGAGCAATACAGCCCGAATGGCGATGCCAGCCAGGCCGTGATGCGTTCCCGTCAGGTGAATGAGAGCGAGCAGGTCGGCAGCCCGTATCCGGGCGGCGTGCCAGGCGCGTTGTCCAACTCCCCTGCCCCTGCGCCAAATGCGCCAATCTCGACGCCGCCAGCCAACCAGAATGCGGCTCAGGGTCAGCAGCGTACCACCAGCACCAACAACCAGAGTGGCCCGCGCAACAGCTCGCGTAACGAAACCACCAACTACGAAGTCGACCGCACGATCCTGCACACCAAAATGAACGTCGGTGACGTGCAGCGCCTGTCCGTTGCGGTGGTGGTGAATTACAAAAATCTGCCGGACGGTAAGACGCTGCCGCTGACCGCCGATCAGATGAAACAGATTGAAGACCTGACTCGCGAAGCGATGGGCTACTCCACCACCCGTGGCGATACCCTCAACGTGGTCAACTCGCCGTTTACCGCCGGGGATGAAACCGGAGGCGAGCTGCCGTTCTGGCAACAGCAATCGTTTATCGATCAGCTGATGTCTGCCGGTCGCTGGCTGCTGATTGCGCTTGTGGCGTGGATCCTGTGGCGTAAAGCGGTGCGTCCGCAGTTTGTTCGCCGCCAGGAAGTGCTGAAAGCCGCGCAGGAAGAAGCCCGCATCGAACGCGAAATGGCGCAGGCGGTGGAAGTTCACCTCAGCAAAGATGAGCAACAGCAGAGTCGCCGTGCCAACCAGCGCCTGAGCGCCGAGGTGATGAGCCAGCGTATTCGTGAAATGTCAGACAACGATCCGCGCGTCGTCGCGCTGGTCATTCGCCAGTGGATGAGCAACGACCATGAGTAATACAGCCCTTTCCGGTACCGATAAAAGCGTCATCCTGCTGATGACCATTGGCGAAGATCGCGCGGCGGAGGTGTTCAAACACCTCAACACCCGCGAAGTGCAAACCCTGAGTGCGGCGATGGCGAGCGTGCGTCAGATTTCGAACAAACAGCTGACAGAAGTGCTGGCAGAGTTTGAACATGAAGCCGAGCAGTACGCGGCGCTGAACGTCAACGCCAACGAGTATCTGCGTTCCGTGCTGGTGAAAGCGCTGGGCGAAGAACGCGCCGCCAGCCTGCTGGAAGATATTCTCGAAACCCGCGAAACCACCAGCGGCATCGAGACGCTCAACTTTATGGAGCCACAGAGCGCCGCCGATCTTATTCGCGACGAACACCCGCAGATCATCGCGACGATTTTGGTGCACCTCAAACGCGGTCAGGCGGCAGATATTCTGGCGCTGTTCGACGAACGTCTGCGCCACGACGTGATGCTGCGTATCGCCACCTTCGGCGGTGTTCAGCCTGCGGCGCTGGCCGAGCTGACCGAAGTGCTCAACAACCTGCTCGACGGCCAGAACCTCAAGCGCAGCAAAATGGGCGGCGTGAGAACCGCAGCCGAAATTATCAACCTGATGAAAACTCAGCAGGAAGAAGCGGTTATCACCGCAGTGCGCGAATTCGACGGCGAGCTGGCGCAGAAAATCATCGACGAGATGTTCCTGTTCGAAAACCTCGTCGAAGTGGACGACCGCAGCATCCAGCGCCTGTTGCAGGAAGTGGATTCCGAATCGCTGCTTATCGCCCTCAAAGGGGCCGAACAGCCGCTGCGCGAGAAATTCCTGCGCAACATGTCGCAGCGTGCGGCAGATATCCTGCGCGACGATCTCGCCAACCGTGGTCCGGTTCGCCTGTCGCAGGTGGAGAACGAACAGAAAGCCATTCTGCTTATTGTGCGTCGCCTGGCCGAAACCGGCGAGATGGTGATTGGCAGCGGAGACGACACCTATGTCTGAGTCCACGCCATGGAAAGTCTGGCAGCCTGACGATTTAGCCCCGAGAATGCCGGAGTTTGTCGCCGAATTCAGTGCTACAGATGAGCAAGTTGACGCAGAGCCGGAGATCTCTGAAGAACAGAAGCTGCAACAGCAACTGGCGCATATTCAGATGCAGGCCCACGAACAGGGCTATAACGCAGGCCTGAATGAAGGCCGCAGCGCCGGACATGCGCAAGGTTATCAGGAAGGATTGGCGCAGGGTCAGGAACAAGGCCTGACTCAGGCGCAACAGCAGCAAGCACCGTTACATGCACGGATGCAACAGCTGGTGAGCGAGTTTCAGCATACGCTGGACGCCCTCGACAGCGTGATTGCCTCGCGCCTGATGCAGATGGCGCTGGAAGCGGCACGCCAGGTGATTGGCCAGGCTCCGGTGGTCGATAACTCAGCGCTGATCAAACAGATTCAGGCGTTGCTGCAACAGGAACCGCTGTTCAGCGGCAAACCGCAATTGCGTGTGCATCCGGATGATTTACAGCGGGTTGAAGAGATGGTCGGCGCGACGTTAAGCCTGCACGGCTGGCGGCTGCGCGGTGACCCAACGCTGCATCATGGCGGCTGTAAAATCTCCGCTGATGAAGGCGATCTCGACGCCAGCGTCGCCACTCGCTGGCAGGAGCTGTGCCGTCTGGCCGCTCCGGGAGTCATCTGATGACCGCCCGTTTAACTCGCTGGCTGACCACGCTCGATAATTTCGAGACCAAAATGACCCAGCTTCCGGCTGTGCGTCGTTATGGTCGTTTGACTCGCGCCACGGGCTTAGTGCTGGAAGCAACCGGGCTGCAATTGCCGCTGGGAGCGACGTGCGTGATTGAGCGTCAGGAAAATGGCGAGGTGCGTGAAGTCGAAAGTGAAGTCGTCGGCTTTAACGGTCAGCGCCTGTTCCTGATGCCGCTGGAAGAAGTTGAAGGCATTTTGCCGGGCGCTCGCGTGTATGCGCGTAATGCTTCTGGCGACGGTCTGCAAAGCGGGAAACAGTTACCGTTAGGCCCTGCGCTGCTTGGGCGCGTGCTTGATGGTGCCGGTAAACCGCTTGATGGTTTGCCAGCTCCAGACACCACCGAAACCGGCGCGCTGATCACTCAGCCGTTTAACCCGTTGCAGCGCACGCCGATTGAACATGTGCTGGACACCGGCGTTCGCCCGATTAATGCCCTGCTCACCGTCGGACGAGGCCAGCGTATGGGCCTGTTCGCAGGCTCCGGCGTCGGCAAAAGCGTGCTGCTCGGCATGATGGCGCGTTACACCCAGGCTGATGTGATTGTGGTGGGGCTTATCGGCGAACGTGGTCGCGAAGTAAAAGACTTTATCGAAAACATTCTGGGTGCTGAAGGCCGTGCCCGTTCCGTCGTTATCGCCGCTCCGGCTGACGTTTCGCCTCTGCTGCGTATGCAGGGTGCCGCGTATGCCACGCGCATCGCCGAAGATTTTCGTGACCGTGGACAGCACGTGTTGCTGATCATGGATTCCCTGACCCGTTACGCCATGGCCCAGCGTGAAATCGCGCTCGCCATCGGCGAACCGCCAGCGACCAAAGGCTATCCGCCTTCAGTGTTCGCTAAGCTGCCTGCGCTGGTGGAACGCGCCGGGAACGGCA
The DNA here is from genome assembly GCF_047713085.1 of Pantoea sp. sgz302252. Taxonomy (NCBI): domain Bacteria; kingdom Pseudomonadati; phylum Pseudomonadota; class Gammaproteobacteria; order Enterobacterales; family Erwiniaceae; genus Pantoea; species Pantoea sp. sgz302252. The sequence goes on from NZ_JBLFJW010000017.1 coordinate 76,119, forward strand.
TTACCGGCGGCGGATCGGTCACGGCGTTTTATACCGTGCTGACCGAAGGCGACGATCAACAAGATCCGATCGCCGACTCAGCGCGAGCCATTCTTGACGGCCACATTGTGCTGTCCCGCCGTTTGGCGGAAGCGGGCCACTATCCGGCCATCGACATCGAAGCCTCCATCAGCCGCGCCATGACCGCCCTCATCACTGAGAAGCACTACGCGCGGGTGAGGAACTTCAAACAGCTGCTTTCCAGTTTCCAGCGTAACCGTGACCTGGTCAGCGTCGGCGCATATGCCAAAGGCAGCGACCCGATGCTCGACAAAGCCATTGCGTTATGGCCGCAGCTGGAAGGCTTTCTGCAACAGGGCATTTTTGAAAAAGCGGGCTGGGAAGACTCTCTTCAGGCTCTTGAGATTATCTTCCCCGCCGCCTGATAGCAGGAGAACACCATCATGGCGCAACACGGTGCATTAGCCACGCTCAAAGAGCTGGCTGAAAAAGAGGTCGATAACGCCGCCCTGCTGTTGGGTGAAATGCGGCGCGGCTGCCAGCAGGCCGAAGAGCAGTTGAAGATGCTGATGGACTACCAGCTGGAATACCAGAATAACCTGAACAGCAATATGTCTCAGGGCATGGCCAGCCTGCGCTGGCAGAACTATCAGCAGTTTATTCAGACGCTGGAAAAAGCCATCGACCAGCACCGTCAGCAGCTGTTGCAGTGGAACCGAAAAGTCGAACAGGCGCTCACCACCTGGCGCGAGAAAAAACAACGTTTGCAGGCATGGCAGACGCTACAGGACAGACAAGCCGCCGCGACGTGGCTTGCGGAAAACCGTCTCGATCAGAAAAAAATGGATGAGTTTGCCCAGCGCGCCACCTTAAGGAAACCCGAATGATTACTCTGCCGAAACTTGTCGTCAGCGATACTGACCTCACCGCCGCCTCCGGTCTGACAGGCAAAACCAGCGATACCGGCGGCACGGCGCAGGACTTTTTCGCCCTGCTGGCAGGCGCGATGTCCGGGAAAACCGCCAAAGACGGCAAAACCCCATTGACGCTGGCCGATTTGCAGGAAGCCAGCCAAAAACTGCCGCAGGGCGAAGCCAAAACGACGCTCAGCAACCTGTTGGGCCAACTTCAGGACGACAACGCGACCAAAGCCGATGTGACCACGCTCAGCGATGCGCAGTCTGTCCTTAGCGCATTAACGCCGGAAGTGAAGAACGATGTGCTGAAACAGCTCGGCAAAGATCTCCAGAAAGACGACGACAAACCGAGCCTGAACGACGAAGAGATGGCCGGATTAAGCGCGCTGATGGCGATGCTGCCGCATGTTGCTACGCCAACCGCTGCGGTGCCTGCGGGTGAAACTGTGTCCGTCACAGGCGCAGATCGTAAAGACGGCCCGGCAACGCTTGCGGGCTTGCTGACGACAAATGCAGAAACCACCAGCCCACACGGAAAAACCAGCGGTAAAGAATTTGCTCTGCCTCAGGCTGTGCACGGGCAAACTACTGCCGCAACTGACGATGCCACTCTTAATCAGGCCACACCGCTGACAATGGTGGCGGCGGCGAAAGCCGATACTGACAGCAATATTTCTGCCGCCACGCCAACAGTCAACGTTGCGCCGGTTATCAGTAACGCTACCGCAACCGTCAACACGCATCCGGTGGTCACTGTGAACTCTCAGCTTGGCACGCCGGAGTGGCAGCAAAACGTCAGCCAGCACATTACGCTGTTCACCCGCCAGGGCCAGCAAACCGCCGAGCTGAAGCTGCATCCGGAGAATTTAGGCCAGGTGAGTATCACCCTGAAATTGGACGACAACCAGGCGCAAATTCAGATGGTGTCCCCGCACAGCCACGTGCGCGCCGCGCTGGAAGCCGCTATTCCCACGCTGCGCACCCAGTTGGCCGATAACGGCATTCAACTGGCGCAAAGCAACGTCAGCAGCGAAAGCTTTGCCGGGCAGCAACAGCAGCAATCGGCCTTTGGTCAGTCATCTTCACAACGTTCTGCTGAAGGTGGCGCGTTAAGTGCCGATGATGAAGAGACTCTGGCTGTGCCTGCCAGCCTGCAATCACAGGCGCGTGGCAACGGGATCGTCGACATCTTCGCCTAACGCCAGAGGTAGCATGATTATTCCCGTCTTTTCCGCCCTTTGAGCGTGACTTAAGTCGGGATAATCACCCTTAAAGCTGCACCGAAACAGGAAATGAGTATCAGATGACTGACACCGCGATCGCGAAAAAAAGCAAACGCTCAATCTGGATCCCACTGCTGGTGCTGGTGACGCTCGCGGCCTGCGCGACCGCGGGCTATAGTTACTGGCGACTGCAGCAGCAACCCTCCGCGGATGCCAAAAAAGAGGTTCCGCCACCGCCAGCCCCGGTATTCTGGGCGCTGGATACGTTCACGGTTAACCTCGGCGATGCCGATCGCGTGCTCTATATCGGGATAACGCTGCGTCTGAAGGATGAAGCGACCCGCTCGCGTCTGAATGAATATCTGCCGGAAGTGCGCAGCCGCCTGCTGCTGCTGTTCTCCCGTCAGGATGCGGCAAAACTGGCGACCGATACCGGGAAACAAGACCTGGTGAATGCCATCAAACAGACACTTGCTCCACCGTTGGTGGCGGGCCAACCGAAGCAGGAAGTGACTGACGTGCTGTATACAGCTTTCATTCTGCGGTAATCCCATGGGCGACAGTATTCTTTCTCAGGCCGAAATTGATGCGCTGCTGAACGGCGACAGCGAGAAAAGTGACGAACCGCAACCCGGCGCCACTGGCGACAGTGACATTCGTCCCTATGATCCTAATACCCAGCGTCGCGTGGTGCGCGAGCGTCTGCAGGCGCTGGAAATCATCAACGAGCGTTTTGCTCGTCAGTTCCGTATGGGCCTGTTCAACCTGCTGCGTCGTAGCCCGGATATCACCGTGGGCGCGATCCGCATTCAGCCCTACCACGAATTTGCCCGCAACCTGCCGGTGCCGACCAACCTGAACCTGATCCACCTGAAACCGCTGCGCGGGACCGGGCTGTTCGTGTTCTCGCCAAGCCTGGTGTTTATTGCGGTCGATAACCTGTTTGGCGGCGATGGGCGTTTCCCGACCAAAGTCGAAGGCCGCGAATTTACCCATACCGAACAGCGCGTGATTAACCGCATGCTGAAACTGGCGCTGGAAGGCTACAGCGATGCGTGGAAAGCGATTAACCCGCTGGAAGTGGAATATGTCCGTTCCGAGATGCAGGTGAAATTTACCAATATCACCACCTCGCCGAACGACATCGTGGTCAATACCCCGTTCCATGTTGAGATTGGCAACCTGACAGGTGAATTCAATATCTGTCTGCCGTTCAGCATGATTGAACCGCTGCGCGAGTTGTTGGTGAACCCACCTCTGGAGAACTCCCGCAGTGAAGACCAGAACTGGCGCGAAAACCTGGTGCGCCAGGTTCAGCACTCAGAACTGGAGCTGGTGGCGAATTTCGCCGACATCTCCCTGCGTCTTTCCCAAATATTAAAACTCCAACCCGGTGACGTGCTGCCGATTGATAAACCGGATCGCATTATTGCCCATGTGGACGGCGTCCCGGTATTGACCAGCCAGTACGGCACGGTGAACGGTCAATACGCACTACGCGTTGAGCACCTGATTAACCCGATTTTGAACTCGCTGAATGAGGAACAGCCCAAATGAGTGATATGAATAATCCGTCCGATGAAAACAGCGGTGCAATGGACGATCTGTGGGCTGAAGCGTTGGGCGAGCAGAAATCAGCAAGCGGCAAAAGCGCGGCTGATGCGGTATTCCAGCAGTTAGGCGGCGGTGATGTAAGCGGCACGCTGCAAGATATCGACCTGATTATGGATATCCCGGTCAAACTGACCGTGGAACTGGGCCGCACCCGCATGACCATCAAAGAGCTGCTGCGTCTGACGCAAGGCTCTGTGGTGTCTCTGGATGGTCTGGCGGGCGAGCCGCTCGATATTCTGATCAACGGCTACCTGATTGCTCAGGGTGAAGTCGTGGTCGTTGCCGATAAGTACGGCGTACGCATCACCGACATCATCACCCCGTCCGAACGTATGCGTCGTTTGAGTCGCTAAGATGAAAACCCAGGCCAGTGTTTCTCAACCTTCCGTGACCGCGAGTCCCTCTTCTCCGTTGATAGAAGTCAGCGGCGCGCTGCTGGGGATCATTCTGCTGATCCTGGCGGCGGCGTGGCTGGCGAAACGCTTCGGCGTTAGCGGCGCGAGAAGCTCGGCCAGTAAAGAGTTGAAAGTCAGTGCCAGCGCTTCACTCGGCCAACGTGAGCGAGTGGTGATTGTCGACGTAGAAGACGCCCGGCTGGTGCTGGGTGTGACGGCCTCTCAGGTGACGTTGCTGCACAAATTGCCCCCGGCTCAGGTAGACCCTGACGCGCCAAAGTCTGAAGTGCCTGATTTTGCCTCACTGATGAAATCTGTTATCAAGCGCCCTGGGAGATCCTGATGCGTCGTGTGCTTTCCCTCTCGCTTGTCGCGCTGTGGCTGCTCTCGCCCGCGGCTTTTGCTCAACTGCCTGGGCTTGTCAGCCAGCCTCTGCCAAACGGGGGCCAAAGCTGGTCTCTGCCAGTGCAGACGCTGGTGTTTATTACTTCTCTGACTTTCCTGCCCGCGATCATGCTGATGATGACCAGTTTTACGCGAATCATCATTGTATTTGGTCTTTTGCGCAGCGCTTTGGGCACCGCTTCCGCACCGCCAAACCAGGTACTGCTCGGGCTGGCGCTGTTTCTGACCTTTTTTATTATGTCGCCGGTTATCGACAAGATTTACAACGACGCCTATCAGCCGTTCAGTGAGGATAAAATCACGCTTGAACAGGCGATTGATAAAGGCTCGCAGCCGCTGCGTGAGTTTATGCTGCGCCAAACCCGCGAGGCCGATTTGGCCCTGTTTGCCCGTCTGGCCAACACCGCCCCCATTCAGGGGCCTGAAGCCGTGCCAATGCGCATTCTGCTGCCTGCTTATGTCACCAGCGAACTCAAAACGGCTTTCCAGATTGGCTTCACTATCTTTATTCCGTTCCTGATTATCGATTTGGTGGTCGCCAGCGTGTTGATGGCGCTGGGGATGATGATGGTGCCACCGGCCACCATTGCGCTGCCGTTCAAGCTGATGCTGTTTGTGCTGGTTGACGGTTGGCAGCTTCTGGTGGGATCGCTCGCCCAAAGTTTTTACAGTTAAGGAACGTCCATGACCCCTGAATCGGTAATGATGCTGGGCACTGAGGCGATGAAAGTCGCGCTGGCGCTGGCTGCCCCGCTGCTGCTGGTGGCGTTAATCACCGGCCTGCTGATCAGTATTTTGCAGGCCGCGACGCAGATTAACGAAATGACCCTGTCGTTTATCCCGAAAATCATCGCCGTGTTTATCGCCATCATCGTGGCGGGCCCGTGGATGCTGAATCTGCTGCTGGATTACGTGCGCACGCTGTTCAACAACCTGCCGTACATCATCGGATAAGCCCCATGCTGCACGTCACCAGCGACCAATGGCTGCACTGGTTAAGCCTCTATTTTTGGCCGCTGCTACGCGTGCTGGCGTTGATTTCCACCGCCCCTATTCTGAGCGAGTCCAGCGTGCCTAAGCGGGTAAAGCTTGGGCTTGGCATCATCATTACCTTTATCATCGCCCCAACGCTTCCCGCCACTGACGTGACGCTGTTTTCACCCAACGCGCTGTGGTTGGCAATGCAGCAGATCCTCATCGGCATTGCACTCGGGTTTACCATGCAGTTTGCCTTTGCCGCCGTGCGTTTTGCCGGGGAAGTGATTGGTCTGCAAATGGGCTTGTCCTTCGCGACCTTCGTTGACCCGAGCAGCCACCTGAGCATGCCGGTGCTGGCGAGGATCATGGATATGCTGGCGATGCTGCTGTTTCTGGTCTTTAACGGCCATTTATGGCTCATTTCGCTGCTGGTCGATACGTTTCACACTCTGCCGATTGGCGGTAATCCACTTAACAGCAATGCGTTTATGGCGCTTGCGCGTGCCGGTGGGCTTATCTTCCTTAACGGCCTGATGCTGGCGCTGCCGATAATCACCCTGCTGCTGACCATTAACCTCGCGCTGGGGATGCTCAACCGTATGGCCCCCCAACTCTCCATCTTCGTGATTGGTTTCCCCATTACCCTGACTGTGGGTATTATTTTAATGGCAGCGTTAATGCCGCTAATTGCACCATTTTGTGAACACTTATTCAGCGAATTATTCGATCTATTAGCGGATATTATCAGTGAATTACCAAAGATAAGTTTCCCTTAGAAATAACAAGGGCATCCTAAGGTTAGTCTTAAATATAAGCATTAAAAACGTCGATCAGCATAACGCTGACGCGGATGAATTGTTTTTACCTCTTTCACACATCATAACATTTACTTTACTTTAAGATGTTTCCTGGCAAATTATAGATAACTTTCCGGGATAGTTGAGGTCGCCTGATTGTTTTCCCTTTGCTCTTTGTAAGTTCAGGTTAAACGTTCTCTGACAATTAAGAAGCAGTCGGGCTATGGAGTTAATTATCGTTACGCATTGAGTGAGGGTATGCCATGTCAACGATTATTATGGATCTATGCAGTTACACCCGGCTTGGGTTGACCGGGTACCTGACCAGCCGGGGGATCAAGAAGCGCGATATTGGCGATATTGAGACCATCAGTGAGCTTGAAGCGGCCTGCGAAACACTGCAACCGTCTGTCGTGTTCATTAATGAAGACTGCTTTATCCACGATACACAAAGCAGTCAGCATATTAAGCAGATCATTAATCAACACCCCAGGACACTGTTCATCGTATTTATGGCTATCGCCAACGTCCATTTCGATGAGTATTTGCTGGTCAGAGATAATCTGCTAATAAGTTCCAAATCGATTAAACCAGAATCACTGGACGATATTCTGGCTGATTACCTGCAAAAGATAAGTCGCAATGTTAGTAAGATTAACATTCCCACTTTATCGTTAAGCAGAACTGAATCAAGCATGCTAAAAATGTGGATGTCGGGACAAGGGACGATTCAGATATCCGACCAGATGAATATTAAGGCCAAAACGGTATCGTCACATAAAGGTAATATTAAAAAGAAAATAAAAACGCATAATAAGCAGGTTATTTATCATGTTGTTCGATTGACAGATAATGTCACCAGCGGGATTTACGTCAATATGCGCTAATCGTTCGAGACTCACTGGCGGCACACCCGCCAGTGAAAAAAACCTTACTCGGCTTTCTCAACGAAAATGCCGTCAGCGTGCCCCACTTCATTAAAGAACCAGATGCCCATCGGGTAATCTTCCAGCGACACCAGGTACATTATTCCTTCACTAAACTGTTCAACAGCCAGTACCACGCCTGGCCGACGCGGTCCGCCGTCCGTTTTGACCGTCACTCGATCGTTCACCTGCATAACTTGTCTCCTGTCTTTTACTTCAGCCAGTGTAGAACAAAACCGCCCTGCTGGCAGCGTCCGGCACGCCAATTGGTGTTTTTATCGACGGTCTATACTCAAAGGTGGATGACAGCAAGAGGACCCTGTGATGAAAACCGCCAAAGAGTACAGTGATACAGCCAAACGCGAGGTGAACGTGGATGTCGATGCCCTGCTGGATGCCATCAACGAAATCAGTGAGAGCGAGGTTCACCGTGCCGGTGACGACCCTCACCATGTCAGCATTGACGGACGTGAGTACCACACCTGGCGCGAACTGGCCGAAGCATTTGAACTCGATATTCATGACTTCAGCATTACCGAAGTGAACCGCTGAACGCAGGCAAAAAAAACCCGACCATGGAAGGGTCGGGGAGAAGCTTGCTGATGCAAGAAGCACGCGAAAATTCGTTACACCAGGAAATCTGATGTGGGTAAAACATTATCCTCAATTTTTTTGTAAGACAAGCATTATTCATAGATTTCGTGAATATATTCAGGATTATTCCTGCGTGATTTCCGTGATACGCCGGAACACGTTCCAGCGGCCCGGAAGGCTGGTGCGAAGGCCTTGATTACTGGTTTTCTTCCTTGTCACAACAGCAGACCTGATTGCGGCCATTCTGCTTCGCGTAGTACAGGCGCTTATCGGCAACGGATTGCAGATATTCGATATCGTACAGCCCTTTGTCATCACTGCTGCTGACGCCAAGCGAGGCGCTGATACGCAGCGTCTCTCCTTTTGCGACAAGCATTTCGCGGCTGTTAATACGGGTACGGATGCGTTCCGCCAGCGCACAGGCATCCTCATGACTGGCACCCGGCAGCACAAGACAGAACTCTTCCCCGCCAACGCGCCCCGCAATGTCGCCCTCTCGCACTTTGGCGCTAATCATCCCTGCCACATGAGCGAGCACTTTATCCCCGGCCTGATGGCCGAAGCGGTCATTGATGCTTTTGAAGAAATCGAGATCGAGCTGAACCACAGATATCGGCAAGCCCTGACGCTCACAACGCCTGGTTGCTTTCGCCGCCAGATCAAACAGCGTGCTGCGGTTGTACAATCGCGTCAGGCCGTCGTGCCAGGCTTGCCACTGCAAAGAATCCTGCAAGGTGCTCATGTTAGTCACCATCCGGCGAATCACTCCCCACGAGAGCAGCAGCATGGAGGTAAACAGCAGCCATAAAAGCCCCAGCGCGATGGAAATCGAGCCAAACTCGCCGCGAACGCCTTCATCGATGTGATGAATGCGCAACAACACGCCGTCATAATTTCGCAGCTTTTGCCAGTTGATATAGCTTGTCGAGAAGCGTAAACCGCCGCGAGTATCGTGCTCAAAAGCCTGAGCCAGCTGCGCTTTTTCCTGAGCGCTGAGCGGTTCTGACGCGACGCCACCCGGCGTAGATATCGCAATCAGATTCATTTGGTGGTTGTAAAGACGGTATTCCCCTTCCGTTTCACCCTCAGTGGACCTGGTCAGGAGTTGTTTGATTTGCGCCAAAGAGAATTCAATGGCCAGCACGCCATGCCAGATATTCTGGCTGTCTACCGGCAACGTCACGGCGACACGGCGTTGTTCACCCTCGGCGGTGTCCAGCATCCAGCTCAACCAACGAATACCACGCGTCGGATTATTCCTTTGCGACTGACTGGCAAACCACGGGCTGGTCACCAGCGCATAATACTGTTCGACGATGTCGTTGTTGTTTGCCACTGGGTTACTGGAGATAAAGAAACCGGCGCGAGAGACATACAGCAGTTGCTGAGTGACGCGTTTTAGCGAAGTAGAAAGGCGCAGCAAATAGCCGACTTCAAGCGTAGCGGTCAATTCATTGCCCAGCAGAGGGTTGTCGCGGGACAGTATCGTTGAGTCATTCACAAACTCATCGGAGACGCCGTTTACCGGCAACGTGCGCCGGTTATCCAGCGAAATAGACCACTGATGCTGACCGCGCTTGCGATCAAACTCCTCGCTGGCGTTGCGCATCACCTCAAAAGCAAGCGGCGTCTTGAGAGCGGCTTCCATCCCGTTGCGGTAAAAAAGCAACCTGTCGACGTTAAGCTGGAACTGATTGTTAAGTTCGTGGGAGACGTTCTCCAGGGTGTTACGCTGGCTGGATATATAGGCGTCTTCCAGCACCACCACTTCACGCCAGGTGAGCAGCGTAGAGAACAAAAGGACGACAAAGAAACAGATGTTGACCACCCGCCCAGGACGGGTATGGCTGCTGAGCTGATTCAGCCAGCGAGGATTTTCCACTCGTGTTACGTGGGGCACACAAACTCCCTGAACATTCCCTGAAACCCATGACAGAACAGTAAAAACGCCCGGCGCGGGAGACCCATGCCGGGCGTGGTCGTTATGCCTCTTGCTGTGCCCGTCGGTCACCTGGCATCAGTTCGTCTTCGCGGAACGCTTCCCGTTTCACACCGAACCCATCATACCAGCGACACTCAACCATTCCGCTGGCATACCCGGTGACCACCATACGTGGCCCGCCACTTTTCGGCTTAACTTCATCACTGACCAAAAAGACCATAACTGCCTCCTGTATCAGGGTGAAACTGTTTCACGATAGCCGAAGTTTTGCGGTTTTGCGTAATGGCTTAACAATATTTACGCAGCAGAGCGAAGCCGCGAAATCAGGCTCACAACACCAAACACGACGACCCCGACGAGTAAGCCAAAGATAAGATTAAATAAGGTTGGCGCGAGCAACGCAACGAGGCCGCCATAACCCGCAGCCATGTTTTCCACCGCATGATGCAACGGCGCGATGCCGTGTACCACAATGCCGCCGCCCACCAAAAACATCGCGAGCGTACCGACAATGGTCAGCACCTTCATCAGCCACGGTGCAATAAACAGCAGCGCTTTACCCACGGCCTGCGCGAGCGCACTGGTTTTTTCCACCAGCCAGTAACCCATGTCATCCAGCTTCACGATCACGCCCACCAGACCGTAAACGCCGATGGTCACCAGAATCGCAATACCGGACAGTACCAGCACCTGATTCAGCAAGGGCGCTTCAGCAACAATCCCGAGGGTGATGGCCACAATTTCGGCGGAAAGAATAAAATCAGTTCTGATAGCCCCTTTGACTTTATCCCGCTCGAAGGTCTTCGGATCCTGGCTGGCTATCGCTTCCAGACGCTGTTGGCGAGCTGCCGGATCTTCCTTGTGCTTTCTGGCGTGCAGGGAATGCAGCACCTTTTCAAACCCTTCAAAACACAGAAACGCTCCGCCAATCATTAGCAATGGCGTAATGGCCCACGGCAAAAATGCGCTGATCAGCAACGCCAGCGGCACGAGGATCACTTTGTTGAGAAACGACCCTTTTGCCACGCTCCAGACCACCGGTAATTCGCGATTGGCACGAACGCCCGACACCTGCTGCGCATTCAACGACAGATCGTCGCCCAGTACGCCCGCGGTTTTCTTTGCGGCTACTTTGCCCATCACCGAGATGTCGTCCAGCAGTGTGGCGATATCATCCAGTAAAGTTAAAAGACTACTCCCGGCCAAAGGTGACTCCTTGCTTCTTTATTGATTTCTTAGACATACAGTATGAAGGAAAACTTACGGCTCGCACAGACACCGCTTGTGTCAATCAAAATAGCCTGTTGCCCCCTAATTAAAGCACTCGCCAGACGGATAGTTTTCCCGTTAACTATAAGCGCCCTTTTTAACTCGTCATGAGGACGTATGCACGCCAGACAGTTGTTACCGCTTATCGGCGCTTTGTTCGCGCTTTATATCATTTGGGGATCGACCTATTTTGCTATCAGCATCGGCGTGGAGAGCTGGCCACCGATGATGATGGCGGGTGTACGATTCCTCTCCGCTGGCGTGTTGCTGATGGCGTATCTGTTGCTGACCGGGCATAAGCTCCCGGCTCGTCGCCCTCTGCTCAATGCCGCGCTGATTGGCGTGTTATTGCTGGCAGTGGGCAATGGCTTTGTCACCATTGCCGAACATCAACATGTGGCATCCGGGATTGCTGCCGTTGTGGTGGCAACTGTGCCATTGTTTGCGCTTTGCTTTAGCCGCTTTTTTGGCATTACTACCCGTAAACTCGAATGGGTTGGTGTGGCTATCGGTCTGGCGGGCATTGTGCTGCTCAACAGCGGCGGAAACCTCAGCGGTAACCCCTGGGGAGCCATCCTTATTCTGATTGGGTCATTGAGCTGGGCCTTTGGTTCCGTGTACGGTTCCCGCATCGAATTGCCGACAGGCATGATGGCAGGCGCAGTGGAAATGCTGGCTGCGGGTGTGGTGCTGATGTGTGCCTCGTGGTTGACGGGTGAGCATCTGACGCAACTACCCACCCTCTCCGGCTTTTTGGCGGTAGGTTATCTGGCCGTGTTCGGTTCGCTGATTGCCATTAATGCTTATATGTATCTGATTCGTAATGTCTCGCCCGCCGTGGCAACCAGCTACGCTTACGTCAACCCGGTTGTTGCGGTGTTACTGGGCACCAGCTTTGGCGGCGAATCGCTGTCACCGGTGGAATGGCTGGCGTTGGGGGTGATTATTTTCGCGGTGGTGCTGGTCACGCTTGGGAAAACGCTGTTCCCGGCTCGCAGCAAAATCACGCCTTGCGAGGGGGAGAAGTAATCGCTAAAGGGGATATACCCTGAGTGTCGATCTGCGCGCTGCCCGAGCCCGCGCAGATCCACTCTTCCAGCCTTTCGACCAGCACCTCATCAGTCAGTTTGCTTTTCCCACGCAGTGCACATTCCCACACCACCATCACTCGCCAGTTCTCTTCGACCAATTGAGCGATGTCCCGCGCATCCCTGATGACGTTTTTACCGATTTTTTCCAGCCAGAATGCCGTTCGGGTTGCAGGTACCTTAAATAAATAACAGTCGTGATGATGCCAGAAACAGCCGTGGGTAAAGATGATGCAACGATAATCAGCCAGCACGAAATCAGGACGCCCGGCTAACGTGGTGTCCTGAACCGTGAAGCTAAAACCAGAAGCCGTGAGTAGCGCCGAGAGACGCTTTTCAATTGCGGTATCACGCGTGCCAATGGCACGCATGTTTTTACTGCGGGTCGCGGGATTATGAACGTCCGCCATTCGCTTTTTGCTCCTGGCGCATCTCCACCGCCTGCAAAATACGTGACTTCAGCAGCTTAGCGACGGCGGCAAAGGCAGGCACCACCACCGAGTTGCCAAACTGGCGGTAAGCCTGAGTATCAGAGACAGGGATGCGGAACTGGTAGCCCTGTGGCGACTCAAAGCCCATCAGACGCGCGCATTCACGCGGTGTTAACCGGCGAGGACGACGCTGTTGGTTTTGCGGATCGTCAAAATGCTTCTCGCCCAACGCTTTGTCCCAACCGCGGTCGATCAGGATTTCCGCGCCGTCTTTGTAATATCTGGCCGAAAGCGTGCGGGCCACACTGTCTGCGCGAGTGGGATCGACTAACCCGTAACCGAAGCCATTGCCACGTGCCTGATGCTTTTTGGCGTAGCGATAAAGGTACTTCCACAAAATCGGCGTGAGGATAAATTTGGCATCCACTGTGGGTTCCAGCAGCTCGCCAAACGTCGGGCGACGCTCCGGATAAAGGGCGGGCAAATCACGCAGCGTGAACCCCTGCTGCAAATTCAAATCCCGACGAAAACCGACCATCACAATGCGTTCGCGGTGCTGCGGCAGGAAGTGTTGGCCGTCGATGATTTTTGGATCATCGGCACCCATTTCTGCGGAATCCGCCACGTCATAGCCGAGCGAATCCAGCGTTTGCATGATGATGCGGAAGGTTTTCCCACCGTCATGGCTCTTGAGGTTCTTCACGTTTTCGAGCACGAACACCGCCGGACGGCAGGCATCGATGATGCGCGCCACGTCAAAAAAGAGCGTGCCTTGCGTATCACAGGCAAAACCATGCGCACGGCCCAGCGCATTCTTCTTCGACACACCAGCCAGCGAGAACGGCTGACAAGGGAACCCCGCCAGCAGCACGTCGTGTTGTGGAATGATGCTGCGAATGTGATCCGCGGCTTCGCTGTCACTGACTTCAGGCTTATGGCTCAGCGTCACATCGCGGATATCTTCATTGAACTGATGTTCTGTCGGGTCACAGTACCAGTTGGCTTTATACGTTCTTACAGCATGCTTATTCCACTCGCTGGTAAAAACGCACTGCCCGCCAATCGCCTCAAAGCCGTTGCGAATGCCGCCAATGCCGGCAAACAGGTCGATAAAGCGAAATTGGGTAGTGCGCCCAGAAGGCTGCGGCAACAGCGCCGCTAAGCGAGCGTATTCGTTCTCACCCAGACGGCGGTTAATCTTACCGTTCTCTGTGGCGCGCTTGAGGATTGCCGGGCTCCAGTGCTGTTCACCCACGGCATTCAGCGTGGCGACCAGCGTCTTGACGTCATAAATGGCCATCAGCTGGTTCAGTAATGCCTGTGCGTCTGGCCCGGAGGCTCCCGCGAGAGGAAAAGTGTGAGTGCGTGTAAGTGTGTGCTGCATATCAGTAACCGGACAGACTATTTGCGGTGAGAGTATCACAAAATTTGCGCACTGAACTCAGGACTCCGGCTCAAAACGCGCGAGAATGGCCTCATCGCAATGGAGATAATCCCCTTTCAGCTCGGCCCCCATTTTGGCCATAAACTGCACCAGATAACGCGCATTGTGAATAGCGAGCGCTTTGCCCTGCTCGGTTTGCATGGTTTGCGGTAAACGCAGCAGCTTGTTCTGGAAATGATCGAGCGCGTAACGCTGATCGTTGAGCCCGCGATGGTCGGCGAACGGATCGTCGGCATCAAACAAGGAGACATTCAGTTTCCCCGCAACAGCAAATACGCGAGCAAGCCCTATCGCGCCTAACGATTCGAGCCTGTCGGCATCCTGCACAATCTTCGCTTCCAGCGTCAGCGGTGTGATATTGGCGCTGTGGCTGTGCGCTTCAATTGCATGTGCGACTGACGCGTACAGATCTCCAGGAAAATCGGGAAAATCAGCCTGCAGCAGAGAAAGCGTTTTTTGCGCCGCAAGTTGAGATGAGCGGCTGCGATCAGGATGATTTTTGGGCAAGCTGACAATGTCATGAAAATAACAGGCACACAGCACCACAAGCTCATCAACCTCTTCGTTCGCCGCTAGCTGCTGGGCGGTGGCCCAGACACGCCGAAAATGGGAGAGATCATGAGCCGCGTCGTCGCTGTCGTGATGGTCATGAAGCCAGGTTTCAAAGCGTTGCTGCCAGAGATGCAAAGTCATTCGTTTACTCACCCTTGTCAGAAAGAGCAATGAGAATAGCAGCTTTTGATGTCAGCTTTCTGAATACGATGACCCGCGTGGCCGAGTGTACCAGGCAATCCCCCCGAGGATCGATCCGACGATGCCTAACACCAAAAAGCCTAATAATGCCCCAATTAACTTGCCAAATGTTGATCCCATCGCGCCATCGAGCGTTGTCCCCGGAATCGGATCAAATTGAATGACAACCCAAACATAGCGCAGCATCGCCCAGATAAAATAGCCGCAATAAGCGTAAAAAACCCACAGCGCCAACATGCCGCCGGGACCCCGGGTGGCTCTTTCCTCTATCAAGAAAGTGCGTGTCTGCTCGCACCTGAATGTTTCGTTTTTCACTTTTCAAGATCATTAATGTGATATTGGTCACATTATAGCATCTTCAGACACGCCGCAAAGGGGCCTGACGTTTCTTGTTAGCGTCAGTTGCCGTTACCTTGATCTTCGGCAAATTTCGTTCACTAAAAGCCCCTGCCCAGACAAACTGTATTTCTCAATTAAAAGTCTGGGTATTTTCTGAGAATGTCATGACCACGGGGTGTTCACCTATAAAAGTGCTTTTCCAGACTTCTTTTTCGTATTAATTCGTGGAATCATTCCCTGCCTTTTGTTGTTTTTACACTGCACTCATTTGTTATTCATTTCTAATCACGCCTGATTGCTGATTGCAATCAGGTTTTTTTTCGCCTTTTTCCTGAGCATAACCCGCCTCTTAACTCGCAACACATCACTCTGTAAAAAACATTTCAGAAAACAAAACCACTACGTTATCCAACCCAGTAAAAAACACCTATAAATCACCGTAGTAAATGAGACGAGCACTTACATTGATAAAATACATATATAGACGCTTTAGATACAAATGGAAATATTTTAAATAACTTGCTTACATATTTATTTTAAATAAAAATGAACTTAGTCGATAGTATTTATTTGTAGTTTAGTATTGACCGCATTTATTCATGTAATTAATAACTCAAAGGATTGCATAATGAAAAGAAAAGTATTGGCGATGATCGTTCCTGCTTTACTGATGGCAGGCGCAGCAAATGCAGCAGAAATCTATAATAAAGACGGCAATAAACTTGACCTGTATGGCAAAGTCGATGCTCGTCATCAATTCTCCGATGATGCTGGCTCCGATGGAGACGAAACTTATGTGCGTATCGGTTTTAAAGGCGAAACCCAGATTAACAGCCAACTGATTGGCTACGGTCAGTGGGAATACAACATCCAGGCGAATGACACTGAAGGCAGCGGCAATCAGTCTGCCACTCGTCTGGGCTTTGCCGGTCTGAAATTCGGCGAATACGGCTCATTTGATTACGGCCGTAACTACGGCGTGGTGTACGACGTTGAAGCCTGGACTGACATGCTGCCGGTATTTGGTGGCGACTCCTACACCTACACCGACAACTTTATGGTGGGTCGTGGTAACGGGATGGCAACCTACCGCAACACCGACTTCTTTGGCCTGGTGGATGGCCTGAACTTCGCACTGCAGTATCAGGGGGCGAATGAAGGATCAGATGGTGTGTTTGATCAGGAAGGCACCAGTAACCGCGGTGACTCAACCGACATGCGCAGTGATAACGGCGATGGTTGGGGTATTTCCACCACTTATGACTTCGGTATGGGCTTCAGCGCAGGTGCAGCCTACGCGTCTTCTGATCGTACAAACGAACAGCAGACAGGCAGCCTCGCAGGCGGCGAAAACGCCGACGTGTGGACGGTGGGTCTGAAGTATGACGCAAACAACATTTACCTCGCGACCATGTATGCAGAAACCCGCAACATGACGCCGTTTGGTGATCAATCAAGTGCTATTGCCAACAAAACTCAGAACTTTGAAGTGACTGCACAGTACCAGTTCGACTTCGGTCTGCGTCCAGAAATCTCTTACCTGCAGTCCAAAGGTAAGGACCTGGCGAAAGATACTGGCCTGCGCAGCGACTGGAACGACAAAGACCTCGTGAAATACGTCTCTGTTGGCGCTAACTACTACTTCAACAAAAACTTCTCCACCTACGTTGATTACAAAATCAACCTGCTGGATAACGATGATAAATTCTATTCTGCGGCTGGTATCAGCACGGATGACGTCGTTGGCGTAGGTATGGTTTACCAGTTCTAAGTTCGTTTTTGCTGACTTTTTCCTTCTTTGTCAGCAAGTTGAAGCCCGCCCCGAGCGGGCTTTTTTGTGCCTATAAACTGGATTGGCATCGCCATCCGAGCTTTTACGGGCAACTCTGATGGCGAATTTCTCAATAGCGACTTAACTCAATCTTGAAAGGGCGACCCTTCTCTCAAGTTATAAAAAACATCAATGACTTGAACGAAGCAGCAGACTATCATGCCGACGTCTGACTGAAGGAAGTGGCGGAGAGAGGGGGATTTGAACCCCCGGTAGCGTTGCCCCTACCGGTCCGTTCAGCCGCTCCGGCATCTCTCCGCTGAGGTGGTTGCCATGATGCCTCGATCTTTGGCATTTTAATATCCCCTGACCTTTTCATTGAGTTCAAGTGACGAGTTTGCGAGCAAAGCGATGATTAAATGGCCCTGGAAAGCACATGACGCACCCCATAACGCGGATATTCCGTGGGAACAGGCGCTTGCCATTCCCATTCTGGCAACGCTCACGCAGGGCGAGCAGGAAAAGCTGATCCCACTGGCTGACCGCTTCTTGCAGCAAAAACGCCTCGTTCCTTTACAAGGGCTGGAACTGACGCCCATCAATTCTGCACGTATTGCCATGCTCTTTTGTTTGCCGGTGCTGGAACTGGGCATTGAATGGCTCGACGGCTTTCATGAAGTCCTCATCTACCCTGCTCCGTTCGTCGTGGATGATGAATGGGAAGACGATATCGGTCTGGTCCACAGCCAGCGAGTTGTCCAGTCCGGGCAA
This sequence comes from Pantoea sp. sgz302252, assembly GCF_047713085.1. Taxonomy (NCBI): domain Bacteria; kingdom Pseudomonadati; phylum Pseudomonadota; class Gammaproteobacteria; order Enterobacterales; family Erwiniaceae; genus Pantoea; species Pantoea sp. sgz302252. Next base: position 93,776 of record NZ_JBLFJW010000017.1, read on the forward strand.
AGCTGGCAGCAAGGGCCGATTGTGCTGAACTGGCTGGATATTCAGGACTCCTTCGATGCCTCAGGTTTCAACCTGATCATTCATGAAGTGGCGCATAAACTGGACACCCGCAACGGTGACCGTGCTAATGGCATTCCGCTCATCCACTTACGTGAAGTCGCGGGTTGGGAACACGACCTGCACGCCGCCATGGATAACATTCAGGATGAAATCGATTTAGTGGGAGAAAGTGCAGCCAGCATCGATGCCTACGCCGCGACCGATCCTGCTGAATGTTTCGCCGTGCTCTCAGAATACTTCTTTAGCGCACCAGAGCTGTTTGCCCCCCGCTTCCCTGCGCTGTGGCAGCGTTTCAGCCATTTTTACCAGCAGGACCCGCTTCAGAGAATTCGTGAAAATGGCGGAGATGAAAGCACAAACATGCGTGTAGTACACTAAAAGCACGCATTGCCGAGATTTCATGCAATTGAATCAGGCAGTTAATTTTAGTGTTGACACAAAAAACGAGGCCCATTAATATGCGCCTCGTTCACACGATTCCTCTGTAGTTCAGTCGGTAGAACGGCGGACTGTTAATCCGTATGTCACTGGTTCGAGTCCAGTCAGAGGAGCCAAATTTAGAAAAGCCTGCTTTCGAGCAGGCTTTTTGCTTTTCTGCATCTGTCAGTCTCATCGAAAGCCTCAGCTCAAAATGGCTTCCAGTCTGGCCAGCACTTCATTCACGACAGCATCAGGTATACGTTCCAGTCGTATCCCATTTCGGGCGCTCATATCAATGGTTCTGGGCTGATCGCAGCGGATCACGCCGGTTGTTTTGGTTCCCGCCCCCTCCAGTGAGACGGCAAAACCGGCTGCGCGGGCGAAGTTTCCACCGCTGGTGACGGGAACAACAACGGGTAGGCGGGTCAGCTTGTTAAACGCTGCCTTCGATACGATAAGCACCGGACGTTTTCCGCTTTGTTCATGTCCGGCTGTAGGATCCAGTGAGACGAGCCAGATTTCCCCTCTGTCCATTTACAGGATCTCCTTGCCCACCACAGGCGCATCAATCCATTCCCGATCCTCGTCGCTCATTTCGGCGTGCGGATCGCACTGTGCCAGCAGTTCCTCAAGCGAATAACGAGGCCGTTTCTGGGGTTCAATAATCAGGCAGCCATTATCAATGGTCATTCCCACTTCGCTGTCTGTCGACAGAGCCAGCGTTTTCAACACGGCGGGAGGAACCGCCAGCATGACGGATCCGCCAACCTTTTTCAGGCGAGTGGTATACATAGAGCACCTCCGGATATTATATTTTAATATAACATCAATGGCTGGCGGAGCGCAATTTTTAGTCAGATTCATTATGGTTTCCTTAGTGTGGCTAAGCGTAAAGGAGGCCTTAATCCGTCCTAAGACAGATCCGGCAGTTTTCAAAGGCTGCATTACCGGTAAAACGGCGACCATCCTGATACATCAGGCGCTTCTTCCAGGTCATGAAGCATTTTGTGCAGGCGGGAGCTTAGTTCGTGGTAAGAAGGCCGATAATAGAAAACTGTTTTTGCGGTTCAAAGGTTTATGGCGGATCAGATAAACGAAATGCGGCGCAGCTTCCGGCACGGACCTTCTTCGGAGAAGTATCAGCGATAGCGCAAAGGCCAAATTAGTTCAGATGTGACACCCGGCAATTAGGCAAGAGAAAAAAGGACGAACACGCGTTTACAGAGAACATATGACCTAAAGTAACAATATGGCATCAAGACTAATCATAACGTTACAAAATATATCATGCTCATTGATTTATAAAGAAAAATTAACCACAACTATTGCAATGTCATCCGAGCGGCGTAACATAAATTGTTGAAATATTAGTCGTCGAAAAGTCGAGATCGATGAGGTGATATGTGAATCCCCCTTTACTGCGTTCCTATAATGCCGTTATCGAACATACGTTATCCCAAGCAAAAAAATCCAGAACAACGAAACACATTGCCGGTTTTTGTCAGTTACAGGGGCCCACGGGCAGTGGAAAAACTAGCGCTCTCTACCGTTCTGGCTTCGCCGATAACGTCCCTCCGGCGTTGGAGACAATAAAAAAATCAGGCTCTCAGGCCATACTGGTTACCCATCGCTGGAATATACTCCACGACATTTACGAAAAAACAGGTTCGCATGAAGACAGCAATGGAAAACCATTTAACGTTAGTGTGCTTTATGCGCAGGATGAACAAATTGTTTCTGCAATCGAGGTTACGCCACTACCTCATGAGAAAGATATTTCCGCAGATTCACTCCCTGATCCCTTTAATTCCATCAACGAACTTGAGGGAAAAAACTTATTTGTCGACCCAGATATTGCAGACAAACTGCGTAAGAATTGCAGGAATATCCTATATATCAATAAATTATTGAAAGGATACCCGGCACATTTACGTGCAGCTATCGCCAGTGAAAAAGAGGCGTTAATAAAATCATGTGCGGCAGTTGAGATATCGTTAATTCAAAATATCAAATTGCTGGAAAAAGAAGCCAGGAAGCAAAAAGAAAAATATGGTGAAGAACATGAACTCTTGCAGGCCGCCAGGCAACGAGTTGATGACTTCCGTCGTCATGCCTGGGTCAGACGCATTCTGCCCGCCATCGCCTGGCGCGACGAAAAACAACACCTGCTGATTATGACAACCCAAAAGCTCGTTTCATCATTTTACGATGGGCGGCGCAAAGTACGAATGTCCAGCAAAGAGCTGCGCAATTATGTCATTTTTATTGATGAATTTGATTATCAGGCTGAGGTACTACAGGAATATCTGGCGCAAGCTCAATGGGTTCAGGAACCGCCTGAATGCTTGGGGCAGTTACTCGAGGGGGGACGCAGATTACTGCAACGAATGCAGTATGTTGAAACAGCACCTGCACCGATGATCCGTGAACGTCTTGGGACATTTCTTAACGAACTGGATGACGCCTTAAAAGGAAAAAAAATTGATTTAACACATGCCAGATCGCTAGTAATTCCTCTGCAAAGATATCTGGATAATAAACCCTTCGGTGAACATTATTTATTTCGCTCCGATCAACTGGTAACCAGTGAGCGCCTTATCATGCGACAGGCTGAACATGGCTACGAAATTATCAGACCAGATTCCTCATTTCAGGATAACGATCAGGCTATCGACATCAGTGATTTTTTGCGCCTGATGGAAAAGTTTATTCGAAAGTTCAGTCTGATGTTAACGGACCTGACAGCCAGCGAAGATGAAACGTATGAATACATCAAAAAGTTAACCCGACTTCTGTTCGACCCGGTTAATGACTACAGACCGTCATATTATGGTTCAACCCTGCCAAATATGTCTCGGTTTTTGTTACCACGTACCGATCTGCCTGAACTGCGGGAACTAAGAAAAAGTAATATTTTGCCCAATACACATGCCAGTATTTTTGGGTTAACTAACTGGTTGCTGAAACAAAATGTTGTGGATACCGATATCGATCCATTACGAATACAGATCAAGCGTGCGTTCTTGCCAACAACAGCAGAAGGTTTACTACTGTCACTAGCCAGCCGTAATCTCGTTTTTGCACTGTCGGCCACATCATATATTGAAAGAGCCTGCAACCACTTTGATGTCCGGTGGATAAACTCAGCCTTACGCTATATTGCAGAAGCACGTAACCCTACAGTTACGAAAAGCTTTCTCGGAACTACTTTTGAAAACCGACCTGATTCCTGGTTTAAAGAACCGATGCCCTACGTTCAGACCGATAATGACCTTCAGTTACAAAATACCGCGATTGAAGAAATCAATAGCAGCAAGGAAAGCATCAGAAAGACACAACTGAATACTGAGATCCATGATTTTAATAGAACAAAGAACAGCCCGCATTCAGCCGATCTTCTCGCTTCTCTGCCCCCCGATTTTTTCCAGAATGATGATGAACCTTCAACAGATTTCGAATCAGAGTATCGCCAGAATATTCTACTTAAACTGCTTGATGTGCTGGATCTAGCAGGAAAAAGGCCTCAGCACCGAGGGCATCTGGCTTTTGTTAATTCCATATCTTATTTAAGAAAATGGCTAACCGCTGCAATAGCGACACAAAGTAGAGATTGCCTCACATGGTTAAAGCTGGATCCGCCTTTATCCGACAATCTTCTGCTAAAGAATTTTACTGATGTATTTATCCCGTTGACTATACATAACGAGCCCGCACTAATCTGTCTGTTAACCGCAGAATGTCAGAAAAAAAAGGGCTTCAGTGATGCCTATCAGGCTGCATTTGCTTCCCGACGTATTGTTATTGTGCTGACACAAACTGCCTCTGCCACCAACGGTATAAATCTGGATTTCAGCCTGCCTGAATCCGGCAAAAATATGGATTTGACCTGTTTATATTTACTGGAATCACGGCATTTTTACTTTTCCGCTTTCCAGACCAGTGCAGATAGCAATGATGATATGGCACATGCAGGCTTCCAGTTACGCAATCTGGAAAAACTACTACGAGCAGGGGAAATTTCACGTAAACAGCATCAGCGCTTTATCCTGCCACTGATGTTGAACAGGAAGAACGAAATCTCCCGGTTAAACGGAGAGTATAAGAGAACCAGCGATTATATAAAAAATACGGCAGCCAATGTTCAACAGCAGGTTGGTCGTATTGAGAGAGCCTGGTGCGAAGTACCCAACGCTGAGATTCACCTTGATGCTGAACTAGCAAAAGACCTGTCCCGCTTTGCTTCATTACCTATCTATACATCAAATCGTCGACAGCTTTCGGCACTCAATCGTCAATTACTGGATACACTTCGGGAGCGTGATGAACTGACACAGAATAATTTCTTCAGCCAGCTCATGACGCCGACACAGCCTGGAAAACTAGCAGTGGATTATATCGATCAGCGACTAGTTCCGGCTATTCGGTTGTTACGGGAACAGTCAACACCAAGAGATGACATCCCATTACTCTGGCGACAACTCGGTAAAGCAGTACTTCAACATGATTTAGCCTGGAAACCGGGAAAAAACGTTTTCGACATTGATCTTGAATTATATAAATGGGCTTGCTTTGAAAAACCGAAATTAGCTAATACTGACGGCAAAATCTGGTACTCCCCACAGACATGGCAGTTTTTTGACAAAACAGCAGAAGGGCTGCGCCAATACAACCCTCAGAAACTGTATCAGTATATCCAACGTCATCCTGTCATTACTGACTGGTTCAACCGTAAGGGTTACAGAACGTCTATTATGCCCTTCGCGAACGATTTGGAAGAGCGTTACGCATTCCATCCACTAGTTATACAACGCCTACTGATGGGACGTCTAGGAGAAGAAGCTATCCGGGCACTTCTTTATTCAGAGAGCATCATTACCACCAGCCAAGTGAGCAATCACCGGCTTTTTGAGCAGTATGATTTCAGCATAAAAAATTCTGATTATCGTGTGGATGCTAAGTTTTGGAGACAAGATACTCTCGATAAGGCAGATGAAGAATATCAACAATGGTTGGCATCTGGCGCAAATCAAGAGCATACCCCTCTGGGTCTGAGTAAAAAACTGGCACAAATTCGCGCTATCGAGGGTAATAAAACCAAATTGGTTATCGCCAACTTTGTTGCTCCACATGCTGATAGTCAATTACTGGGTTTCTCTCACCAATTAACCCCTGTTCAAAATCCTTATGAGGCGGACATTCTGATTCTCGGCGGATGCGTGACCCCAGACACCATTTCAGTGGAAACACCCGGATTCGGGCAACTCAAAAAAATCATCAATCAAAACATTATGGAAAGAGCATAAAATCATGGCGAAACGTAATGACGAAATAATCCGTTCTCTCCCTCTTTCACACATGATTTACCGGGACAACGAGATCGATCGGGAGAAAGCTGAAAAACTAGTTGTCTATCATTATCCGTTAAGTAAAAACTATCGCTGGAATGAATGGCAAAGCCGAATTGATGATGAGTTAGGCAGTCGTTATTATCCTTATTTGATGAAATCTCATAAGGATCAATTTGGACTATACGTTGCTTTGGACTCAGAGCAAGACAAGCCACCAATAATAAAAAATGGTGATGGGATTATTGTTGAGCCAACGCGTGTCCATTACGAGGCTATGCTGAATCCAGTATGGATCCGACTTATCATGCGTAAAGTCTCCGCCTTTGGTTCACATTGCAAAGGTAGCCATACACTAGGATGCCCATTACTACAGACTGACGTCTGGAAAAGTAAGAATAGTTGCGGTATCAATGCAATTAGTCTGGACTGTCGCACTCAACAAAGAAGCGATAAAAATATCACTGAGGTTATATTATTTCATAAAAATGTTCCACTACGTCCAGTCGATATAAAAGACGAATTATTTAATATTCATCAACCATTATGGATTTATGATAAAAATAATGTTCTTGCCCGCTGGAAAGCGGAAAAAACGACAAAACCTAAATCTCAAATTTACCGGGAAGTAGCCAAAAATAAAGATAAACGCAAGCTACGCCCTTTTCTCGATCTTTCGTCTTCAACCTCACTCAAAAATAGCTGGCCTTGGATCCTTCAACCCGTTCAAAATGAATTTATTGAGCAAGCAAGAAAATTTGGCTTCGGATTATCTCCAGTAGTACTTAAGTTACGCCCTTTACCGCTTAAAACAAAATTCAAAACAGCTGACAAGGCTAAATTCCCAAGTGTACAGCTTGACAAAGAGATAAAGGTTCTTGATCTACGTTTTTCGAAAAATGTATCCCCACAATACATTGTTAATAACATTCAGTCCCTGCTGAATGAAAAATATCCTGATGCACACATGTCATTACTACCTGATATAGAACCGGATCAGATTGTGAACATAGAAATTGATGGATCACAGTGTCTACTTGTTTTGCTGGATCAGACTCCGGGTATCATTGACGATCGCTATCCATTGACACAAATATTAAGAACAAAAGCTGCCTGCCAGCATATTAATGTTAATCCTTTTGATCTCACAGTCGACCCAATTACGGATAACTTACTAATAGAACAGTCTACCCCTGACGGTGACACGAGGCTTATTCCTGCCACAGATTCTCGTTACTATGATTATAGTATCAGTGATTTTGAGAAAAAAGCGGTTCAAGAATCTTTGGCACGTAATGTTGAAATTGTATATAAAGAATTAGCCCTGAAGCATTTGCTGCTATGCAATGAGACCAAAATTAGTGTGACGCTTCCGCAGCAGAAGGATCTACTCACTAGTAGTCTCGCTGTAATCACTAATGGCTGTTTGTTTACTGTTAAACAAGACCGCCCAATAATATTACCTTTCCACCCAGCTATGCCAGATGCTGTTTCAGCCTGTGATAATATACTCTGTTCGTTTGATACCTCTGTAACAGCACTACTCGCTTTGCTTAACGAAAAGTGGCCTTACCATTATCGCCCCCAAGATATTACACAAGGGATTTGGAATGAAGCAGAGAAGTTGACCCGATTTGTTAATCGGTTGACGGTGATAATTCACAAAACGGAAGAAGTGACTATCCTCCTTCAGGATCCACAATATGGAGCACCTCATATGCTTCCGGAGAAATTAAATGATTTAATGACTATTCTGGATTCTCAACGGCAACAACTCCCTCTTAATAAATGGTTATTACCTGAAATGAATGAACTAATGTTTCATGTAGACCAACTTACTGAAGAAGGTGAATTATCCGATACAAATAAAAATACGTTACTTCGCGAACTAGAGTTGTTGTGTGACCTATGGAAATGTGCTTTAAGAAAATATTATTCCGACAATGAATTCAATGTCACTTATGATGTTTTAAAAAATTATGTTTTTTCCCAATGGCCTGAAAAGAAAAATGCGCTTATGGTGGAAGTCGCTAAAAAATCAGTAAAAAGAGCCAGTACATCATTAATAGCATCATGGAATAAATTATTATCTCGTGTCTTCGATTTACCTTTAGGCGATCCTCGCAACTGGCTCAAGAACGTACCAGGTATTACACGACTCTGGCATGATCCAGAGCAAAATTACGTCATTGTTGGCAGTCTTTCCTCCCCTCAACCTATTATTCAACGTCAACCCAGTATTCGCCAATGGCATGCATTGCAGGGTGAACTTAATTCCGAACTTCTTGCCGGACTAGTTGATGTTGATTGGGTCAGAATGAATCAACTAGCGGGCAATCCCTGTGTGGCTACGCTTGTGCGTCGATGGAAGGAATGTCAGGTTCAGCTGGATGATGTGCGTGATGTATCACTGACAGAGTAAAGTTTCAATGCCTCAGGTAATAATATAGGACCTGAGGCATTGTGAACAACTAAGCTATTAGAAGAATGAAGTTCACATGCAATGTAATAACATCAGCTTTGTCGATATCCTATACACAGATTGAGGGACGTATGCGCATTCATCAGGTTCAAATAAAGAATTTCCGACTTTTAGCTGACGTGGAGCTTGTATTAGAGGAACAGACGACAGTCATTGTTGGTCGAAACAACAGTGGGAAAACATCGCTCTCAGAGATAATACGCAGATTTTTAGCAGACGGCAGTGCGACTTTTCAACTCGAAGACTTTTCCAGTTCTTGCTATGACCGTTTTTGTGATGCACTGAAAGCGCTAAACGAAGGGGAAGAGGATCATGTTATTCGTGATCTCGTCCCAGCTATTGAGCTTCGATTGAAATTCCAGTACGACTCCACGCAACCTCAATTAGGCCCATTGAGCCCCTTCGTGATTGATTTGGATCCGGCGTGTACAGAAGCGCTCGTGGTAGTCAGGTATGAATTGAAAGATGGCCAACTGGCACGGTTTCTCGAAGGACAGCCCACAGAACCACTAACTCAGGAGACTCGGATTGCCTTCTTCCGGGCGTTACGGGAACGTATTCCCAACGATTTTTGCGTAAAAATATGGGCTGAAGATCCCAATGATCCAGAAAATCGTCGCGAGTTACAATCTAGCACACTGCGCGGTCTGGTCAAGTCGGGCTTTATCAACGCTCAACGGGGACTCGATGATGTGACATCCAGAGAATCGGATGTACTGGCTAAAACGGTAGAACATCTTTTCGCAACAGCGTCCTCGGCCTCTGCGGATACAGCAGATAAGCGAATTGCCGATGCGTTGAAAGGTGCAGTTCAAGATATTCAGACTCAGATTGACACAAACTTTGGTAGCCAACTCAAAAGCCTGATTCCTGCGCTGAAAACGTTTGGATATCCCGGACTGGGAGGGCAAGAATTACACACCGAAACATTGCTCGACGTGCGCAAGTTACTATCAAACTTCACTAAGGTTCGGTATTCGGGTTATAGCGGTGTCACACTACCAGAGTCGTACAACGGTCTTGGCACTCGTAATTTAATATTTATTCTGCTGCAGCTGGCTGGTTTCTATAAGGCATTTCGCGCTGAAGTTACTGAGCCGGGTGAACATCTGATCTTCATTGAAGAGCCTGAAGCCCATCTGCACCCGCAAATGCAGGAGGTCTTTATTCGTCAACTTGCCAAGATTGTGCAACAACTGGTTGACGGCACTGAGGACAGGAGCCCCTGGCCCGTCCAGTTTGTTGTCTCTACACACTCATCTCACATTGCCAACGCAGCTGGTTTCGAGAGCATTCGCTATTTTCTCGGTGCTACAGTGCAGGGAACTCAGGAAGGAGTTCGTACAACCAAAATCAAAGACTTGCGTAAAGGGCTTAGACATATTCCAACGGAAGATAGAAATTTCCTTCATCAATACATGACGCTGACCCGTTGCGATCTCTTTTTCGCAGATAAAGCTATTCTCGTCGAGGGATTGAGCGAGCGATTATTGCTTCCTGCTATCATCAAAAAACTAGAATCAGCCGAACCAGAAAGACCGAAGCTGTCGAGCCAGTACGCAACGGTGATGGAAGTCGGTGGTGCTTACGCTCATTTGTTCTTCGAGTTATTAGCATTTCTTGAACTTCAGAGCCTGATCATAACTGATCTGGATGCCGTTCTGGCTCCTCGGGGTAAAGCGTGCGCCGTTCATCTTGGCACATATTCCAGTAATGCTTGTTTGAAAGCATGGTTCTCTGAAGATACTCCTTTCACATTAGCTGGTTTGATTGCAAGGAGTGACGATGATAAAGCTCGTAATGGAAATCGTATTGCCTATCAATGTGCAGAAGTGACAGATGGCCCCTGCGGACGCACATTCGAAGATGCATTTATCCTTGCAAACTCGGTTCTATTCGGGCTGGTAGGGAGAAATACTCAGGAACTTGAAATAGAAGCCCGTGATAAAGCGGCTGAGTGGAAAAAATCAGAATTTGCATTGAAATACGCGATTACAGAGACAGAATGGAACGCCCCCAAATACATCGTCGATGGAATTCGCTGGTTAGCTGGCAGCAATGAGCCTATGACACAAGATCCAGTATTGGCGCAGGTTGTAGAGGCCACAACTAATATTGAAGAAGGAGCCAGCGCTGATGTCTGAGATCCATTCGCCCGCCGAAGCTGCTAGCCAGCGAGCTTTGGAATCTATGTATGCTTGCCTCAGTGAAGGACGAAGCTTCCGGCTGGAAGCTGGCGCTGGTGCGGGTGCGGGTGCGGGTGCGGGTGCGGGTGCGGGTAAAACATATTCCCTTATTAAGGCACTTCGATTCTTGATTGAGCGAAATAAGGATTTATTTGAAAAACATAGCCAGCAAATTGCCTGCATTACCTTTACTAACGTGGCGAAGGATGAAATCGTCGCGCGAACAGATCGAAGCCCCATCGTTTTTTGTGATACCAATCATGCGTTCTGTTGGTCGTTAATCAGTAGCTTTCAAAAACCGTTGAGAGAACTGATTGAAGCAATGCCAGAGTGGAGAGAAAAGCTCGAAGAGGCTGGTGGAAGCCTTGGTAATCGTAGTGTTGAGTATAATCTTGGACATCGCTCCATCCGCGACCATCGTATAACGATTCATCATGACGATGTCCTTTCTTTAACTATCTCACTCATGGAACACGATAAGTTCCGCAAAGTGATTACAGAACGCTTCCCGATCATTCTGGTCGATGAGTACCAGGACACAGACAAAGACTGGATTGAGGCAATTAAAAGACATTTTCTTGGGCAAACTGGAGCTCCTCTATTTGGTTTTTTCGGCGACCATTGGCAAAAAATCTATGGTGGTGGATGTGGTAAACTGGAACATCCAGATGTGGTTGAGATAGGTAAGGAGGCCAATTTTCGTTCGGATAAGACAATTGTCGATGCCCTCAATCTCATGAGGCCTGAGCTACCGCAGTGTGTCAAAGACCCCGAAGCTGAAGGTCAGGTACGGGTTTTCCATACAAACAATTGGCAAGGGGTACGTCAAAAAGGTTTGCACTGGGGTGGAGATCTCCCTTTAGCAGAAGGGCAAGCTACTCTGGAACGTGTCAAAGAAACGTTGCAACAAGATGGTTGGGATTTCTCTCCCGCACATACCAAAATTCTCATGCTGACTCATCGACTTTTAGCCAATCAGCAAGGTTACTCAAATATAGTAGCAACGTTTCGATATAACGAATCTTTTACGAAAAAAGAAAACGAGCATATAGCCTTCTTTATCGACAAGCTTGAACCTGCCTGCGACGCCTTTGAGGCTCGTAAATATGGTGCGATGTTTGAAGTTTTTGGTGGCGCTACACCACAATTACGTAGCCATTCAGATAAGGAAAGTTGGCACAATGCAATGATGCAGTTACTTGCTATACGCGAAACAGGAACTATCGGTGAAGTGGTTGAATTCTTGCGTACTCATCGTAAGCCCAGACTTCCTGATAATGTTGAAAAACACGAGCAGGAATTACTCAATTATGACAGGACTGCTGGTGCGGAAATACCCCGAAGGCTAAAAGAACTGGAAAAATTGAAAGATATTCCCTATTCCGAAGTAAAGTCACTTCGCCGTTATCTTGATGGTCATTCCCCTTTTGAGACTAAACATGGTGTGAAAGGTGCTGAATTTGAAAATGTCTTGGTAGTTGTTGGACGAGGGTGGAACCAATATAACTTTGGTGAAATGTTGGGCTTTGCTGGAGAGCAAATGCTCCCAGCAGGAAAAGAAGATTCATTTGAGCGTAACCGAAATTTGTTTTACGTTGCCTGCTCCAGACCTCAAAAGCGCCTTGCAATCTTGTTTACACAAGCTTTGTCTCCTGAGGCACTTACAACACTTGGGAATTGGTTCGGAGCTGATACTATTGTGCCTGCACCATAATTAGCGCGGTTTGCTGGTGTTCAATTGGCTAAAGTCAGCGCCTAAATATGTCATTAGTCCCGTAGTGAAATGGTGGTCATTCTGGTGGTCTTGACAGGAAGCAGATTTAGATTTAGCTTGTTATTCAGCCAGTTATTGGCAAAGGCGATCCCAGTCAGAGGAGCCAAATTCTAGTCCTGAGACATCTCTATGAGTCTCAAGATTGTTAAAAAACAAGAACTTATCTTTACCCGGCTATCTCGTAAGAGGTTGCCGGTTTTTTTGACATCCATAGTTTTTGGGGGCCTAATCAGGGGCCTCACGGTTCGGTGAGCAAACGGAGCCCCCACGCTATGGCATTAACAGACACCGCTATTCGCAAGACTAAACCCGCCGACAAACCTTTCAAAATGACAGACAGTTCTGGACTGTACCTGTTGATCAAACCCAATGGCTCAAAATTCTGGTATATGAAGTACCGCATCGATGGCAAAGAGAAAAAACTGGCCTTTGGCCCCTACCTACCCAGAGATCTCGCTGTTGCAGGCTCGTCGCCTGCGCGAAGCGGCACGCAATAACATTCATACAGGTGTCGATCCGGCGGCTGTGAAGCAAACGGAGAAACAGAAGAGGAAAAATGGGCAGACGTTCAGCCAGATCGCCACTAACTGGCATGGTGAGCACAAACGCGGGTCTGAGCATTACGCAAAAACCGTTATGCGCAGGCTGGAGATGTATGTTTTCCCGGATATCGGGAATCACCTGATCGATCAAATCGAAACGGAGGATTTGCTGTTCACGCTGCGCAAGGTGGAGAGCAAAGGTTTTCTGGAGATCACCGCCCGGCTGAAAAACTATGTCACCGACATCATGCACTACGCGATGAAAAAGCAGTTGCTCAAAGCGAACCCGGCGCTGTATCTGGACGGTGAATTTACTGCGCCAGAAACGAATCACTACCCGGCCCTGTCGCTGGACAAATTGCCTGAGCTTTTATCCCGGACGGATAGCTACTGCAGCAGGCTGCTGACGAAGTATGCCCTTAAATTGTCGCTGATGTTTTTTGTGCGTTCCAGCGAGTTACGTTTTGCCCGCTGGAGTGAAATCGACTGGCAGCAAAAGCTGTGGGTGATCCCGGAAGAACGTGAGCAGATCGAAAACGTGCGCTTCTCTTACCGGGGTTCGAAAATGAAAATTCAGCATATTGTGCCGCTGTCGGAGCAGGTGATTGAGATCCTCAAACAGATCGATGCCTTCTCCGGGCATCTGGCCTTTATCTTTCCCGGTGAGTACGACCAGGACAAGTGCATGAGCGACAACACCGTAAATAAGGCATTGCGGGTGATGGGCTACGACACCAAAAAAGACGTCTGCGGACACGGCTTCCGGGCGATGGCGTGTAGTGCGCTGAGTGAGTCGGGATTATGGAGCAAAGAAGCGATTGAAAAACAAATGAGCCACCAGGAAAGAAACAGCGTCCGTGCTGCCTATATTCACAAGGCCGAATATCTGGAGGAGCGGATCGAGATGATGCAGTGGTGGTCTGATTATCTTGATGCAAATAATGACGGATATGTGTCGGCTTACCAGTATGCCCGCCGCCTGAAAAAAGTGTCTTAATAAAGTATTATGCTCCTGAGTTAATACATAAGCACTTCTCCCTTTTGCCCTGAACAGGAGCAAAGGGGCTTCCATTTATAACTCATATTTTTATTGAGTTTTCTGTTCCTGAGCGTATGATCAGATAAAATAACTGGAGGTTGTTATGTGCGAACATATATTAAGAGACATTCCTCATAGTAATGAACCCATTCTGAGAAATGATCAGAAACAATCAGTATTAATCGAATTAACTTCTAAGTCTGATACTGAATTATTCAGATCACTCACGCCTGGCGAGATAAAACTTGCAAAAAGTGTGTTTCAAAACGCCATAAACTACGATCGGGTAAAAATATACTGTGGTAGCAACCAATCCAGATCACAATCAAAAGCTATTACAAATACTCAAAACGGAGAAGTCCTTCTAAGTATAAACGAATACAGAACTGATTTTTCTTCTGGTTATACCAGTTATCGTGATTCAGTCAAATATCCTCATTTATTTATTTTTGCCATGACCTTTGTCTGGCAATATTATCGTCATGATTCCTCTTTTCATGATAGTACGTATGCATCATCATGTTGGTGTACATATGATTTTGATAAACCCTATTTTATTTTTTATACAATGGAGCAACAGGCGGCAATTGTTGCTGATTACTGGGTTCTTAACCAATATGATCTTACGGAATATGAAGATTTAAGCGGTTATCAGAAATATGAAAAATTTAAGATTAATATGAGAATGGAACTATTGGGGAAATATGAATCCATTTTAAGTATGCATATTATTATATAACCCATTTTGTCCAATAACAATTGGTCAACATTTTACATGACTGAATGATATTTTTTGATAAAGCCCTTTCACGGACATAAATATCCAGCGTCTCGAATCCAATCAGAGTTTTGCTCTACAACAGAGCAGCAATTGGGAATATATGGAATAATTTCGGCTTGTTTTTTTTGTATTGCATACTTACAAACATAACCCTCTTTTTTACCGGATGCTGTTAATGAAGCGTCAGCGTCATGCCTGAGCAATAGTTTTGCGAACTCAATATTATTCTTCCAAATAGCTGTAATCAATGCCGTATCGGCTGGGGCGGTAGCCAGTGCATTCACATCAGATCCATGTGAAATTAAAAATTCAGCTATTTTTCGATGTTTTTCCGTACCATAATAACTGGCGACAATTAATGGGGTCTCTTTATATTCTCCTACGGTACTATTGACATCTGTCTTAGCCGTCAGGACCAAAAAATAAACTGCCTCACTATTCGCCCTCCCTACAGCTAAATTTAAAGCCTCATTTCTATCTGGCAATGTAATTGTTTTACATTGCTCAATATCATCAGAACTACAGCGTGTACTATTCAAACATTTATCACAAAAAAACCATCTATCTTTCAATGCATTTATCGTTGACGGAAAACTGGCTACTGAACTCAGTGATAGATTCTTTTCATACGCAAATGAATCGTATGAGTAGATGATTACTGCAAATAGTGAAGATATCAATGATAGTATACTTCTATTTATAATTACCATTATTGCCCCTCATTCCTGCTTCTTTTTGCGCAGCATTGTATACATCACTTCCTATATTCTCATTTTCCTGATAATTTTATCCATTAACAGAAACCATTGAATATATCCGCCAAGTAAAAAAACAAACCATATAACCGTTATTGCAACATACTTATTGTCAATATTAGCACCAATGATAAAATCAACAAGAAACAATACGACAGCAGAAGCCATCCCTGTAGGAAATGATATCAATATCATCCCATATGCCATTACACTTATTAACTCACTAATGTCATGCATTGAATGCAATTGTGAAAGTCTATGCAACGAAAAACACAATATTAGAACAGACAGGCTCAGCCATATTATTTTTACAGAATAAACAAAACAATTCATCATATCACCCCCGTCAGCATAAATCTAATTAGCCGTCCGAAATCATTGCCAGAGCATTTCATTCTACATGATTTCAAGGCATCATCAGACCAATCTTGGCAGTTTTTAAATAGCCCTAAATTTATTGAAATTGGGATATCTGGTAACACAGTGTAACGAGGTCTAATTCCTTTGAATTTTTCTTTTAAGCAATTTTCAATGCAACTGTTATCTGGTTCGACAGAATCACATCGCCCTCCACTTTCTTTTGTGTCATTGCTTGCTTTTCCGGCCCCCCATAGCCCATCAGTTGCATGCTCTCCTCTCTGATCTTGCCCTCCACAAATATCCCTCCCCTTACCATCTGAAACACAAAGATATTGATGGTAAAATGGATTCCCCCATATATCTGGCCCACTCTTTTCACCAGTCCCTCCCAATGAATGCAGTGGTTTTATACATTTAACGGTTTCTAGCCCTAAAGGATCGGAATGATACACTGGATTGAGTGGATAGGAATAAAGATTTAATCCACCCCGCAACCCAATCGGATCCTGCGTGATATACCGCCCCTGTTCAGGGTCAAAATATCTGTGACGATTATAATACAGCCCCGACTCTTTATCATACTGCTGTCCCGGCAACCGGATAAGCTGTTGCAGATTATCGGGATTATCCTCCCGCAGCATATTCCCCCATTCATCAAACTCTGCGCTCCATGCGATCCCGCCACGAACATCAATTAACGCCAGCGGCAACCCCCGGTGGTCGCAGTGGTACAGGTGGATTTTCCTTACCGGCGTGTACTCCGGCTCCATCTGGTTTTTCATCTGCTTTTAATATTTTCCTTCTTTATGGCATTAATATCATCATATACTATTTTTTTTATTTTATAGACGCCACTCTCCTTTTCTAAAATAAAGAATTCATCTATATTATATTCTTCATATGTTGAATTATATGTCAATTCTATTTTTTCGTTTCCAATCAGTGATTTAACTTGATTGCTTTTTTTTAATGTACTGCCGTCATATGCCCCTATTATATTATAGGTCTGACTCATAAATTTAACGTAACTACTTTTTGGCATTGAGTTCCTGAATTCATTTGTTAACATAGCATCATAAATTCCATTAAATTCTTTTGTGTTATACATTGAATGAAACCGAGCCACTTCAGTTACGGCATCATTTACATCATGATTATCACACCCTGCAAAAAAGACAGTCATTATAAGAATAATGATTTTAATTTTCATAAGAATCTCTAATTAACTATACAACGAGTATATTGCTGGCAAGTAAGCGCACCTGCAAACTCTCCACCACCCAATCCTCCAGCAGCTGTTGCCGACCAATGCAAAGGATCATTCTTACCATTCATCTCAACTAAACCCGTAGCAGAACCATTAAGTAAGAATCCAACATCAGTTGTTGCACCACTACTATATGACACTCCAGAACCAAGCGGTGCATTACTGACTGTACCAGAAATAGATGCAGCACCGGAAGCTCCAGCCCCAACACCTTGACATGCCATAATATATGCACACAGATCTAATCCCTTATCACCATTCCCGGTAAGAATGCCAAGTGCAATACTACCACCAGTGATCCCATAGGCTGCAACACCGACATCAAAAGAAGAAGAAAATATAAGTGGAGAATAGTAAGGACCTGTGGCTGCATCTATTGCAGCCGCCCCATCTTCATACGACATTTTACCTTCAGATACGGCATTTACGGCGGCGCCAACCTCATTTCCCCATGGGGTGTTATAACCTGGAAAATCTATCTTATCTAATCCAGGAGGGTCTATTTTCATAATCGAATCCAAGGGATATTTATATAGATTCCATCCTCCTTTCTGCCCAATCAGATCCTGCGTGATATACCGCCCCTGTTCAGGGTCAAAATATCTGTACCGATTATAATACAGCCCCGACTCTTTATCATACTGCTGTCCCGGCAGACGGATAAGCTGTTGCAGATTGTCGGGATTATCCTCCCGCAGCATATTCCCCCATTCATCAAACTCTGCGCTCCACGCAATCCCACCGGTAATATTGGTTAGCGCCAGCGGTAGCCCTTGGTGGTCACAGTGATAAAAATTCTCACACCAGCCAAGATTTCTACACGCAATACTGTTGTATTTAACACATTCATCCAATTTCATTCATTAATATAGCACCATTCAATATTGGATCAAAACCATTAGGCCATTGTGTGTCTTTATCAAATAACGCCCTTGAAAATATAACTCCATTATATTTTTCAAACGATAGATTGGCACCGCATAAATTAGCATCAGAAAAATTACACCAATTCACATTAGCAGCGCTAAAATCAGAGTTAATTAAGATGGAATATTGAAACTCAGCACTTATTGCTTTTGATTTTCTAAAATCACACCCACTCATATCTGAATTTTTAAGGAAAGCATTCATTAATGAAGAATTATAAAAAACAGCATTTTTTGCTGACGTATTTTCTATGCTTGCATTTCTTAAGTGCGCATCCTTAAATATTGTTCCATCCAAGCAAAAGTCATCTAATATGGCTCGATGTAAGTTCATTCCACTAAAATCAAACCCAGATAGAGTTGTGGCATTAATGTCCAAAAAATCATCATTTTCAAAATTAATTCTGATCATCTATTACCCCAATCGTCTAAATCCGGCTCAATTTCACTTAATGGATATACTTCTCTGGTTAAAGGACGTGTACCCGGTACTCTTGGAGCCTCGGTATCACATAGCATAGCTGCAATCATTCTATGATTGCCATCAACTATCACATTACCATCCATTTTTACAGGCGGTGGGACACTATTATCCTCCAACATTTTAGTATATAGATCAATAACAGGAACTGAGACTCTTCGTTGCAATGTCATTAGCGAACAATTAGATACAACCTTTTTTATGTTCTGTGGTGTGGCTGGTAGGCATTTAACCCTCTTAAAAGTATCATTCAACCACTTTGATAATGCTTTTGCGGCATTATCATCTGCTTCCTGCTGTGCAGGATTTTTTGACCAAGGAATTGGTAAGGGGAACGGACCAGGAATAGCTTCTAACCCCAAAGGGTCTGTATTTGCGATCGGATTCAACGGATATTGATACGGATTCCATCCTCCTTTCAGCCCAATCGGATCCTGCGTGATATACCGCCCCTGTTCAGGGTCAAAATATCTGTACCGATTATAATACAGCCCCGACTCTTTATCATACTGCTGTCCCGGCAGACGGATAAGCTGTTGCAGATTATCGGGATTATCCTCCCGCAGCATATTCCCCCATTCATCAAACTCCGCGCTCCACGCCATCCCGCCGCGAACATCAATTAATGCCAGCGGCAGTCCCCGGTGGTCGCAGTGGTACAGGTGAATTTTCCTTACCGGCGTGTATTCCGGCTCCATCTGGTTTTTCATCTGCTCCGGCGTCAGACCACACTGTGCCAGCCACTGCTGGCTCTGCTCGCTGACCTTGTCAGTCCTTAGCTCCCGCTCCAGATTATCCAGCAGCGCCACCAGTTCCGGCACAAACACCATTCCTGCATCCTGCTGGAGTTTCTCCGCCAGCGTGCGATGGATAGCTTTTGCCAGTTCTCCTGTCGCAGTTTCAGTGCGGATTAACGGCGTAAAGCTCCCCGGCAGATACACCGTCTGAATACGGGTGGCATCTGTCTGGGTGGTGGTCAGCCTGTCGCCATCCCAGTCGTAGCATATTTTTATCAGCTATATAAAATTTCCCAAGGTGAAGAAATTCTACCTCTCATCTCGCATCAAAAATTGTCGATTAACTATGTGTTGCTTCCCGACAATTTCCAAGGAAAAAGATGACGCACCAAATAAAAGATATCTGTCACGCTTATTGGTTTCTATTTTCCATAAAAAATAATTATCTGCGACAGGAGAATATATTTTCTTTTTTGTAATTTCATCTATATAAAGTCCCGCCGCCCCTCCTGAAAATTGGCTGTTCTTTGTATCCCCCCAATCAATTGAAATTTTCAAATCTGTTACATCATGAAATTTCAACAGCGCTTTAGATATAACAAAACCTATTTCCCCCTTATCCGTTTCAACCCATTTCTCTATATGGTCAATATCTAGTGCAATATCTGAAGAAAACTCTCCTGGATCAGAATAAAAAATGATCCCATGAATTAAGTTATCGTGAAAACAAAAGCTTTCAAAATCATGCTCCATTTTTACCTCCAACTGAATTTATCACGGAAAACCACAACCGCCGAAAAGATGTTCCCTAGGAAAACACTCACATGTTCTAGCATTCTGATTATTAACATCATAATGCCAATGGACAGGACTTCCTGTTAAAACCATGCAACCATGAGCACCATCAGCTAACCCCCTACCCTCATGTCTTTCTGTATGTATTTTTATATTTTTCTCCTGCCGGAGGTGCACATGGAGGACACTCATCTTCCTCACTAAAAGTGTCATGCCACCATTTAGTTAATGCTTTTGCAGCATTATCATCTGCTTGCTGCTGTGCAGGGCTTTTTGTCCATGGAATTGGCAAAGGGAGTGGACCAGGAAGAACTTCTAACCCCAGAGGGTCTGTATTCGTGACCGGATTCAGCGGGTAATTATAGATATTCCACCCACCCCGCAACCCAATCGGATCCTGAGTGATACCATCCCTGCAACGGGTCATAGTAACGATGCTAGTTGTAATACAACCCCGTCTCTTTATCATACTGCTGCCCCGGCAACCGGATAAGCTATTGCAGATTATCGGGGTTATCCTCCCACAGCATATTCCACATTAATCATACTCTGCGCTCCATGCGATCCCGTCGCGAACATCAATAAACGCCAGCGGCAGTCCCCGATGGTCACACTGGTACAGGTGAATACGCCGGATAGCCACCGCTGGCAGCGGGTCAAGCTGTTCGCGGCACCGGGATGTTCGTAAAGGCCAGCCATTCCCGGGTGCGCGCTGACAGATTTCCGGTTCTCAGGTCCTCTTCCAGCCGCTCCATGTCGGCGTATTCCCGCGCCGTAGTGCGTGAAGATCGTTTCGTGGTTTTTGTCCACGCTTTTACTGATTCGCCGTCCGAACGGGTCATAGTGGTAGCTGGCTTTCGTTACCGTTCTTGCCGAGGTCTGTTTTTCATAACCGGAGTAGATTTTCCACTCACAATCATCATTGTAAATCAACAGCCATCACTTTACCGTTAGAGTAAGTGAAAAGCACTGTTCCAACGTAAGTACCTTCACCAGGTTTCTTAATTACCTCTAGGCCTGCTTGCCTTGCCGCAAGCAAAACCTGCTCCTGTGACGTTGACTTCAGCAATAAAGGAAGTAACTTTTTCAGGTCGGAGGCCTGTCGACTCCGGTAATTAATTTCATCCACCCCATAAGTTGTCATCACCCCCAAATCTAATACCCGATAAAACAGAGCCGCATTTATCAAGATTGAGCACAATAGCGCAAGTCTAATTATCCTCTCCATCGTATTTCTCCCTTACGGAATTATTCTGTGCCCGCTGTGGCGGCATCAAATGCAAATGTCTTGCAATTGTTTCCTATCAGACGATAGCAGTCATGGCTTTTACTAAAATCTTCGGAATATTTATTCGCTTTATTGTAATCAGTATCAGAATAATACGTTGGCGTTACAGTTGAACTATGTCCATATTTTTCTGAGGTGAACTTATATAATTTCTCTAACGACTCTTTGGTTGGTAGTCCATCTTTACCCATACTTAAGTCTGGAACAGGCCTCTGTCTTATATTCCCGCACTCTTTGTCTGTATAACGGCCAAATTCATAATACTTAGTTTTCCCTGTTTTAGGATCAACAGTAACAACCGCACCATGACCGAGAGGCAAATTGAACCCCATTCCGGTATTAACCGGATAATAGTCATAGTTAATTTGTATCGCATCCAACCCCCACGGATCAATCTCTACTATCGGGTTTAACGGATATGTATATAAATTCCATCCCCCCTCCAGCCCAATCGGATCCTGCGTGATATACCGCCCCTGTTCAGGGTCAAAATATCTGTGACGATTATAATACAGCCCCGACTCTTTATCATACTGCTGTCCCGGCAACCGGATAAGCTGTTGCAGATTATCGGGATTATCCTCCCGCAGCATATTCCCCCATTCATCAAACTCTGCGCTCCATGCGATCCCGCCACGAACATCAATTAACGCCAGCGGCAACCCCCGGTGGTCGCAGTGGTACAGGTGGATTTTCCTTACCGGCGTGTACTCCGGCTCCATCTGGTTTTTCATCTGCT
>NZ_JBLFJW010000018.1:0-105540 GCF_047713085.1 Pantoea sp. sgz302252
AATAAATATCCTCCGGCATAGCCGGAGGTTTTTCATATGCGCCTATAAGGCTCTGTCACCAGCAGCGCCCTAACAGGCGCATCACGATCTGACATTTGCATCTATGGATTACTTACGGCCCGTAAACGGGCTACCCGGATAGGGGATCGACAACTGCTCACCCATTTTATCCTCTTCCAGTTGGTGCTTTATGTATTCCTGTATCCTGGTCGTATTTTTTCCAACCGTATCAACGTAATACCCTCGGCACCAAAACTCCCTGTTACGGTATTTGAACTTCAAATCCCCAAATTGCTCATAAAGCATCAGGCTACTCTTGCCCTTCAGGTACCCCATAAAAGCCGATACACTCATTTTCGGCGGGATCTCCAGAAGCATGTGGATGTGATCCACACAACATTCCGCTTCAAGAATATTCACGTTTTTCCATTCGCACAGCTTTCTTAAGATACTGCCTATCGCTTTGCGTTTTTCACCGTAGAACACCTGTCTTCGGTACTTCGGCGCAAAAACTATGTGATATTTACAGTTCCATCGGGTGTGCGCTAAGCTCTTTTCGTCCCTCATTGGGACCCCCTTTTGATTTCTTGTTGAATGTTTGCAGTTGCCAGACCGCAACCTGTTTTAACAAATCAAAAGGGGTTTTTAGAACCGACTCAAAGCTGAAAGCTTTACTGAACCCCCAGCCTAGCTGGGGGTTTTCTGTGCACAAAAAATCCCCGGTGATAAGACCGGGGAGGTTGTGAAAGATTACGGGGTTGCAGGGGGGTTGTTGGTGCGAATTTCCTGCCAAATCTTGTCGCAACGAGCTTTCACAGCCTGATCGTTGCCAGTACGGGTTGCCTGAATGCACTGCTGATAATCCAGCGTGCGTACTGTTTCCTGATCGGCAAACTGCTTATGCTCTTTTTCCTGTTTCAGGACATCCAGTACGCTCTGGCAGGCCTGGATTTTATCCGGGTTGCCTTCCGCCGTATTGATACAAGCGCTATAAGCTTCTTTCAGTTTACTGTCTTCTTTCGGTATCGGCGGTTGCGCACAAGCCACCAGCCCGGACGCCATGACAGCAATGAGAATCAATTTTTTCATAGTATGCCCTCAGGTTACGCGGCAAACTTTACGCCTGCCGCGTGACGAATCAGAAGATGGTAAACGGTGCAATGACGATGAACTTCACGTCGCGCTCATCCTGGAATATGTTGCCGTAACCGCCACCCCAGCTTGGGATGTCTGAGTGGTTGTCATACTGAGTGAAATGCAGCTTGAACAGGGTGCCTTTGGCACGGCCATCCTGTACGGTATAGGCCACATCGAGGCTATAAGCAGACTCTTTGATGGTGTTGTTTTTATCGTAGTAAGCATCTGGGCTGAGCTGCCAGGTCGCAGGCTTCGCATCCCATGCATAGACGTAGGACGCACCCACTGCCCAGCCCGGCAGGCTCCAGTTCTTCAGGTCATACATTGAGCCGAAGAAGATCGCCTTTTCACCGTTGGCGTTGAAGTCAGAGCGGTTGTCCCACCAGATATCGAGACGGCCGTTTGAAGATGCATAGGTTGGCGTCATCCGTTGCAGGAAGTAGCCCTGCTGGCCGTCAGCCTTAACCCACGTCCCTTCCAGGCGGAAATCGAAGACCTCGTTCAGCTTGTAGCCGAAGGTTAACGCCTGCAACCATGCCGTGCCGTCATAAATATCGTTCACGCCGTGATCGCTGACTTTGTCACGAGTACCGTAGAACTGGTAGCTGGTGGTCAACGGACCGCCAGGGATATCAAACTTGTAGCTACCTTTGGCGAAGTACTGATCAATATAACCTTCCGCCTGACCAAATGCGGCTTCCAGCACTAAGTCGTTTTTGAAATCGTATTTCGCACCGATGGAGTGCAGGTAATCAACCTTACTCTTCTGATCGTTTTGATAGAAGTTATCCATTTCAAGGTGCCACGGCGCCTTGTACTCGTTGGTCCACATGTACGAGAAGCTCAGTGCGCCTGCATCGCCATAGTCAAAGTTAGCCCCGGCTTCCGCGCCCTTGTAAGTACCCGGCATGAAGCTCCAGTGTGGCGCTAACAGCGTCTGGCCGGTTGGCTGAATGTAACCCGCACGCGCCCAGGCTGGACCAAGTTTGAATTTAGCGGCCGCTTTATACAGGCTGATCCCGCTCTTATCGCCAGAATAATCTTCATCGTAGGCCTTGTTGATGGAGGAGAACGCGATTTCGTTTGGGTGCCCACTTTCTGCAGATTCCGCCATTTCGATAGCGGTGAAAGCGGCAATATCGAGACCGATAAAATCGGCAGCATAGCCAGACTGGAAGTCGAGGTTGGCGTTCCAGGTGGAGTGTGAAAGGTTGGTTTTGTATTGGTCACCGTCGGTCACGTCTTTACGGTCACGCTCACGCTGCCAGTAATAGATGCCGCCGGTTAAGGTTGAATCGTCGATGAAACCTGCTGCGCTGGCTTGCGGAACGGCAATCCAGCCCGACATTGCGGTGACCCCGGCAATAGCCAGCGCCAGCGCACTACGTTTGCCACTGAACGTACGCATATGTATATCCTCTTTGACTTTTAAAAACGCTCTCGCAAAGGCGAGAAAACGATAAAAAAATAAGCACTGCCAAAAAGTAGCGGGAAGAATTCTCCTAAAGCTACGTCTCTTAGACTATTTTTCGTGACGCGAATTATCAATCCTTTTTCCGCACGAATACGCAAGAGTATGACAGCGAGCACATATTTGATTGCGTTTTGTTACAAATAGAGATTTCAGAAGAAAACATGATAATCCGCAAAGAAACAGCTTATTTCAGCGAGGATGTGGGATTTCGGGCGGGAAAATGTAACAGGCACCAGTCAGTGTTTCATCACGCTAAATGATATTATCTCGCATCACGAAAATGTCATAAAAAAAGCGCCGCGGTGTGCGACGCTCTTTTTTTAACCCAGCGGATTATTCGCCCGCTTTTGCCCAGGTATCACGCAGACCAACGGTGCGGTTGAAGACCCGTTTCTCAGCAGTGCTGTAGCGGCTATCGAGGCAGAAGTAACCTTCACGCTCGAACTGGAAAGCTTTGCTGGTTTCTGCTGCTTTCAGCGACGGCTCGGCGTAACCCTGTTTGATAACCAGAGAGTCCTGGTTGATAACAGACAGGAAGTCATCCGCAGCACCCGGATTTGGCACGCTGAACAGGCGATCGTACAGGCGAATCTCTACCGGCAGCGCATGCTGGGCGCTCACCCAGTGAATCACGCCTTTGACTTTACGGCCATCAGCCGGATCTTTGCTCAGGGTGTCCGCGTCGTAACTACAGAAAATAGTCGTGATATTGCCTTCGGCGTCTTTCTCAACGCGTTCAGCTTTCACCACATAAGCGTTACGCAGACGGACTTCTTTGCCCATCACCAGACGCTTGTACTGCTTGTTGGCTTCTTCACGGAAGTCAGCGCGATCGATCCAAATTTCACCGCTAAATGGTACTTCGCGGCTACCCATTTCAGGTTTACTCGGATGGTTCGGCATCGCCACCTTCTCGCTCTCACCCTGCGGATAGTTTTCGATAACCAGTTTAACCGGATCGATAACGGCCATTGCACGCGGTGCGTTTTCGTTCAGATCTTCACGGATGCAGGATTCCAGTGAAGCGATCTCAATGGTGTTGTCCTGTTTGGTCACACCAATACGCTTACAGAATTCACGGATAGCGGCAGCGGTGTAGCCACGACGACGCAGGCCAGAGATGGTCGGCATACGCGGATCGTCCCAGCCTTCTACGTGCTTGTCGGTCACCAGTTGGTTCAGCTTACGCTTGGACATCACGGTGTATTCCAGATTCAGACGAGAGAACTCGTACTGACGCGGATGCACCGGAATAGAGATGTTGTCCAGCACCCAGTCGTACAGACGGCGGTTGTCCTGGAATTCCAGCGTACACAGAGAATGGGTGATGCCTTCCAGCG
This sequence comes from Pantoea sp. sgz302252, assembly GCF_047713085.1. Taxonomy (NCBI): domain Bacteria; kingdom Pseudomonadati; phylum Pseudomonadota; class Gammaproteobacteria; order Enterobacterales; family Erwiniaceae; genus Pantoea; species Pantoea sp. sgz302252. The sequence continues at coordinate 3,952 of NZ_JBLFJW010000018.1, forward strand.
CATCGCTGATGCAGTGGGTGAAGTCGTACATCGGGTAGATGCACCACTTGCTGCCGGTCTGGTGGTGATCGGCAAATTTAATGCGGTACAGCACGGGATCGCGCATGACAACAAAAGAAGAAGCCATGTCGATTTTGGCGCGCAGACACGCTTTGCCTTCTTCGAAGCCGCCGGTACGCATTTTCTCGAACAGCGCCAGGTTCTCTTCCACGCTGCGATCGCGGTATGGGCTGTTTTTGCCCGGCGCAGTCAGGGTGCCGCGGTATTCACGGATTTCGTCAGCAGACAGCTCATCGACATACGCCAGACCTTTGGTGATCAGTTCGACCGCATACTGATGCAGCGTATCGAAGTAGTCAGAAGAGTAGCGAATATCGCCAGACCAGTGGAAACCTAACCACTCGACGTCGTTCTTGATGGACTCAACGTATTCGATATCTTCTTTCACCGGGTTGGTGTCATCGAAACGCAGGTTGCATTGCCCTTGATAATCCTGAGCGATGCCGAAGTTCAGGCAGATAGATTTTGCGTGACCGATATGCAGATACCCGTTCGGCTCTGGCGGAAAACGGGTATGAACGGTCGTGTGCTTACCACTGGCCAGATCTTCATCAATAATCTGGCGAATAAAGTTAGTCGGGCGGGCTTCTGCCTCACTCATCGCGGGTTCCTCAAGGCGTAAACAACATATAACGGCATATGATCTTATAAGCCGGACTGGCTGACAACCCTTAGTTACGCAAAATACGTATCAAACGGATAAATGGCAGATCGATACAAAAAAAGCGGCGGAGGATGACCCCCGCCGCTAAGGCACATAAGATTAACTCAGGAACGATTATTTGCCTTTAATCTCATACAGCGCGGTTTCGCCTGCAACGACGTGACCCTGGGCCTTGATAACCAGACCGCTGAAATCGTCGATGTTGCTGCACACTACCGGGCTAATCATGGAGCGCGCATTCGCGTTCAGGAAATCCAGATCCATTTCGAGGATTGGCTGACCTGCCACGACTTCGGCCCCTTCTTCCACCAGGCGAGTAAAGCCCTGACCGTTCAGCACAACAGTATCGATACCCATATGGACAACGATTTCCGCGCCTTTTTCGGTTTCCAGGCAGAACGCGTGGTTGGTGTTGAAGATTTTAACGATGGTACCGGCTGCCGGAGACACCACTGTTTTTTCAGTGGGTTTCACTGCCACGCCGTCACCTACTGCTTTGCTGGCGAATGCTTCATCAGGAACCTGTTCCAGTGCGACCACTTCACCCGTTACGGGGGAAACCAGTGCCGCGATAGTTGCTGTTGCATTTGGAACGGCCTGCGGTTTTGCCGCTGCCGGAGCTGCAGCCACTGGCGCGGCTTCTGCTGCCGGGACAGGACCACGCGCAACAATTTTCTTCATTTCATCGCCAATAGATTCTGCTTTCGCACCGACGATGACCTGGATAGTTTGCTTATTCAGTTTAACGACACCCGACGCACCTAAGCGTTTGCACATTGCGTCATTAACACGAGCAGAATCCTTAACGCTTAGACGTAAGCGAGTAATACAAGCATCAATTGCGTTGAGGTTGTCTGTCCCCCCCACTGCTGCAATGTAGTTGGTCGCCAGCTGATTCAGACCAGCTTCAGTATTACTGTTAGCCTCTTCGGTAACAATATCATCCGTCTTATCTTCACGACCTGGTGTTTTCAGGTTGAACATGCGGATAATGACACTGAACAGGACGAAGTACACCGCAAAGGCAACCGCCCCCATGACGATCAGCATCCACACGTTTTTACTTGCCGCAGGCAAGTTATACATCAGTACGTAGTCGATCGCGCCTGCAGAGAATGAGAATCCTGCGTGAATACCCAGCGCCGTTGCAATGAACAGACTCACACCAGTCAACACCGCGTGTACCAGATACAGCGCCGGCGCCAGGAACATGAACAGGAATTCCAGTGGCTCAGTAACACCCGTGAGGAAAGCGGTTATCGCGACAGAAAGCAGCAAACCACCGACCATTGGGCGACGCTCTTTCGCCGCAGCAAGGTACATTGCCAGTGCAGCGCCAGGCAGGCCAAACATCATGATTGGGAAGAAACCAGACATGAACATACCCGCAGTGCCGTCACCCGCATAGAAGCGGTTGATATCACCATGGAAGACAGTACCGGCGGAGTTAGTAAATTCACCAATCTGGAACCAGGCAATGGTATTCAGAACCTGATGCAGGCCGGTCGGGATCAGAAGACGGTTGATAAAACCGAAGATACCAGAACCTATCGCACCAGCGCTGACGATCCACTCACCACCTGAATGGATTGCGTTCTGTACCGGTGGCCAGACATATCCAAAGATAGCCGCCAGCACCAGACAGAAGAAACCGGTCGCAATCGGGACGAAACGTTTGCCACCGAAGAAACTCAGGAAATCAGGAAGTTTGATATCGGACCAACGATTGTAAACAGCCCCCCCGACTAAGCCCGCAATAATACCTGCCAATGCCCCCATATTAACGGCTGGATTGATAGTCACCATGGCTTTCGTCATGATTAAGAAACCTACAGCACCAGCCAAAGCAGCAGCTCCTGCATTATCTTTAGACCATGACGCCGCCACACCAATCGCAAACACAAGCGCTAAATTATCAAAGATTGCGCCACCGGCTTGTGCGATGAAAGCCATGTTAAGCAGGTCTGGTTGACCAAAACGCAACATCAACGCAGCGACTGGCAGCACTGCGATAGGGAGTTGTAACGCCCTACCTAACCGCTGGAAAAAACCTAAAATATTCATTTATTCCCCCTATGAGACCCCGAACCGACTTAGTCAAAGTCGTTTTTTATAGTATGACTACTCTTAACAACGCAGCGACGTACGACTCTGCTATCAGAGTGTGTGGAAAATTAATTCGCCCCGCAAATTAAATGCACCTTTTTTGTGATTTTTATCACCAAATATCGTCATCCCCCTCTCTTCCGACTGGCTAACAGTGAAAACTTATTTTATCATTCGAAAAATCAGGACGGATTACCGCCTCTTGTGGCGAAACCAGGTTACTCTTAACAGAGAGTCGGTGCCAATCCGCTAACGCTTTTACTACATTAAACTATTGAGGTGAACAATGAGACTGATTCCCCTGGCGACAGCTGAACAAGTAGGTAAATGGGCCGCGCGTCATATCGTCAACCGCATCAACGCTTTTAAACCGACTGCGGATCGTCCTTTTGTTCTGGGTCTGCCAACCGGTGGTACTCCGCTCACCGCTTACAAAGCACTGGTTGAGATGCACAAAGCGGGCCAGGTTAGCTTCAAACATGTTGTGACCTTCAATATGGATGAATATGTTGGTCTGGCAAAAGAGCACCCGGAAAGCTACCACAGCTTTATGCACCGTAACTTCTTCGACCACGTTGATATCCCTGCAGAAAACATTAACCTGCTGGATGGTAACGCGCCAGATATCGACGCAGAATGCCGTCAGTACGAAGAAAAAATCCGCTCCTACGGTAAAATCAACCTGTTCATGGGCGGTGTAGGCAACGACGGTCACATCGCGTTCAACGAACCCGCGTCTTCGCTTTCTTCCCGCACTCGTATTAAAACCCTGACCCATGACACTCGCGTGGCAAACTCTCGTTTCTTTGATGGCGATGTGAATCAGGTGCCTAAATACGCGCTGACCGTTGGCGTGGGTACGCTGCTGGACGCTGAAGAAGTGATGATCCTGGTGCTGGGCCACCAGAAAGCGCAGGCCCTGCAGGCTGCGGTTGAAGGCAACGTTAACCACATGTGGACCATCAGCTGTCTGCAGCTGCACCCGAAAGCGGTGATGGTCTGCGACGAGCCGTCCACTATGGAACTGAAAGTGAAGACCCTGAAGTATTTCAACGAATTAGAAGCTGAAAACATCAAAGGTCTGTAATTGAATTTCCGCCTCTGTTTTCAGGGGCGGTAGCATTTTTATTACCGGGGGTCGTAGTCAATGTATGCACTAACTCAGGGCCGAATTTATACCGGCCACGAAATTCTGGATGACCATGCGGTTGTGATTGCCGATGGCCTGATTGAACGTGTCTGCCCACAGGCGGATTTACCGGCCGGGATTGAGCAACGCTCGTTAAATGGCGCCATTTTGGCTCCCGGTTTTATCGACGTCCAGCTTAACGGCTGCGGCGGCGTGCAGTTCAACGACAGCCCGGATGCGGTGACCGTTGAAACGCTGGAAATTATGCAGAAAGCCAACGAGAAATCAGGCTGCACCAGCTATCTGCCCACGCTGATTACTTCCAGCGACGACCTGATGAAACAAGGTATCCGTGTAATGCGTGAATACCTCGCCAAATACCCTAATCAGGCGCTGGGTCTGCACCTTGAAGGCCCGTGGCTGAATCTCGTGAAGAAAGGCACCCACAATCCAGATTATGTCCGCAAGCCGGATAACGAGCTGGTGGATTTTCTGTGTGCTAACTCAGACGTGATAACCAAAGTCACGCTGGCGCCAGAGATGGTGCCTGCCGATGTGATTACTCGCCTGGTTAACGCGGGCATTGTGGTCTCTGCGGGTCACTCTAATGCCACCCTGAAAGAAGCCAAAGTGGGCTTCCGCGCAGGTATCACTTTCGCCACCCACCTTTATAACGCGATGCCATACATCACTGGCCGCGAACCGGGTCTGGCGGGTGCCATTTTCGATGAAGCCGACGTGTATTGCGGCATCATCGTGGACGGTCTGCATGTGGACTTCGCCAACGTGCGTAACGCTAAGCGTCTGAAAGGCGACAAGCTCTGTCTGGTTACGGACGCGACCGCACCGGCAGGCGCGAACATTGAAGAGTTCATTTTTGCTGGTAAAACAATATACTACCGTGATGGACTGTGCGTAGACGAAAACGGCACGCTGAGCGGTTCTGCCCTGACCATGATTGAAGGCGTGCGTAACCTGGTTGAACACTGTGGCATCGCGCTGGATGAGACGCTGCGTATGGCAACGCTCTACCCGGCTCGCGCCATCGGCGTTGATAAGCAACTGGGCAGCATTGCACCAGGCAAGGTGGCAAACCTGACAGCGTTTACCCGCGATTATAAAATCACCAAGACCATCGTTAATGGTAACGAGGTCGTTACAGAGTAAGTGAAAGTATGACATCAGGCGGACAAGCTCAAATTGGTAATGTTGACCTCGTTAAACAGCTGAACAGCGCGGCCGTTTACCGCCTGATTGACCAGCACGGGCCCATCTCGCGCATTCAGATTGCCGAACAGAGCCAGCTTGCGCCCGCCAGTGTCACCAAAATTACTCGTCAGCTGATTGAGCGCGGCCTGATCAAAGAAGTCGATCAGCAGGCCTCCACCGGGGGCCGTCGCGCTATCTCCATCATCACCGAAACCCGCAATTTCCACGCTATCGGCGTGCGTTTGGGTCGTCACGATACCACCCTGACGCTGTACGATCTCAGCACTAAAGTCATTGCTGAAGAGCACTATCCTCTGCCGCAGCGCACGCAGGAAACGCTTGAGTACGAGTTGCTCAACACCATCGCCACCTTTATAGAGCACTGCCAGCGTAAAATTCGCGAGCTGATTGCCATCTCGGTTATCTTGCCTGGCCTTGTCGATCCAGAAAGCGGGGTGATCCGCTATATGCCGCATATCCCGGTGGAAAACTGGGGTCTGGTCGGCGCGCTGGAAAAACGCTTTAAAGTGACCTGTTTTGTCGGCCATGACATCCGCAGCCTGGCGCTGGCCGAGCACTACTTTGGTGCGACACAGGACTGCGAAGATTCCATTCTGGTGCGAGTCCACCGTGGTACCGGCGCGGGGATTATCTCTAACGGCCGCATCTTTATCGGTCGCAACGGCAACGTGGGTGAGATTGGTCATATTCAGGTTGATCCGCTGGGCGAGCGCTGTCACTGCGGCAACTTTGGTTGCCTGGAAACCGTCGCCGCGAATGCCGCCATCGAACAACGGGTTCGTCACCTGTTAGAAAAAGGCTACCAAAGCAAAGTCACGGCGGATGACTGCACTATCAAATCTATCTGCAAAGCGGCCAATAAAGGGGATGCGCTGGCAAGCGAAGTGATTGAACAGGTTGGCCGTCATTTGGGCAAAACCATTGCTATCGCCATTAACCTGTTTAATCCGCAGAAAGTCGTCATCGCCGGTGAAATCACCGAGGCAGAAAAGGTGCTGCTGCCCGCCATTGAAAGCTGCATCAACACTCAGGCGCTAAAAGCGTTCCGCCAGAATCTCCCGGTCGTGCGTTCAGCGTTGGATCATCGCTCCGCCATCGGCGCCTTTGCGCTGGTGAAACGCTCGATGCTGAACGGTATGCTGCTTCAGCGCCTGCTCGAAGGCTAATCTCTTCCCTCTTCCTCCCGTGTTAAAGGCGACCGGGAGGTAAATGTGTATAATTACGCCTTTCTCAGAAGAAGACTCCGGACAGTCCATGACCATTCAGAACATCATTTGCGATATTGACGGCGTGCTGATGCACGATAACGTGGCCGTTCCCGGTGCTGCAGAATTTGTTGCGCGGGTGCTGGAAAAGAACGTGCCGTTTGTCTGCCTGACTAACTATCCCTCGCAGACGGGCCAGGATCTGGCAAACCGCTTCGCCACCGCTGGTATTGACGTGCCAGACAGCGTGTTTTACACCTCCGCCATGGCGACTGCCGATTTTCTGCGTCGCCAGGAAGGCAAGAAGGCCTATGTGGTCGGTGAAGGCGCGCTGATCCACGAGCTGTATAAAGCAGGTTTCACCATCACCGATGTGAATCCGGATTTTGTGATTGTCGGCGAGACCCGTTCCTTTAACTGGGACATGATGCATAAGGCCGCTTTCTTTGTAGCTAACGGCGCGCGTTTTATCGCGACCAACCCGGATACTCACGGGCGTGGTTACTATCCGGCGTGCGGTGCGCTCTGTGCAGGCATCGAGAAAATCTCCGGGCGCAAACCCTTTGTGGTCGGCAAGCCTAGTCCGTGGATTATTCGCGCCGCGCTCAACAAAATGCAGGCGCACTCTGAGCAAACCGTGATCGTCGGCGACAACCTTCGCACCGACATCCTGGCCGGTTTTCAGGCCGGGCTTGAAACGATTCTGGTTCTGTCCGGCGTGTCCACCATGGATGACATCGACAACATGCCGTTCAGGCCGTCATGGATTTACCCCTCAGTCGCCGAGATCGACGTCATCTGACATCAAACCACGTCCCAGGACGTGGTTTTTTATTTTCGCCCCAGCAAAACAAGTATTCATCTAATAAAAACCGTCATTCACTGAATAATCATCAACAACACAGTGCAAAACATACGCGTTTTTTAGTATTCCCTAATCCTCATTGCACTATTTTCGTTTTCTCCGCTTATTCCCTTGCTTAGGTGGCCGCTTTACGGCATTTTTTAAGGCATGCAACGACACAACATCACGCAACAGGATTAACGGAGAAGTCGCTATGTGTTCTATTTTCGGTGTACTGGATATCAAAACTGACGCGGTAGAGCTGCGTAAAAAAGCGCTGGAGCTCTCCCGTCTGATGCGCCATCGCGGACCAGACTGGTCGGGTATTTATGCCAGCGATAAAGCCATTCTCGCTCACGAACGTCTGTCGATTGTTGACGTCAATGCTGGTGCCCAGCCGCTGTATAACGAAAAGAAAACCCACGCGCTGGCGGTCAACGGTGAAATCTACAACCATCAGGCACTGCGCGCGGAATACGGTGACCGCTATCAGTTCCAGACCGGATCTGACTGTGAAGTTATCCTCGCGCTGTATCAGGAAAAAGGCCCTGAATTCCTCGACGATCTGCAAGGTATGTTCGCCTTCGCCCTGTATGACAGCGAAAAAGACGCTTATCTGATTGGTCGCGATCACATTGGGATCATCCCGCTGTATATGGGCCATGATGAGCACGGCAACCTGTATGTGGCTTCTGAAATGAAAGCCCTGGTGCCTGTTTGCCGCACCATCAAAGAATTCCCGGCGGGCAGCTATCTGTGGAGCCAGGACGGTGAAATTCGTCCTTATTATCAGCGCGACTGGTTCGATTATGACGCGGTGAAAGACAACGTCACCGATAAAAACGAGTTGCGTCAGGCGCTCGAAGATTCCGTAAAAAGCCACCTGATGTCTGATGTGCCTTATGGCGTGTTGCTTTCCGGTGGTCTGGATTCCTCCGTAATTTCCGCCATCACCAAGAAATATGCCGCTCGTCGCGTAGAAGATGACGAACGTTCAGAAGCCTGGTGGCCACAGCTGCACTCTTTTGCCGTCGGGCTGGAAGGTTCTCCGGACCTGAAAGCAGCGCAGGAAGTCGCTAACCACCTTGGCACCGTGCACCACGAGATTCACTTCACCGTGCAGGAAGGCCTCGACGCCATTCGTGACGTGATTTACCACATCGAAACCTATGACGTGACCACCATTCGTGCGTCCACGCCGATGTATCTGATGTCGCGTAAAATCAAAGCGATGGGCATCAAAATGGTGCTGTCCGGCGAAGGTTCCGATGAGGTGTTTGGCGGCTATCTCTATTTCCACAAAGCGCCAAACGCGAAAGAGCTGCATGAAGAAACCGTGCGTAAATTGCAGGCTCTGCACATGTTTGACTGTGCTCGTGCGAACAAAGCCATGTCTGCGTGGGGTGTGGAAGCGCGCGTTCCGTTCCTCGACAAGAAATTCCTGGATGTGGCGATGCGCATCAACCCACAGGATAAAATGTGCGGCAACGGCAAAATGGAAAAACACGTTCTGCGTGAATGCTTTGAATCCTATTTGCCAGCAAGCGTAGCGTGGCGCCAGAAAGAGCAGTTCTCCGATGGCGTGGGCTACAGCTGGATTGACACGCTGAAAGAAGTGGCGGCGAAGCAGATTTCCGACAAACAGCTGGAAACCGCAAGCTTCCGTTTCCCATACAACACGCCATCTTCCAAAGAAGCGTACCTGTACCGTGAAATCTTTGAAGAGCTGTTCCCACTGCCAAGCGCAGCAGAATGTGTGCCGGGTGGCCCGTCTGTCGCCTGTTCCTCAGCGAAAGCGATTGAGTGGGATGAAGCGTTCAAAACCATGAACGATCCGTCAGGCCGCGCGGTGGGTGTTCACCAGTCTGCTTATCAATAATCAGAACGGGCCGTTTTTGCCATCACGCTCAGCGGATCCTCAGGGATCCGTTGTTCTTTTTAAACGTCAGATTTAGCCTAAATAATCCATTTTTGCCGATTATTCCGTCACGCTGTTCGCAACCTAACCAAACAGTCACATTCAGGGCATTTTCATTGAAAAAGGTGTTGACGCTACAAAGCTCAATACGCATAATGCGCCCCGCAACGCCGATAAGGTAACGCGAAAAAAGAGGCTACGTAGCTCAGTTGGTTAGAGCACATCACTCATAATGATGGGGTCACAGGTTCGAATCCCGTCGTAGCCACCATCTTTTTTGCGGGAGTGGCGAAATTGGTAGACGCACCAGATTTAGGTTCTGGCGCCGCAAGGTGTGCGAGTTCAAGTCTCGCCTCCCGCACCATTCCCAGGTAAGCGTTGCACGGATGGGGTATCGCCAAGCGGTAAGGCACCGGTTTTTGATACCGGCATTCCCTGGTTCGAATCCAGGTACCCCAGCCATTTTTCTTCGATTTGCGGTTCTCCGCGGTATTGGGGTATCGCCAAGCGGTAAGGCACCGGTTTTTGATACCGGCATTCCCTGGTTCGAATCCAGGTACCCCAGCCATCGAAGATTGCAGTACTGGCTACGTAGCTCAGTTGGTTAGAGCACATCACTCATAATGATGGGGTCACAGGTTCGAATCCCGTCGTAGCCACCATATTTTATTGGGGTGTCGCCAAGCGGTAAGGCTCTGGTTTCTGATACCAGCATTCCGGGGTTCGAATCCCTGCACCCCAGCCAGGTTCCAAACGATGTGCCAGCGAAAAGAAAATCTGATGGGGTGTCGCCAAGCGGTAAGGCTCTGGTTTCTGATACCAGCATACCGGGGTTCGAATCCCTGCACCCCAGCCACTTTTCTGCTCACATCGTTAAGTCAAAAATTTATTGGGGTGTCGCCAAGCGGTAAGGCTCTGGTTTCTGATACCAGCATACCGGGGTTCGAATCCCTGCACCCCAGCCAATAAACAAAAAAGCTCGCTTACGCGGGCTTTTTTGTTTTTACATCATCTGTATAACCCCATCGGGTCGTAGGCCGGGAAAGCGCAGCGCCTCCCGGCAAAACTCACAGTCCTAAAGCATATTTCAGCGCCTGGCGTTTCAGCACGCCAGCGCGCTCAGCCGCCATCAGGCCGAGATTACGCAGCATTCTCAGCGGCGTAAGATCGTTACTGAAGCTGGCGTAGAACAAATCCATTCCAGACTGCATCACGTAATTATCTGCCATCCGTCGCGTTTGATAGCGCTTCAGAACTTGCAAGCTCGCCCAGTCTTCACCCTGGCTACGCGCATTCGCCAACACGTCGAGCAACGCATCCACATCGCGATAACCGAGATTTACGCCCTGCCCGGCCAGCGGGTGAATGGTATGCGCAGCGTCGCCCACTAACGCCAGTGCTGGCTGCACATAGCGCAAAGCGTGACGTCGCGTTAACGGGAAAGCACCCGCAGCAACAGCTTTGACATCCCCCAGCCGCGCAGGGAAGTGTTGACGGATCTCTTGATCCAGCTGCGGCAAAGACAGCGCCTGAAGCTGGCGAATTTTAGCGGGAGAGTCATACCAGACCAGCGAGGCCCAGCGATCAAACAGCGGCAGGAAAGCTCTGGGGCCAGCGGGCGTGAATTGCTGCCAGGTGCTGTCGCCCGGTTCCTGCTCGCAGTCAACGGTAATCAGCATGCACGATTGTTGATACTGCCAGGCATGGATCCCAATACCCGCCATTTGGCGCACCTGAGAGTTAGCGCCATCTGCCCCGACCACCAGCTTCGCGCGAAGCTCGCTGCCGTCCGTAAAGTTGAGCAGATAACCCTGCGGCTCATGCAGCATCGTTTCAAGCATTGCGGGTACACATAATTGCACATTGTCGTGGGCTTGCAGCGCCTGCCACAACGCGAGTTGCAGAACATTGTTCTCCACCATGTAGCCAAGCTCTGGCAGCTTCAGCTCCGCCGCATTAAACACCACATGCGCGCTTTCCCACTCCCAGGTTTCAAGCTGGCGATAGCGATGCGTACGCATCCCAAGAATCGCCTCCCAGACGCCCAGCCCGCGCAGCAATCCCACCGAGGCAGCGCTGATCGCAGAAATACGTACATCGGGCTGACTTGAAGCGTCGAACGCCGGTGGCGTGGTTTGTTCAATCACCGTGACAGTGAATCCCTGCTGCGCCAGCCCGAGCGCCAGCGCTCCGCCTACCATTCCGCCGCCGACAATCGCGACGTCTGTTTGTTGAGTGCTCATGGTCAATAATCCTTAAACCTGAATCTCTTAAGTTTACCGGATTTTTTTACCCTTTGGGCGAAGGCTCGGTCATGCTGGTCACACTCGCCGCAAAGCATTACAATATGTGCCCTGCGTTCCTTAGAGCAAAGCTAAGTCGATGACAAAAAAACTCCACATCAAAACCTGGGGCTGTCAGATGAACGAATACGATTCATCAAAGATGGCCGATCTGCTGGATGCCACTCATGGCTATCAACTGACCGACATCGCGGAAGAAGCCGACGTGCTGTTGCTGAACACCTGTTCTATTCGTGAGAAAGCGCAGGAAAAAGTGTTCCATCAGCTAGGACGCTGGAAACTCATTAAGGCAAAACGCCCGGACGTGATTATCGGCATTGGTGGCTGTGTGGCCTCTCAGGAAGGCAAACTTATTCGCCAGCGCGCCCATTACGTCGATATCATTTTTGGCCCGCAGACGCTGCACCGCCTGCCAGAAATGATCACTTCCATTCGGGAAATGCGCGACCATCGCAAACCGATCATTGACGTTAGCTTCCCGGAAATCGAGAAATTTGACCGCCTGCCAGAACCGAAAGCCGACGGCCCAACGGCATTCGTCTCGATCATGGAAGGCTGCAATAAATACTGTACTTACTGCGTGGTGCCTTACACCCGCGGTGAAGAAGTCAGCCGTCCAACGGACGATATTTTGTTTGAAGTTGCTCAACTGGCCGCTCAGGGCGTGCGTGAAATCCATCTGCTCGGCCAGAACGTGAATGCCTGGCGTGGAGCGAACTACGACGGCAGCACCGGGGCCTTCTCCGAACTGCTGCGTCTGGTAGCCGCCATCGACGGTATCGACCGCCTCCGTTTCACCACCAGCCATCCTATCGAATTCACTGACGATATCATTGATGTTTACCGTGATACGCCGGAGCTAGTGAGCTTCCTGCACCTGCCTGTTCAGAGTGGCTCTGACCGTATCCTGAACCTGATGGGCCGTACGCACACTGTGCTGGAATATAAAGCGATTATCCGTAAGCTGCTGGTGGCACGCCCGACTATCCAGATAAGCTCTGATTTCATCGTTGGCTTCCCAGGCGAAACCAACGAAGACTTCGAGAAGACCATGAAAGTCATTTCTGACGTCAATATGGATACCAGCTACAGCTTTATCTTCTCTGCCCGTCCAGGTACACCAGCCGCCGATATGGTCGATGACGTGCCGGAAGAGGACAAAAAACAGCGTCTGTATATCCTGCAGGAACGTATCAACCAGCAGGCGATGGCCTGGAGCCGCCGGATGATCGGCACCACCCAGCGCATTCTGGTGGAAGGCACTTCCCGTAAAAGCATTATGGAACTGACGGGCCGCACCGAAAATAACCGCGTGGTTAACTTCGAAGGCACGCCAGACATGGTGGGGAAATTCGTCGATGTTGAGATCGTTGACGTGTATACCAACTCGCTGCGCGGCAAAGTGGTTCGCACCGAAGCTGAAATGGGCCTGCGTATTGCGGAATCTCCGGAATCGGTGATTGCCCGCACCCGCAAAGAGAACGATCTCGGCGTCAGCATGTTCCAGCCATAATCTTGTCGGCCTGCCCCTGTGGCAGGCCCTTGTTTTTCCTCGCCCTGCCCCCAAATAAATAGCAATGCTTGCACCTTTAAACGCTTGCGAGAATAATTTCCTTAAAGCACGTTGAACCCCTACGCACATCGTCAGCCAGAAGAGGAACAGTTTGAATACAGAAACCCGTGAGATTACCCTCGAGCCAGCGGACAACGAACGCCTGCTGAGCCTCTGCGGCCCCTTTGATGACAACATCAAACATCTGGAGCGCCGTCTGGGCATCGAAATCAACCGTCGCGACAACCATTTTAAACTGACCGGACGCGCTATCTGCGTGAACGCAGCCGCAGATATTCTGCGCAGCCTGTATGTGGACACCGCGCCAATGCGCGGCCAGACGCAGGATATTGACCCGGAACAAATCCACCTCGCGATCAAAGAAGCGCGAGTGCTGGAACAAAGCGCGGAAAGCGTCCCGGATTACGGCAAAGCCATTAACATCAAAACCAAGCGTGGCGTTATCAAACCGCGCACGCCGAATCAGGCGCAGTACATCGCCAATATTCTCGACCACGACATCACTTTCGGCGTTGGCCCGGCGGGGACAGGCAAAACCTGGCTCGCGGTTGCTGCTGCGGTTGATGCGCTTGAGCGCCAGGAAATTCGCCGCATTCTGTTGACCCGTCCTGCCGTCGAAGCCGGGGAAAAGCTGGGCTTCCTGCCAGGCGATCTGAGTCAGAAAGTCGACCCGTATCTGCGTCCGCTGTACGACGCTTTGTTTGAGATGCTTGGTTTCGAAAAAGTCGAAAAGCTTATTGAACGTAATGTCATCGAAGTCGCACCGCTTGCCTACATGCGCGGACGGACTCTGAACGATGCTTTCATCATTCTCGACGAAAGCCAGAACACCACCATCGAACAGATGAAGATGTTCCTGACCCGCATCGGCTTTAACTCGAAAGCGGTGATCACCGGTGACGTGACGCAAATTGACCTGCCACGCAACGTGAAATCCGGCCTGCGCCACGCGATTGAAGTGCTGGCAGAAGTCGATGAAATCAGCTTTAACTTCTTCCACAGCGAAGACGTTGTGCGTCACCCGGTGGTGGCCCGTATCGTCAATGCCTATGAAGCTTGGGAAGAAGCAGAACAGAAACGCAAAGCTGCTGAAGCAGCAGAACGCAAGCGTGAAGCGCTGGCGGCACAAACCCAGGAGCAAAAATGAGTTCGGTGATGTTGGATTTGCAGCTGGCCTGCGAAAACGAAAACGGCCTGCCACAGGAGGCCGCCTTTCAGCGCTGGCTGGATGCAACGATTCCTGCGTTTCAGGAAGAGTCAGAAGTCACCGTACGTCTGGTGGACGAAGCCGAAAGCCACGAGCTGAACCTCACTTATCGCGGCAAGGACAAATCCACCAACGTGCTCTCCTTCCCGTTTGAAGCGCCACCGGGTATGGAATTACCGCTGCTTGGCGATCTCATCATCTGCCGTCAGGTGGTCGAGCGTGAAGCGGAAGAACAAGGCAAACCGCTGGAGGCGCACTGGGCGCATATGGTTGTGCACGGCAGCCTGCATCTGCTGGGTTATGACCATATCGAAGACGAAGAAGCGGAAGAGATGGAGGGCCTGGAAACAGAGATAATGCTTGCTCTGGGCTATGATGATCCGTACATTGCCGAGAAAGAATAACCTGTGCGGCGGCTCACCGCCGCGCTGGCATTTTATGCTGTCTGACGCTGAGTTTACGCGCAGCAGCCACGATTTCCCTGACATGAGACCCCATACGACGCCATGAGCGACGACAACTCACACAGTAGCGACACCTTAAACAGCAAAAAGGGATTCTTCTCCCTCTTACTGAGCCAACTGTTCCACGGCGAACCGAAAAACCGTGATGAACTGCTGGCGCTGATCCGTGATTCCGGGCAGAACGATCTTATCGACGAAGATACTCGTGACATGCTCGAAGGGGTAATGGATATCGCCGACCAGCGCGTCCGCGACATCATGATCCCCCGCTCGCAAATGATTACCCTGAAACGCAACCAGACTCTGGATGAGTGCCTCGATGTCATTATCGAATCGGCTCACTCGCGCTTCCCGGTTATCAGCGAAGACAAAGATCACATTGAAGGGATTCTGATGGCCAAGGATCTGCTGCCGTTTATGCGCAGCGATGCCGAAGCTTTCAGCATGGATAAAGTGTTACGCCAGGCGGTGGTGGTACCGGAAAGCAAGCGTGTTGACCGCATGCTCAAAGAGTTCCGTTCCCAGCGCTACCACATGGCGATTGTGATTGACGAATTTGGCGGTGTGTCGGGTCTGGTGACCATCGAAGACATTCTGGAACTGATCGTCGGCGAGATTGAAGACGAATACGATGAAGAAGAAGACATCGATTTCCGTCAGTTAAGCCGTCACACCTGGACCGTGCGCGCACTGGCTTCCATCGAAGACTTCAACGAAGCCTACGGCACCCACTTCAGCGATGAAGAAGTGGACACCATTGGTGGCCTGGTGATGCAGGCGTTCGGGCATCTGCCTGCCCGCGGCGAATCCATTGACATCGATGGTTACCAGTTCAAAGTTGCGATGGCGGACAGCCGCCGTATCATCCAGGTACATGTCAAACTTCCGGAAGATGCCCCCCAGCCGAATCTGGAAGACTAATTTAACGGGACGACAACGCTAAATGGCATTTGCCCCTCTGATTGAACGCCAGCGCGTACGCTTGCTGCTGGCGCTACTTTTCGGCGCCTGCGGAACGCTGGCATTTTCTCCTTATGATTTCTGGCCTGCGGCGATCGTCTCGCTGATGGGTCTTCAGGGATTAACCCTCAACCGTCGGCCGCTGCAAAGCGCATGGATTGGTTATTTCTGGGGCTTAGGTTTGTTCGGCTCTGGCATTAACTGGGTCTATGTCAGCATCGCCCAATTTGGCGGCATGCCTGGCCCGGTGAACGTGTTCCTGGTGGTATTGCTGGCAGCTTATCTGTCGCTTTATACCGGTTTGTTCGCGGGTATTCTTTCCCGCTTGTGGCCCAAAGCGACCTGGCTGCGTGTGGCGATTGCGGCTCCCGTCGTCTGGCAAATCACCGAGTTCCTGCGCGGCTGGGTCTTAACCGGCTTCCCGTGGCTGCAGTTCGGTTATAGCCAGATTGATGGCCCGCTGAAAGGGCTTGCCCCGGTGATGGGTGTGGAGGCGATTAGCTTCCTGCTGATGATGGTCAGTGGCCTGCTGGCGCTGGCTCTGGTCAGTCGCAACTGGCGTCCGCTGGTTGTTGCCGTGGTGCTTTTCGCATTGCCTTTCCCGCTGCGTTACATTCAGTGGTATCAACTGCTGCCTGACCGTACCACGCAAGTGTCGCTGGTTCAGGGCAATATTCCGCAGTCGCTGAAGTGGGATGAAAAAGAGCTTCTGAAAACGCTCCAGATCTATCTCGATGCCACTGAAAAAGTGATGGGTAAGTCACAGCTCATCATCTGGCCGGAATCGGCGATCCCCGATCTGGAGATCAACCAGCAGCGTTTGCTGAGCATGATGGACGATATGCTGCGAGCGAAAAACAGCTCGCTGATAACCGGTGTAGTGGACTCTCGTCTTAACGCAAAAAACCGTTACGACACCTACAACACCATCATCACGCTGGGGAAAGATAATCCATACAGCTACAACTCTACCGATCGCTACAATAAGAACCATCTGGTGCCTTTCGGAGAGTTCGTCCCGCTGGAATCTATTCTTCGCCCTCTCGCACCGTTCTTCGATCTGCCGATGTCATCCTTTAGCCGTGGGCCGTATGTTCAGCCACAGCTTTCAGCCCATAACCTGAAGCTGACGGCGGCTATCTGCTACGAGATCATTCTCGGCGAGCAAGTGCGTGATAACTTCCGCCCGGATACCGATTTCCTGCTGACCCTCTCTAACGATGCCTGGTTTGGTAAATCCATCGGCCCGTGGCAGCACTTCCAGATGGCAAGAATGCGTGCGCTCGAACTGGCTCGCCCACTTCTGCGCAGTACCAACAACGGGATTACCGCGGTGATTAACCCACAAGGTGACGTGCAGGCGATGATCCCGCAGTTCACTCGCGAAGTGCTGACCACCACCGTGACGCCAACGTCTGGCCTTACGCCATACGCCCGTACAGGCAACTGGCCGCTGTGGATCATCACTGCGCTGTTTGGTTTTGGCGCACTTGTGATGAGTCTGCGAAAACGCCCGAGGTAAACACTAAAAATCGTCTCTAAAGAGACGATTTTTAGTGTTTTCTCCCTCTCCACGTGGGAGAGGGCACCAGACCGCACTTTCGCAACGGCTTATCTGCCGGGCGGCACTCTGTTTGCCCGGCCTACATTTCCCCTCTCCCTTTCAGCAAAAACCATTTCTGGCACGCCAATTGCTTAGTTAATTCAGTGAGCTGCGTATTTTATGCTGGTGCGACCCGGTTGCACCAACAACGCCCATCGGTGGCACCTTTTCAGTGCAAGCCAGGATTTTTGCCTTAAAACGGTGCGGCACACTTCGCAAAAACAAACAATAACGCAGCAAAATCTTTACATTAAGCCAAACTAAATGCTAACAAACAGGCTTAATACTGCACACAAAAGTGGCAGGCAATAACAACACGACACTCACAATGGGTATCTGCGCGTCTCCACGACGCCACGATAAGGAGTTGGATATGCAATTACGTAAACTGGCCACAGCAATGCTGGTGATGGGAATGTCCGCAGGCGTAGTCCATGCAGAAGACGCACCTGCCGCGGGCAGTACGCTGGACAAAATCGCCAAAAATGGTGTGATTGTGGTCGGCCACCGTGAATCATCCGTACCATTTTCCTACTACGACAACCAGCAACAGGTTGTCGGCTACTCTCAGGACTATTCCAACGCGATCGTTGACGCTATCAAGAAAAAGCTGAACAAGCCGGACCTGCAGGTCAAACTGATCCCAATTACCTCCCAAAACCGTATTCCTCTGCTGCAGAACGGAACCTTTGACTTCGAATGTGGATCCACCACCAACAACCTCGAACGTCAAAAACAGGCTGCGTTCTCTGACACCATTTTCGTGGTCGGTACTCGTCTGCTGACCAAAAAAGGCGGCCCGATTAAAGATTTCGCTGACCTGAAAGGCAAAGCCGTGGTCGTGACGTCCGGGACCACTTCTGAAGTGCTGCTGCATAAGCTGAACGACGAGAAGAAAATGGATATGCGCATCATCAGCGCGAAAGACCACGGTGACTCCTTCCGCACCCTGGAAAGTGGCCGCGCCGTTGCGTTCATGATGGATGACGCACTGCTGGCAGGTGAGCGTGCGAAGGCGAAGAAACCAGACAACTGGGAAATCGTCGGCACCGCGCAGTCCAAAGAAGCTTACGGTTGCATGCTGCGTAAAGACGACCCGCAGTTCAAAAAGCTGGTGGATGACACCATCGCTCAGGCCCAGACTTCCGGTGAAGCTGCGAAGTGGTTTGATAAGTGGTTCAAAAACCCAATCCCACCGAAAAACCTGAACATGAACTTTGACCTGTCAGACGACATGAAAGCGCTGTTCAAAGCACCAAGCGACAAGGCACTTAACTAATTAAAACAACGATGGGTGGGTTCGCCTGCCCTCTCGATTGCGAGGAAATACGGACAGACTATATATCGGCTGGTCGTTCCCCAGCCGGTATGAACAACTAAATACCCTAAATAATTCGAGTTGCAGGTAGGCGACAAGGGAGTGACAAATTCGTCTGGAACGAATTTGACCAGCCAAGGGCTGGCCTCTGGTGAGAGACAGGATGTCTCTCATTCAATCCCCAGGAGCTTACTTAAGTAAGTGACTGGGGTGAGGGAGTGCAGTCAACACCCCTGCAGCTCGAAGAATGACGGGTATAGGTTTCCTTAGCAGTCTTCGAGGGTAGCGCTGCTACCCTTTTTTTTTCGGAGTCCATTTATGTCAATCGACTGGAACTGGGGTATTTTTTTGCAACAAGCCCCGTTCGGCAACACCACCTATCTGGGCTGGCTGTGGAGCGGCTTTCAGGTTACCGTTGCGTTATCTGTAACGGCCTGGATTATCGCTTTTCTTGTCGGCTCGCTGTTCGGCATTCTGCGCACCGTTCCTAACCGTTTCCTTTCCGGAATCGGCACGTTGTATGTGGAACTGTTCCGTAACGTTCCGTTAATCGTTCAGTTTTTTACCTGGTATCTGGTCATTCCGGAACTGCTGCCGGAAAACATCGGTATGTGGTTTAAATCTGAGCTTGACCCTAACATTCAGTTCTTCGTCTCCTCCATGCTCTGCCTGGGGCTGTTCACCGCTGCGCGTGTATGTGAGCAGGTGCGTGCCGCAATCCAGTCTCTGCCACGTGGACAAAAAAATGCAGGCTTAGCGATGGGCTTAACGCTCCCGCAAACCTACCGTTACGTGCTGCTGCCTAATGCCTATCGCGTGATCGTGCCACCGATGACCTCTGAGATGATGAACCTGGTGAAAAACTCGGCCATCGCCTCAACCATTGGTCTGGTCGATATGGCCGCACAAGCCGGGAAATTGCTGGACTACTCGGCGCATGCCTGGGAATCCTTCACGGCCATCACTCTCGCCTATGTGTTTATTAACGCGGTGATCATGCTGGTGATGAATATTGTTGAACGCAAAATCCGCCTGCCGGGCACGATGGGAGGCAAATAATGTACGATTTTGACTGGAGTTCAATCGTCCCTTCCATGCCTTACCTGCTGGCGGGTTTGGTCATTACGCTGAAAATCACCGTGACGGCCGTGGTTATCGGTATCGTCTGGGGCACAATCCTTGCGGTAATGCGTCTCTCCACCTTCAAACCGGTGGCCTGGTTTGCAACAGCTTATGTGAACGTGTTCCGTTCGATTCCGCTGGTGATGGTGCTGCTGTGGTTCTATTTGATTGTGCCTGGCTTCCTGCAAAACGTGC
The DNA here is from genome assembly GCF_047713085.1 of Pantoea sp. sgz302252. NCBI lineage: Bacteria > Pseudomonadati > Pseudomonadota > Gammaproteobacteria > Enterobacterales > Erwiniaceae > Pantoea > Pantoea sp. sgz302252. The sequence goes on from NZ_JBLFJW010000018.1 coordinate 23,853, forward strand.
TGGGGCTGTCACCGAAGACTGACATTCGTCTGGTATCGGCGATGGTGGCTTTTTCCATGTTTGAAGCGGCTTACTATTCCGAGATCATCCGTGCCGGTATTCAGAGTGTGTCTCGCGGTCAGGGTAACGCTGCGTTGGCGCTGGGGATGACCCAATGGCAGTCAATGAAGCTGATTATTCTGCCGCAGGCCTTCCGCGCGATGGTGCCGTTGCTGCTGACGCAGGGCATTGTCCTGTTCCAGGATACCTCGCTCGTCTACGTGCTAAGCCTTGCCGACTTCTTCCGTACCGCCTCCACCATTGGCGAGCGTGACGGAACCCAGGTTGAGATGATCCTGTTTGCCGGGGCCGTCTATTTTGTTATCAGTTTGAGCGCCTCGCTGTTGGTCAGCTATTTGAAGAAAAGGACCGTGTAATGATTTCCCTGAAAAATGTTTCGAAATGGTATGGTCACTTTCAGGTGCTGACCGACTGCTCCACGGAAGTGAAAAAAGGCGAAGTGGTGGTGGTTTGTGGCCCTTCAGGGTCCGGCAAATCTACGCTGATCAAAACCGTGAATGGCCTGGAACCCGTGCAGCAGGGCGAAATTCTGGTCAACGGCACTCAGGTCAACGACAAGAAAACCGACCTGGCCAAATTGCGTTCTCACGTGGGTATGGTGTTCCAGCATTTCGAACTGTTCCCACACCTGTCAATTATCGAGAACCTGACGCTGGCACAAGTTAAAGTTCTTAAGCGCGATAAAACGGCTGCACGCACCAAAGGACTGAAACTGCTTGAGCGTGTAGGGCTTTCCACGCATGCCGATAAATTCCCTGCTCAGCTCTCCGGTGGCCAGCAACAACGTGTGGCGATTGCCCGTGCGTTGTGTATGGACCCGGTGGCGATGCTGTTTGACGAACCCACTTCCGCGCTTGATCCAGAGATGATCAACGAGGTGCTGGACGTCATGGTGGAACTGGCGCACGAAGGGATGACGATGATGGTGGTGACGCACGAAATGGGCTTTGCCCGTAAAGTGGCGAACCGCGTTATCTTTATGGATGAGGGCAAGATTGTCGAAGACTCCGACAAGGATGATTTCTTCAACAATCCGCAATCGGACCGTGCAAAAGACTTCCTGGCAAAAATTTTGCATTGATGACAACGATGCGCGCACTCCGGTGCGCGTGAGACTGATGACAAACCTCTAACGAATATCGTTTTGTCATGGGAGGCAGAACAAAAAATAAGGAAAATCAATTCATTGATTTTCGACTGCTCACCACAAAGAAGGAAAAACCACGCATTTTCCTTCTTTGTCAGCAATCTGGCGCGCACTCCGGTGCGCGTTTTTATTAACCGCCTATCCAGATTAAGACTCCAGGATCAGCGCTGGAAGTTGATTAAGATCAGCACAGCAATAATCTTTCGTTTTAATCTTAATTTCCTTTTACTGACTAATGTATTCATATAATGGATAATGTGCCACTCGCTATTGGTATTGATCTGGGAACCACAAATAGTCTTATCGCCGTCTGGAAAGAAGGGCGCGCGCAGTTAATACCAAATAAATTCGGTGAATATTTAACACCCTCCGTTATTAGTATCGATGACAATAATGCTATCCTCGTTGGGAAACCGGCTCTGGCACGCAGAACATCTCATCCTGACCGAACGGCTTCCTTATTTAAGCGCTCTATGGGAAGTCAAACGACATGGCAGCCAGGCAGCGAGTCATTCAACGCCCCCGAATTATCTTCACTGGTTTTGCGCGCTCTCAAGGAAGATGCCGAAGAGTGGTTGCAGCAGCCAATTCAGGATGTTGTCATTTCGGTTCCCGCCTACTTCAGCGATGAACAGCGGAAACATACCCACCTTGCTGCCGATCTGGCAGGGTTGAATGCCGTTCGTTTGATTAATGAACCTACGGCGGCCGCGATGGCCTACGGCTTACATCATCAACGTGACAGCCGTTCTCTGGTATTTGATCTGGGCGGAGGTACCTTTGACATCACCGTGCTCGAGTATGCGGCTCCGGTGATAGAGGTACATGCCTCCGCTGGCGATAACTATCTCGGCGGAGAAGACTTCACCCATCTATTGCTCGATGAGATAATAAAACGCAGCAATCGGACGAAATCCTCGCTATCAGACAACGAACTGGCCGCGCTTTACACTCAAGTCGAAGCCGCTAAATGCAGTGGTCAGATGCCGCTGCACGTGGAGTGGCAACATCAGCAGCAAACCCTGACCTGCGACTTTTATGAAGATGAACTGGAAGTCCTGTGGCTACCTCTGCTTAATCGCCTGCGCGTCCCCATTGAGCAGGCTCTGAGAGATGCACGTCTCAAACCAGAACAAATTGACAACCTGGTTTTGGTCGGCGGAGCATCACAAATGCCGCTGGTGCAGCGTATCGCCGTCAGGTTATTTAAGAGATTACCTTACCAAAGCTACGATCCCAGCACCATTGTTGCCCTTGGAGCTGCTGCCCTGGCCGCTTGTCGCCTGCGACATGATGACATTGAAGAAGTGATCCTCACCGATATCTGTCCCTACTCTCTGGGGGTTGAAACCAATCAGAACGAGATTCCGGGTATTTTCTCTCCTGTCATTGAGCGGAATACGACTGTCCCGGTCTCAAGAGTTATGACCTACTTTACGATGCACCCGGAGCAACATTTTATTGCGATCAATATCTACCAGGGTGAAAACCACAAAGTTAAAAACAATATTCTGATCGACTCATTTGATGTCGAATTGACGCAAACGGGAAAAATTCAGGCACTGGATATTCGTTTTAGCTATGACATTAACGGCCTGCTGGAGGTCGATGTTGTGCTGGAAGGAGGAAAGACGGAATCCAGGATCATTTCGCACAGCCCTGTCACGCTTAGCCAACAGCAGATAGACGCAAGTCGCAGTCGGCTCGCGGCGCTGAAAATCTATCCTCGGGATATGCTGGTAAACCGCACGCTCAAAGCACAGCTTGAGGAGCAATGGACACGCGCTCTGGGCAGCGAGCGCGAAAGGCTTAGCCGCATCATTACCGATTTTGATGCGGCTTTGCTGTCTAATGATATCGCACACATTGATTCGGTGCGCCGACGCATAAACCGGGAACTCGGCAAACCCGACCTGGATACCGTCTAACGGTTAATGCAGGAAATGAACTATTCTGCTCAGCGCCAACAGGACAAGCAGCATAAAACCCAGCATTTTCAGCACAGGAAGACACCCCGTCGCTGAGTCTTCATGAGTCGATTCATTCACCGTACTTACCCGAACAACGGTCCCTTCTGCAGCGGCCCGTTGCAGAAGACCGCGAACAATCAGCGCCTCCAGCGGATCGCAGTCGCCAGAATCCAGCCGATGAAGCATTGATAAGACATAGGCTTCATCCGGACGTTTCGCACAAACTAACTGCTCAGTCACACAATACATCACCCAAAGAAGGTCAAATTCTTCCAGTTTGCCGGTGCTTTCGACCCGCCTTTTAGACAACAGCTGCTCAACAAAACGGCCGGCGGTAGAGGACAACAACCCACTGTGCAAGATTTGCGCCCACTGTAAACGGGTTCGTGCATTTTCTCCGGTAACGTAGATCAATGGATTACCGTCTTCATCCACCATTTCACGAGCTTCAATAATAACCGTCACTAACGGGAAAACATCAGGTCGATGCTGGCGACACCACTTCAGCAACAAATTATCGGCTTGGGTAGAAGGTGACTGTTGCCAGTATTGGCAGAGTTCCGGCAGCAGACTTTCCCCTTCGTCCGCATTCACACGCTGGGAGTACTCGTAAAAAGCAGCATCTGCATTCCCGGCTTGATCGTTATGCCATGCTCTGGCATAGGCTAGCAGTTCCGGCATATCCCATCCCAGCGAGGTGTACCAGCGCAGCAATTGATACTGCAATTGCTCGTCATCCGGGATAAACATGACGGTATGCATTTCCAGATAATCCAGAGCCCTGCTCAATTGGGTACGCCACAGACGATCAAGGGTAACAAAGTACTCAATTGTCTGATTTTGCAGCGCGGCTGGCAGGTGAGATAAAGTTGAAAAATCAAACAGATCACCACGTTTTATGGTCCGAAGGAAAGCGTCAACGTCGTCCTCATCTAACGATTCGTCAGCATCCTGCTGCCACCATTGTAATCGCTCTGCTAACAACCTCAGGCAGCGAAATGAGATAAATGTCGCGCCCATCGCCTCCGCACAGAGTTTCCAGCGAAGATCGTCGACTTCACCCATGGAACAATCATTAAGTTGATGGATAAATCTCTGCCAGGCCTGAGGCAGAAAACGCTCACGTTCATTACCCAGTAAGGTACGAAAGATCGTCATCAGCGCATGTTCATCCCTTTGGCTACCAGGCTCGGGGAGCACGTCGTTAACGGATGATTCGGCACAGCGAATGGCGTCTTCATAAGCCCGACGCAACTGTTTAAATCCTTGTGGATCGGTCTCCGGGTGAAAGGAGGGTAACAGCGCCAGATAGGCCTGGCGAATAATCACGACCTCCGTTGACGCCTCTATGCCGAGGATTTCCCAACATGTTTTCATAAGTCGCTGACACCCCTGAGTGTCTGTGGACAGGCCGGGTACGCTTTCAACGCTTTCCAGGGGAGTTCAATATAGAACCCCTCTATACCCGCGATAAGTTCGTTAAACATGCGATCACTGGCCTGGTCATACTTCTTCCGGGTTAAGGCTTCTGTAAGCTGACCATAAGGATCGCCAGGGCATTGCCAGTACAAGCGACCGAGTGAATAAGCAGCAAAATAGTGCATCCAACTGTGATAAAAATGGATAGCCCTGACGTACAGCCTTGACTGTAGCCACAGGCTTTCTTCTTCTGTCAGCCACTTATTGAGCACGCCTATTCGACACAAAAAACCCATCCGGACATAATCCCAGGCTTTAATTCCCGCTTCACCACAGATAGCGGCTGTTTCAGCAACAAACTGAGCGTACGCACGACCTTCATTGTTGAGTTCACTGGTATACCGTTGCCATTCACCGGGAGATAAGCGGAACCAGAGTGAATAAAATGCATCAAGATCGCAGGCATGCCCGTTATCCGTCATACGATAAATCATCTGAATTAATTCATCGCGAGTATTAATCCCCCAGGATTCTGAGACATCAAAAAACGGAATATCCAAATACATCCTCGGCGATGAGTGAGAAGGCGAACAATCCTGGTTTAATATTTCCATCGGTGTGGAAAGGGCAAACAGGAGAAGCTGTGACTCTGCGTCCATATGTCATCCGTTGAATATAATCACAGTAAATATATTAATGAGTAAAACGAGACTGATTAATAATAAATAAGAGCCTAAAGAATATACCCGTAACAATTAACGAGCAAAAAAAAACGGAGTCCAGAACAGGTCAAGATCAGAGGGAAAGAATGAAGATTTAGTGCCAAAAAGCGGCAGGCATAAAGGATTATGCCTGCCGCATTGTTTCCGCACAGCGTTGATGATTAAGGCTCAAAAGCCTTACGCTGAAACTGGTCGTGACCGCATTTCGGGCAGAGCGGCAGTACATCCGGCGAATAGACGGGCAGATGGAAATGGCACTTCTCACAAACCAGATTACCCAGCCCAACCACTTCACCGCTGTGATAGACGCCGTGATGGTTTAAATCCTGGAAAACCTCGCGCCATTCCAGCTGTGTTTTGTCGGTGATATCCGCCAGTTCCTGCCAGATGCTCTCTTTAATGACCCGTAAAAACACGCTGTCTTTCAGCTCGTCCTGGCTTTCGTTGTAGCTGATGGCAAACTCTTCCAGATCGCGACGCACGGCCCGGGTCAACTCTTCGATTTCTGTCCGGGTCAACTCCCCGGACTGGCTAACACTCGCGCGCGCTTGTTCAACCAGCGCATCAATATCGCGCTCGCCATTGCGCAGGCGTTCCGTCAGTGTCGTCACCAGTTCACGATAATACTGAGCAACCTTGTTCATTGTTTCATCTCCCGGGCGGTTAACGTCTTCTAATAGTAGACCTTATTTCCCACACGCTTTGTCAGTTCAGCCACAGACCCGGTAAATAAACGCCAGCCTGGAGTGTGTGAAAGGCTGTTTTGACGTGCGCGTTTGGGCTATGCTATGCGGATCTGAATGACCACATCCATTGGCTACGTTTGTAGCTGTATTGAAAACAGGACCACTGGCTGCCATGCAAGAGCAATACCGCCCGGAAGAGATAGAATCGAAAGTCCAGCAACACTGGGACGAGAAGCGCACATTTGAAGTGACTGAAGACAACAGCAAAGAGAAATACTATTGCCTGTCGATGCTCCCCTATCCTTCTGGCCGACTACACATGGGCCACGTGCGTAACTACACCATTGGTGATGTGATTGCCCGTTACCAGCGCATGCTGGGTAAAAACGTGCTGCAGCCTATTGGCTGGGATGCGTTCGGCCTCCCGGCAGAAGGCGCGGCGGTGAAAAACAACACAGCACCTGCACCGTGGACCTACGACAACATCGCCTACATGAAAAACCAGCTGAAAATGCTGGGCTTTGGCTATGACTGGAGCCGTGAGCTGGCGACCTGTACCCCGGAATACTACCGTTGGGAGCAGAAGTTCTTTACCGAGCTGTATAAAAAAGGCCTCGTGTACAAGAAAACCTCCGCCGTTAACTGGTGCCCGAACGATCAGACCGTTCTGGCCAACGAACAGGTTATCGACGGCTGCTGCTGGCGCTGCGACACCAAAGTTGAGCGTAAAGAGATCCCACAGTGGTTTATCAAAATCACTGCGTACGCGGATGAACTGCTCAACGATCTGGATAAAATGGATCAGTGGCCAGACACCGTTAAGACCATGCAGCGTAACTGGATTGGCCGTTCCGAAGGGGTGGAAATCTCCTTTGATGTCACCGATTACGCAGACAAACTGACGGTCTACACCACCCGTCCAGACACCTTTATGGGTGCGACGTATCTGGCCGTTGCAGCAGGTCACCCGCTGGCACAGCAGGCTGCGGCGAACAACCCAGAGCTGGCAGCCTTCATCGACGAATGCCGTAACACCAAAGTTGCCGAAGCTGACATGGCAACCATGGAGAAGAAAGGCGTCGATACTGGCTTTAAAGCCATTCACCCGCTGACCGGCGAAGCGATTCCGGTATGGGCGGCGAACTTCGTGCTGATGGAATACGGCACCGGCGCAGTCATGGCCGTACCTGGTCACGATCAGCGCGACTACGAGTTTGCCAGCAAATACGGTCTGAACATTAAGCCTGTTATTCTGGCGGCCGACGGTTCAGAGCCAGACCTCTCCGAACAAGCGCTGACCGAAAAAGGCACTCTGTTCAACTCCGGCGAATTCAGCGGCCTGAGCTTCGAAGCAGGCTTCAACGCCATCGCCGATAAGCTTGCAGCGCTGGGCGTTGGTGAGCGTAAAGTTAACTTCCGTCTGCGCGACTGGGGCGTTTCCCGTCAGCGTTACTGGGGCGCTCCCATTCCAATGGTGACGCTGGAAGACGGTACCGTGATGCCAACCCCTGAAGATCAGCTGCCGGTTATTCTGCCGGAAGACGTGGTCATGGACGGGATCACCAGCCCAATTAAAGCCGATCCTGAGTGGGCAAAAACCACCGTAAACGGTCAGCCTGCACTGCGCGAAACGGATACCTTTGACACCTTTATGGAGTCTTCCTGGTACTACGCGCGTTACACCTGCCCGGACTATCAGGAAGGCATGCTGGATTCAGATGCTGCCAACTACTGGCTGCCCGTCGATATCTACATCGGTGGTATCGAACACGCCATCATGCACCTGCTGTATTTCCGCTTCTTCCACAAACTGATGCGCGATGCAGGCATGGTGAACTCTGACGAGCCAGCCAAACAGCTGCTGTGTCAGGGCATGGTGCTGGCAGACGCATTCTATTACGTCGGTGAAAACGGCGAGCGCAACTGGGTGTCTCCGAAAGATGCCATTGTTGAGCGCGACGAAAAAGGCCGTATCGTGAAAGCGAAAGACGAAGCGGGCCATGAGCTGGTGTACACCGGCATGAGCAAAATGTCGAAGTCGAAAAACAACGGCATCGACCCGCAGGAAATGGTTGAGCGTTACGGCGCAGACACCGTGCGTCTGTTCATGATGTTTGCCTCTCCAGCCGATATGACGCTGGAATGGCAGGAATCCGGCGTTGAAGGCGCGAACCGCTTCCTGAAGCGCGTCTGGAAGCTGGTTTATGAGCACACCTCTAAAGGCCCGGTTGCGGCACTGAATGTTGATGCGCTGAGCGAAGATCAGCAGGCTCTGCGTCGCGACGTGCATAAAACCATCGCCAAAGTGACCGATGATGTTGGCCGTCGTCAAACCTTCAACACCGCGATTGCGGCTGTGATGGAACTGATGAACAAGCTGGCGAAAGCCCCGACTGAAGGCGAGCAAGATCGCGCGCTGATGCAGGAAGCACTGCTGGCTGTGGTTCGTATGCTGAACCCGTTCACACCACATGTAAGCTTCACCCTGTGGCAGACACTGGGCGGTGAAGGTGATGTGGATAACGCACCATGGCCGGTTGCAGACGAAAAAGCGATGGTTGAAAACACCACGCTGGTCGTCGTACAGGTTAACGGCAAAGTTCGCGGCAAAGTCACTGTGCCGGTGGATGCGACCGAAGAGCAAGTTCGTGAACGCGCAGGCCAGGAACATTTGGTTGCGAAATATCTGGAAGGCGTTACCGTGCGTAAAGTAATTTACGTACCGGGTAAACTGCTCAACCTGGTCGTTGGCTAAGCGCGGGAGGAAGCGTGCGATTTCTGACAACGTTATTGGTATCCCTTGCGGTGCTTGTCACCGCAGGTTGTGGCTGGCACCTGCAGAGCTCCACGCAGGTTCCTGCCAACATGAAACAGATGATTTTCATCTCAAGCGATCCGAATGGCCCACTGAGTCGTTCTGTTCGTAACCAGATGCGCCTTAATGGGATCGAGATTGTGGATGGCAGTTCCATTCGCCAGGACATTCCGTCCCTGCGTCTGGGCGGTGCGAGCATCGGTAAAGACACCGCGTCGGTATTCCAGGATGGCAGAACAGCGGAATACCAGATGGTGATGACCGTGACGGCCAGTATTTTGATTCCAGGTCACGACATCTATCCAATCAGCACCAAGGTTTATCGTTCCTTCTTCGATAACCCGCAGAAGGCGCTGGCGAAAGATTCCGAGCAGGACATCATCATTCAGGAAATGTACGACAAAGCCGCTCAGCAGCTGATTCGCAAGCTGCCAAGCGTGAAAGTGGCGGATGCTGAAGCCACCAAAGAGGAAGAGCAGCCCGCAGCGGACACCCCCGCTGCACCGGCAACGACTCGCACCTCTACTACTCTGGGTAACTGATGATTCGGCTGTACCCAGAACAACTCCGCGCGCAGCTCTCTGAAGGGCTGCGCGCGGCGTATTTACTCCTCGGTAACGACCCTCTTCTGCTGCAGGAAAGCCAGGACGCCATTCGCACCGCTGCGATGGCTCAAGGTTTTGATGAACACCACACCGTCTCGATTGACGCCAGCACCGACTGGAATGCCCTGTTCGCGCTCAGCCAGGAAAGAAGCCTGTTTGCCAGCCGCCAAACGCTGATGCTACTGCTGCCTGAAAACGGCCCAAACGCCGCCATCAATGAACAACTGGCCGGATTGACGAGCATGCTGCACGACGATCTCCTGCTGATTGTTCGCGGAAACAAGCTGACTAAAGCACAGGAAAACGCCGCATGGTGCAGCGCGCTTTCAGAAAGAGCCGTGCAGGTTTCCTGCCAGACCCCAGAGCAAGCTCAGTTGCCACGCTGGTTGGCGGCTCGCGCGAAGCAACACAACTTGCAGTTCGACGAAGCGGCAAGCCAGTTGCTCTGCTACTGCTACGAAGGCAACTTGTTGGCTCTCGCCCAGGCACTGGAACGCCTTTCTCTGCTGTGGCCTGACGGAAAACTGACGCTGCCGCGCGTCGAACAGGCCGTAAATGATGCGGCACACTTCACGCCTTTCCACTGGCTGGATGCGTTGCTGGCAGGCAAAAGCAAACGCGCTCTGCACATTCTCCAACAGCTTCGCCAGGAAGGGAGCGAGCCGGTTATCCTGCTTCGCACGTTACAACGCGAGTTGCTGCTGCTGGTCAATATGAAACGTCAGTCGGTGTCCACGCCACTGAGAACACTGTTCGACAAGCATCGCGTCTGGCAGAACCGCCGCCCGCTGTTTACTGAAGCGCTGAATCGTCTGAGTGCTGAGCAACTTCGCCACGCCGTATCACTGTTGACTCGCACAGAACTGACCCTCAAGCAGGATTACGGACAATCTGTGTGGGCCGAGCTCGAAGGCCTGTCGCTGTTGCTGTGCCACAAAAACCTGCCTGACGTCTTTTTCGAAGGTTGATATGACTGCGTTAAAAGCCATTTATGGCGGCACTTTTGATCCGGTGCATTACGGTCACCTCAAACCGGTTGAGATCCTCGCCAACCTGATTGGTTTGGCAAAAGTGGTGATCATGCCGAACAACGTGCCGCCGCATCGCCCCCAGCCAGAAGCGACCAGTGCCCAGCGCAAAGAAATGCTGCAGCTGGCGATTGCGGATAAGCCGCTGTTTGAACTGGATGAGCGTGAACTCAAGCGCGACACGCCCTCTTACACGTCTGAAACGCTGAAAGCCTGGCGACAGGAAGCTGGGCCTAATCAGCCGTTGGCGTTCATTATCGGCCAGGATTCTTTAATCAATTTTCCGACCTGGCACGACTATCAAAGTATTTTGGGTCATGCGCATTTGCTGGTCTGCCGCCGTCCAGGTTACCCGATGGCGATGAAAGAAGAGCAGCATCAGCACTGGCTGGATGCCCATCTGACGCATCGTGCCGATGATTTACATAACTCTCCGGCGGGCAAGATTTACCTGGCAGAAACGCCATGGTTTGATATCTCCGCGACGCTAATTCGTGAACGCCTGCAAAAAGGGGAATCGTGTGCAGAAATGCTGCCCGAAGCGGTTTTGGCGTATATCCATCAACATGGCCTTTATCAGGCAATTTCTGAAGCTGACTGAACGTAAATCCCGCGAATAATCTCTTTTCATCCTTCACCTCCCTGCAGACCATTGACACCCCCGGCAAGGCTGCTATTCTCCGCAGCCAGACTTGTCCCACCATACTGATTTACAGAAATTGTTTTACAAAAATGGCGATGCAATCGGGGTCATTGGATGGGATGATAGCCCGCCGGTGCCATCCGGCCGGAGACATTAGTCCCGACTTCGTCCTGGATTCAGGTATACTGACGGGCTGTTCATATTGTTAATCTACACCTGACCAGGGGGAAAACTTGCAGGGTAAAGCACTCCAGGATTTTGTTATCGACAAAATCGACGATCTTAAAGGCCAGGACATCGTGGCTATCGATGTTCACGGTAAATCCAGTATCACCGACTGTATGATTATCTGCACCGGTACTTCCACTCGTCATGTGATGTCCATCGCTGACCACGTTGTTCAGGAATCTCGCGCTGCGGGTATGCTGCCACTGGGCGTTGAAGGTGAAAACGTGGCCGATTGGGTTGTCGTCGATTTAGGTGATGTGATTGTTCACGTGATGCAGGAAGAGAGCCGTCGCCTGTATGAACTGGAAAAACTCTGGGGTTAATGCGTGAAGCTGCAGCTCATTGCCGTCGGAACCAAAATGCCTGACTGGGTACAAACCGGTTTCACGGAATACCTGCGCCGCTTCCCCAAAGATATGCCGTTTGAGCTGGTAGAAATTCCTGCCGGCAAACGGGGTAAGAATGCGGATATTAAGCGGATTCTGGATAAAGAAGGCGAATTGATGCTGGCTGCGGCAGGCAAAAATCGCATTGTCACGCTGGATATTCCGGGTAAACCCTGGGATACGCCGCAGCTTGCCGTTGAGCTTGAGCGCTGGAAGCAGGATGGCCGTGATGTCAGCCTGCTTATCGGTGGCCCGGAGGGGTTGTCCCCTGCCTGTAAAGACAGCGCAGAACAAAGTTGGTCCCTCTCCGCGCTGACCCTTCCTCACCCGCTGGTGCGAGTGCTGGTGGCAGAGAGCCTTTATCGGGCGTGGAGCATCACCACCAATCACCCTTACCACCGCGAGTAATGATGACCAGAGTAGATTAAGCAGCGGATGAAATTACAGAATTCTTTTCGCGACTATACGGCTGAGTCTGCGCTCTTCGTGCGCCGGGCAGTAGTCGCCTTTACGGGGATTTTAATCCTCAGTGGCGTGCTGGTTGTTAATCTCTATAGTCTGCAAATCGTTCGTTTTACTGACTATCAAACCCGCTCTAACGAAAACCGCATTAAGCTGGTCCCTATTCCGCCCAGTCGCGGTATCATCTATGACCGTAACGGCACACCGCTGGCGTTGAACCGCACGATTTACCAGCTTGAACTGATGCCTGAAAAGGTGGACAACCTCCAGCAGACGCTTAACGATCTGCGCAGCGTCGTCGACCTCACCGATGATGACATCGTCAATTTCAAAAAAGAGCGTGCCCGCTCGCATCGCTTCACCTCCATTCCGGTCAAGGTTAACCTGACGGAAGTTCAGGTCGCACGGTTTGCGGTCAACCAGTACCGTTTCCCGGGCGTGGAAGTGAAAGGCTATAAACGCCGCTACTATCCTTATGGTTCCGCATTGACGCACGTCATTGGCTACGTGTCGAAAATTAACGACAAAGACGTGGACCGCCTCGATAAAGAAGGCAAGCTGGCAAACTATGCCGCAACGCACGATATCGGTAAGCTCGGCATCGAGCGCTACTACGAAGATGTGCTTCACGGTCAAACCGGTTACGAAGAGGTTGAAGTCAACAACCGTGGTCGCGTGATCCGCCAGTTGAAGGAAGTGCCCCCACAGGCCGGGCACGATATCTACCTGACGCTCGACCTGAAACTTCAGCAGTACATTGAAACGCTACTGGCCGGCAGTCGTGCCGCCGTGGTGGTCACCGACCCGCGTTCCGGCGGCATTCTGGCGCTGGTGTCGATGCCAAGCTACGATCCAAACCTGTTTGTGGATGGCATCTCCAGCAAGGATTACTCCTCGCTGTTGAACGATCCGAACACGCCGCTGGTGAACCGCGCCACACAAGGTGTTTACCCGCCAGCATCCACAGTTAAACCTTATGTTTCTGTCTCTGCGTTGAGCGCAGGCGTGATAACCAAAAATACCGGGCTGTTTGACCCAGGCTGGTGGCAGTTACCGGGTTCCGACAAGCGCTATCGCGACTGGAAAAAATGGGGCCACGGCCACCTGAACGTCACCAAAGCGCTTGAGGAGTCCGCCGATACCTTCTTCTATCAAGTCGCCTACGACATGGGGATCGACAGGCTTTCCGAATGGATGGGCAAGTTTGGCTACGGTCATTACACCGGCATCGACCTTTCTGAAGAGCGTTCCGGGAACATGCCAACCCGTGAATGGAAGCTCAAACGCTTTAAAAAGCCATGGTATCAGGGCGATACCATTCCCGTCGGGATCGGCCAGGGTTACTGGACAGCCACGCCGATTCAGATGAGCAAAGCGCTGATGATCCTGATTAACGATGGTGTGGTGAAAGTGCCTCATCTGTTAATGAGTACTACCGAGGAAGGCAAGCAAGTGCCGTGGGAACAACCGCATGAAGCGCCCGTGGGTAATATTCACTCCGGCTTCTGGGAGATTGCCAAAGACGGGATGTACGGTGTAGCCAACCGTCCAAACGGCACGGCACATAAATACTTCGCAGGCGCGCCTTACAAGATTGCAGCAAAATCAGGTACCGCACAGGTCTTTGGCCTGAAAGCCAACGAAACCTATAACGCGCATCGCATTGCCGAACGTTTACGTGACCATAAACTGATGACGGCCTTTGCCCCTTACGGTAGCCCGAAAGTGGCGGTCGCCATCATTCTGGAAAACGGCGGTGCTGGCCCAGCGGTCGGCACGACCATGCGCCAGATCCTTGACCATATTATGCTCGGTGATAACAACACCGTCCTGCCGGCAGAAAATCCGGTAGCCGCAGCCGCGGAGGACCAATAAACATGACGGATAACCCGAACAAAAAGTCGTTGTGGGAAAAGATCCATCTTGACCCCACCATGCTGCTCATTCTGCTGGCGCTGCTGACCTACAGTGCGCTGGTCATCTGGAGCGCCAGCGGCCAGGACATCGGCATGATGGAACGCAAAATCGGCCAGATTGCGATGGGCGTGGTTATTATGGTCGTCATGGCGCAGATCCCGCCTCGCGTATACGAAGGCTGGGCGCCCTGGCTCTATATCTTCTGTATTGTGCTGTTGGTCGCGGTGGATGCTTTCGGTGCCATCTCTAAAGGCGCACAGCGCTGGCTTGACCTGGGCGTAGTGCGCTTCCAGCCTTCTGAGATTGCCAAGATTGCCGTACCGTTAATGGTGGCGCGCTTCATCAACCGCGATGTTTGCCCGCCTACGCTTAAAAACACCGCGATTGCCCTGGTGCTGATTTTCCTGCCAACGCTGTTAGTGGCGGCACAGCCAGACCTGGGCACCTCGATTCTTATTGCCCTTTCCGGCCTGTTTGTGCTGTTCCTTTCCGGGCTTAGCTGGCGTCTGATCGGCGTTGCTGTTGTGCTGGTGGCGGCCTTTATTCCGATACTCTGGTTCTTCCTGATGCACGATTATCAGCGCCAGCGCGTGATGATGTTGCTCGATCCGGAAACCGATCCGCTGGGCGCGGGCTACCACATTATTCAGTCGAAAATTGCCATTGGTTCCGGCGGCTTGCGCGGCAAAGGCTGGCTGCACGGCACTCAGTCGCAGCTCGAATTCTTACCCGAGCGCCATACTGACTTTATCTTTGCCGTTCTTGCCGAAGAATTGGGGTTGATAGGCTTCCTGGTTCTGCTCGCGCTGTACGTTTTACTCATCATGCGCGGATTGTGGATAGCCGCTCAGGCACAAACCACCTTTGGCCGCGTGATGGCCGGCGGTTTAATGTTGATTTTATTCGTTTATGTCTTCGTAAATATTGGTATGGTAAGTGGAATTTTGCCGGTGGTAGGCGTTCCGCTCCCGCTGGTGAGCTATGGGGGCTCCGCTCTCATCGTACTGATGGCCGGGTTTGGTATCGTGATGTCGATACATACCCACAGAAAAATGTTGTCGAAAAGCGTATAAGAGGTGCGCAATGATGCGTAAACAATGGCTTGGTATCTGTATCGCAGCAGGCTTACTGGCGGCGTGTTCGAGTGATGATGGCGTGCCACAGCAAACTGTCAGCGCACCGAAGCCGGCGGTCTGTAATGGCCCGGTGGTCGAAATCAGCGGCGCCGAGCCTCGCTACGAGCCTCAGAATCCTTCAGTCAATCAGGACTATCAGCGCGACGGCAAGAATTACAAAATCGTCCAGGATCCGTCGAACTTTAGTCAGGCGGGCCTTGCCGCCATTTATGATGCCGAACCAGGCAGCAACCTGACGGCGTCTGGTGAGCCTTTCGATCCCATGCAACTCACCGCCGCTCACCCGACGCTGCCTGTGCCAGGCTACGCACGTATTACCAACCTCGCGAACGGCCGCATGCTGATTGTGCGTATTAACGATCGCGGCCCTTACGGCAACGATCGCGTGATTTCACTTTCCCGCGCCGCAGCCGATCGTCTGAATACGTCCAACAACACCAAAGTACGTATTGACCCGATTATTGTAGCGCAGGACGGCACAATGTCCGGGCCGGGTACGGCTTGTACCACCATCGCGAAGCAGACTTATGCCCTTCCCTCTCGTCCGGATCTGAGCGGCGGCATGGGCAGCGTTTCTTCTGCTCCAGAGCCACAGTCAGGTCAGGGCGATGTTCGCGCAATCAGTAACGATACGCTGAAGCCGGAAGATGCCACCGGCGCACCGGTGAACAGCAGCGGCTTCCTTGGCGCACCGACAACGCTGAACAGCGGTGTACTGGAAGGAAGCGAACCGGCACCTCAACCAACCGCGCAACCTGCTGCCACGCAAAACGCGCCAGTGACTGCGCCGGGTTCTGTTGCTTCAACCGCAGTGCCTGTTGCAGCCGCTTCAACAGCCGCCAGCGGCAGTTATGTGGTTCAGGTGGGTGCAGTGAGCGATCAGGCTCGTGCTCAACAGTATCAACAGCGCCTCAGCCAGCAATTCTCTGTACCTGGCCGGGTGACGCAAAGCGGCGCGGTCTGGCGTATCCAGTTAGGGCCGTTTAACAGCAAAGCGGATGCCAGTTCTCTGCAACAACGTTTGCAAAGCGAAGCGCAGCTGCAGTCATTTATTACACACGCCAACTAAAGGCAGATAAGCATCCTGGCGCACTGAGTATGTAAAAATCATTAACAAAGTCGCGCGCAATGCAGGATGTCTGACCTTATAGCAGATGCTATAGTTAGGCACTTTTTTCACTCCATCACGGATGTCGTTGTTCTGACCATGAAGACCTCTTTTTCTGCTCGTTTACTTATCACGGCGCTGTCCGTCGCGGCACTGACCACCGCCGCCCACGCTGATGACCTGAACATCAAAACCATGATCCCGGGCGTTCCGCAGATTGACGCGGAATCCTACATTCTGATCGACTACAACTCAGGTAAAGTCCTGGCTGAGCAGAACGCTGACTCCCGCCGTGACCCGGCCAGCCTGACCAAAATGATGACCAGCTATGTCATCGGCCAGGCGATGAAAGCAGGTAAGTTCAAAGAGTCGGATCTCGTCACCGTCGGCACCGACGCCTGGGCTACCGGCAACCCGGTATTCAAAGGTTCATCCCTGATGTTCCTGAAACCTGGCATGCAGGTTCCCGTTTCTCAGCTGATTCGTGGTATCAACCTGCAATCCGGTAACGACGCCTGCGTGGCGATGGCCGACTATGTTGCTGGCAGCCAGGATGCGTTCGTGGGTCTGATGAACAGCTACGTCACCGCGCTGGGTCTGCAAAACACCCATTTCCAGACGGTACACGGTCTTGATGCTGACGGTCAGTATAGCTCCGCTCGTGATATGGCTCTGATTGGTCAGGCGCTGATCCGCGATGTGCCAAACGAGTACACCATCTACAGAGAAAAAGAGTTTACCTTCAACGGCATCCGTCAGATGAACCGTAACGGTCTGCTGTGGGACAACAGCCTGAACGTTGACGGCATCAAAACCGGCCATACCGATAAAGCCGGTTATAACCTCGTAGCCTCTGCGACCGAAGGCCCGATGCGCCTGGTGTCCGCCGTAATGGGCGGCCGCACCTACAAAGGTCGCGAAACCGAAAGTAAAAAACTGCTGACCTGGGGCTTCCGCTTCTTTGAAACCGCCAACCCAATCACATCCGGTAAAGAGTTTGCCTCTGAGCCAGCCTGGTTCGGTGATACCGACCGTGCTTCGCTGGGCGTGGATAAAGATGTTTATCTGACCATCCCACGCGGTCGTATGAAAGACCTGAAAGCGAGCTACGTCCTGAACAATGCCGAGCTGCACGCACCGCTGCAGAAAAACCAGGTGGTCGGTACCATCAACTTCCAGCTCGATGGCAAAACCATTGAACAACGCCCACTGGTCGTCCTGCAGGAAATCCCTGAAGGCAACTTCTTCAGCAAGATGATTGATTACATTAAATTAATGTTCCACCACTGGTTTGGTTAAAAAATACGCACTTGAAAGTGTGATTTCCATCCCCATATACTAAGCATCACGATAACGACTCCTGTGGCACGCCGCGGGAGTCGTCTTTTTAAACCACCGGAGCTGACATGAAAACCAAACTTAACGAACTGCTTGAATTCCCTACTTCATTTACCTACAAGGTGATGGGGCAGGCGTTGCCTGAGCTGGTTGATCAGGTGGTGGAAGTGGTACAGCGCCACGCGCCAGGTGATTACTCCCCGCAGGTAAAGCCAAGCAGCAAAGGCAACTACCATTCAGTCTCCATCACCATTACCGCCACTCACATTGAGCAGGTCGAAGCGCTGTACGAAGAGTTAGGCAATATCGAAATCGTACGTATGGTGCTGTGATCCCCGTAGCCCGGCGCTCGCCGGGCTACGCCGCTTCTGCTCTGTGATATACTCCTCGCTTATGTTTTCCCGTTACGCGGAGTTGCCGTTTTGAGTCTGAATACCCTGCTGGTTCGTCAGCTTGGCGTCCAACCTTATGAGCCTGTTTCTCTGGCAATGCATGACTTTACCAATAAGCGTGATGAATCAACCCCCGATGAGATCTGGCTGGTTGAGCACGAACCTGTCTTCACACAAGGGCAGGCAGGTAAAGCGGAACACGTGCTGGTGCCGGGCGATATTCCGGTCATTCAGAGCGACCGCGGCGGCCAGGTGACCTACCATGGGCCAGGTCAGCAAGTCATGTACGTTCTGCTCAACCTGAAGCGCCGTAAACTCGGCGTGCGCGAACTGGTCACGCTACTGGAACAAACCGTCGTGAATACGCTGGCCGAATTTGGGATTGATTCACACCCGCGCGCAGATGCGCCAGGTGTCTATGTCGGGGAAAAGAAAATTTGCTCGCTGGGATTACGCATTCGCAAAGGCTGCTCATTTCATGGCCTCGCGCTGAATGTGGCAATGGACTTATCCCCTTTCCTGCGTATTAACCCTTGTGGCTATGCGGGGATGGAAATGACGCAAATGCAGCATTGGGTTGCAGAGGCAAAAACGGGAAATATTGCGCCAGTGATGGTCCGACATTTTTTAGCACTGCTAAACAATCCACCGCATAAATATATTACAGCTTAATATATTATCCAGCAGGACCTGATATTTTGTCGGGTCCACACCCCTTTTACCTCGTTTTCCTTTACATTAATCACAACTTTCTATATTTTTTCTCCGCTTGTCGAAGAAGTTACTACGACGCATACAAAATTTTACGTTAACACACCACGAAAAAGCGAGATGGCTCCGCAGTTCAAGATATAAATCATTGATAATAGTGAAATAAATCCTGTCTCCGCGATAAAATTGCCTCTCAAAAGCATAATAACAATAAAAACATTTTCAACTATCATTCATATTGTGAATGAATACGGAGTACAAGTGTGGAATATAACGACCAGCCGGAAAGCCGAATAAATCCGCAAAGAGAGAATGATACACCGCAAATCTTCAGGACCCTGCGAAATATCGACCTCAATTTATTGACGATTTTTGAGGCCGTATATGTACATAAAGGCATCGTTAACGCTGCGAAAATTCTGAATCTCACTCCCTCTGCTATTAGCCAATCCATTCAGAAACTACGTACTATATTTCCGGATCCGCTTTTCATCCGTAAAGGTCAGGGCGTCACGCCAACCGCCTATGCCACTCATCTGCATGAATACATCAGCCAGGGCCTGGAATCCATTCTCGGCGCACTCGATCTCACTGGCAGCTACGACAAGCAGCGCACTATCACGATTGGGACATCTCCCAGCGTTGGCGCGGTGGTCATGCCAGCCATTTATCAAACGATTAAAGAGCAGTTCCCGCAGTTGCTGTTACGCAATATTCCCGTTACCGATGTTGGGTTGCAATTGAGCCAATTTCAGACTGACTTAATTATCGACAGCAATGTTCACGACACGCGTACATTAAGCCATCACGTGCTGTACAGCGATCGCATCGTTTTTGTTGCCCGTGAAGGCCATCCGGTGTTTAAAGTGCCGCAAACGCAGGCGTCCTTGAGCCAGTTTGAGTACACGTTGCTGAAGATGGAAGGTGCGGCGCATGCTGAGCTGCGTAAACGCGTGCACGAGATGTTCCCGGAGCGTCAAATCAGCTTCAGCAGTTACAATCTTGTGACGATAGCAGCGCTGATTGGTAACAGCGATCTGGTCGGGTTGATGCCTGCGCGCTTCTTTACGCTGTTCTCGCGCTGCTGGCCGTTGCAGGTCGTGGATTTTGCGCCACTGCGGGAAGAAGAGATCGATTTTTCACTGCATTATAACAAGCTCAGTATGCGTGATCCGGTATTGCAAAGCGTGATTACCGCCATTCGCCAGGCGTTTTAACTCGCCATCGCCCCTCGTTTTTCATTGCCGGGTGCGAACGAAGCGCACAGAAAGCAACATCTGGTTTACAAATTGCCGGGCTGGCAGGCTGCTTATCACTCTTATTGATGGTATACTGCCAGCCATCAGATTCAAAAATAGTTGATAAATACAACATTCCCTTGAATTGAAACGCTTTCCTTCGTTACTCGCAACTGGAACACGCACGCTATGAGTAAACCCATTGTGATGGAACGCGGTGTTAAGTACCGCGATGCCGATAAAATGGCCCTTATCCCGGTTAAAAACGTGGCGACCGAGCGAGAAGCTCTGCTGAGAAAACCGGAATGGATGAAAATCAAACTTCCGGCTGACTCCACCCGTATTCAGGGTATTAAAGCCGCGATGCGCAAAAACGGCCTGCACTCCGTGTGTGAAGAGGCTTCCTGCCCTAACCTTGCCGAGTGTTTTAACCACGGCACGGCAACCTTTATGATCCTGGGCGCCATCTGTACTCGTCGCTGCCCGTTCTGCGACGTTGCTCACGGCCGTCCGGTTGCCCCCGATGCCAACGAGCCGCAGAAACTGGCTCAGACTATCGCTGACATGGCCCTGCGCTATGTGGTTATCACTTCAGTAGACCGTGATGATCTTCGTGACGGCGGCGCTCAGCACTTTGCAGACTGCATTACTGCCATTCGCGAAAAGAGCCCGAGCATTAAAATCGAAACGCTGGTGCCTGACTTCCGTGGCCGTATGGATCGCGCGCTGGAAATCCTCACCGCAACGCCACCAGACGTGTTTAACCACAACCTGGAAAACGTACCGCGTATCTACCGTCAGGTTCGTCCAGGAGCCGACTATAACTGGTCGCTGAAGCTGCTTGAGCGCTTTAAAGAAGCGCACCCGAATATCCCAACGAAATCTGGCCTGATGGTCGGCCTGGGCGAAACCAATGCTGAAATCATTGAGGTCATGCGCGACCTGCGTCGCCATGGCGTAACCATGCTGACGCTGGGCCAGTACCTGCAGCCAAGCCGTCACCACCTGCCGGTACAGCGTTATGTCAGCCCTGATGAGTTTGAAGAGATGAAGGCAGAAGCAGTGGCGATGGGTTTTACCCACGCGGCGTGCGGCCCGTTCGTTCGTTCTTCCTACCACGCCGATTTGCAGGCGAAAGGAATGGAAGTCAAATAACGACTTCATACTTTTAAAAAGGCCATCGCGGCAACGTGACGGCCTTTTTATTTTTGCCCAATGAACGTACAGAGGATCCACTGATTACGGATGCTGCCATTGAACAGTAATGAGATCACCAGCAAGCGGCGAAACAGTTGGTTGCAACTTTCTGACAGACAAAAACACAAGAGGCCGCAACGGGGTGTGTTGTGGCCTCTCTGAATCACTCTGCGGCGATAGAAAAACGACTGGCTTCTTAATGTTGCTGGTCGTTTTGAAACGCGCCTTACTCTTTATGAGAGAGTTTTTCCGCTGGAACGTCGTCTTCAGCGCTCTTTTTCGCCGTGGTGTCGTCGTCGTTCATGGCTTTCTTAAAGCCTTTGATCGCCGATCCCAGGTCACCCCCGAGGGTACGCAGTTTCTTGGTACCGAACACCAGCACGATCAGTGCGGCAACCACCAGCAGTTTGGTAATACTAATCTCACCCATAGATACCTTCTTCATTAAAACAGGCTACAAAACGCGCCATCAAAACCGTAGCTAATTAACGGTCATTTCGCGACGGCACACAATAGCAATCTGTAACAAGGTGAATCAAGCATTGATTAAAAAAACATCACATAATTTGCGGTGGCGCAAAGCGACGGTTGTTTAACACCGGCAATTGCGACCGAATTTCCTGCAATGAGTCCTTGCTCAGCTCAGCATAGATAATCTGCGGTGAGCTTCCAGCGCCCGCAAGCGTCACGCCCAACGGATCAATGATTTTGCTCTGACCGATATTTTTATTGCCGCACTCGCCTGCCGCGACAAAGTAGCAAGTGGTATCCAGCGCTCTGGCAGCCAGCAACGTGGCCCAGTGATGCTCTTTTAACGGCCCGCGTACCCAGGCTGTCGGCAGCACGATGATCTCAGCGCCGTTCAGCGCCAGCGCCAGTGCAAGCTCAGGAAAGCGCAAATCGTAGCAGGTCATCAGCCCGACTCGCATCCCGCCAACTTCAATCAACGCTGGCAGCGTGGTGCCTGCATCCACGCGTTTTGACTCCTGAACTCGGAATGCGTCGTAGAGATGTAGCTTCTGATATTGCGCCACTATCTCGCCACGCCTGAGCGCCACCAGCGTATTAGCCGCCCTTCCTTCACTCGTCGGGACGTGAATCGTCGGGATGGTGGTTAAGTCGTTCCGGCTGCTCTCCTCAAGCAGGAGCCGCAGGAAGCCGCCATTCAGCGGCTGAGCCGATTTAACCGACATATCTGGGTCATTATCATCACGGGCCAGCAACGCCTCAGGTAGCACCAGCAGAGCCGCAGCATTTGTGGCAGCTTGCTGCATCAAGGTCACGCAAGTTTGGGCATTCGTCTCCCAGTCAGGGGTGACGGCAAATTGTCCAGCAGCAACGCGCATAGGCTCTCCTGTTGTCTCTAACCATAGCCATCGGCGATATCCGGCGCTAAGATATTTCTTTTACTATTCAAATAGCAGGAATTGGCAGTGTTACAACTACTTTTGGCCGTTTTTATTGGTGGGGGAACCGGCAGCGTGGCTCGCTGGATGTTAGGCATGCGGTTTAACCCCCTGCATCATGCCATTCCCGTGGGAACGCTGACAGCAAACTTGCTGGGCGCTTTTATCATCGGAGCCGGGCTTGCGTGGTTTAACCGCATGACGCATATTGACCCAATGTGGAAGCTGCTTATCACAACCGGCTTTTGTGGCGGGTTAACGACTTTTTCGACTTTTTCGGCAGAAGTGGTGTTTTTACTTCAGGATGGGCGATTTGGCTGGGCGCTGCTGAACGTCGCCGTCAACATGCTGGGATCGTTCGCCATGACGGCGATGGCCTTCTGGATTTTTTCCGCTGCGCGCTGAATTGAGCACAAAAAAAACCCGCCTTAAGCGGGTTTTGTACTCTACTGTCGAAATGCTTAGATAGGCATTACGTTTGCAGCAGATGGGCCTTTGGCACCGTTAGTGATTTCGAACTCTACACGCTGACCTTCAGCCAGAGTTTTGAAACCGTTGGACTGGATTGCAGAGAAGTGTACGAATACATCTTTGCTGCCATCTTCCGGAGTAATGAAACCAAAGCCTTTGGACTCATTAAACCACTTAACGTTACCTTTAATCTTAGACATCAATATTACCTTTACATGAAAATGGACACAAATGCTGTGTCGGCTAACAGTACAGCAATTGCGGGGCCTTTTGTCCAGCTTAAGTTAACGAAAAAGTGATAAAAGTCTCTAATTTTTCGTTAACCCGGGAATTAGTCGTTGTTTTTCAACATAACTCAGGCCCCACTGCGCTCAGTACGTCATTTTGGGCGCTAAAACTGGAAGCGCATCCAGGCGAAGTATACGTTACCGTTGTTATAAGTGCCTGGAATGTAAGTCATCTGGAACGTTGCTGGCCCGTAACCGATGGAAGCCAACGGCAATAAAACAGGGATCGGGATGTAATTCCAGTTATCGCGCGCCGTGGCACCGACGGTGTAACCCAACCCCAGATGGAATTGATCATCGTTCAGCGGCCGCCAGGTTTTCTCCCAGCCATAGCCACCAATCGGTTCCCATTTGTTGAAGGAATCTTTAAAGGCCATCAGATACAGGCCATGCCAGTTCCCTTTGTCATCCCAACGAGACTGACCAAAACCTGCGCCCCACGGACGTTCGTTGTACTCGTCGGTTTTCTCTTTGTCATACGCAAAACGGGCATGCCACGTGATGGCTGGCACGTAGAGATCGTAATGTTCAGGCGTATGCCAGGTTTCTGCGATGTTATCCCCAAGCGTTGAAAAAGCATCGCCCACCGTCGATGTAAAGCTTGCCTGCGCAGACGATGCAAGCAGCCATTGTGCTGAAAACACCCACACAAAAAACAAAAAATTATTTAATTTTAACACGTTACCCTAGCCGCTTATTTGTTCTTACCTGAACAGAATAACTATCGTAAAATTAATATAACCTTAACAAAAGCGGATTATTCCTTTTTTCAGATAATTCACAGCGCCGTTAAGACGCTGTGAATTATCAATAATCTGAATTTTAATTACTGCCTTTATGGTGCAGCATTTTATACAGCGCGGGAATGACCAGCATGGATAACAGAGGCGCCGTCACCATGCCGCCAATCATCGGTGCCGCGATGCGGCTCATCACTTCAGAGCCCGTCCCACTTCCCCACATAATAGGCAACAATCCTGCCATTATCGTGGCGACAGTCATCACTTTTGGTCTGACACGCAGCACCGCGCCTTCATGAATCGCACGCAGTAATTGGCTATTATCCAGTGAACCTTGCGGTGACTTATATTTGTCAATAGCCGAATTCAGATAAAGCACCATAATTACGCCAAACTCTGCGGCCACTCCGGCTAACGCTATAAAACCAACTGCACTAGCGACAGATAAATTATATCCCAATAGCCACAGCAACCAGACGCCGCCAATCAGCGAAAAAGGCAAAGTCCCCATAATCAATAACACGTCGGAAATACGTCGAAAGGTTAGCCACAGCAGCACGAAAATAATCATCAGCGTGACTGGAAGCACTAATTTTAGCTTCGCGGCAGCCCGCTCCAGATATTCAAACTGCCCAGACCACGACAGCGTAACCCCTTGCGGAAGCACGACTTTTTGGGCAACGCGCTGCTGCATCTCCTCCACGGCCGATTTTAGATCCCGACCGCGCAAATCAACATAGATCCAGTTCGAAAGCCGCGCGTTCTCACTTTTGAGCATCGGTGGTCCATCAACAATCTGCACATCAGCGACTTCGCCTAGCGTGATTTGCCCGCCATTGGCCGTCAGCACCGGCAACTGCCGCAACTTGCCGACGTTATCGCGCAGGTCGCGTGGATAGCGCACATTAATCGGATAACGCTCACGTCCTTCTATCGTTTGTCCTACATTTTCCCCGCCCACCAGCGTACTGACCAGAGACTGCAACTCAGTGACCGAAACACCGTAACGAGCGGCCTGCTGCCTGTTAATGGCAATATCAACGTAGCGCCCACCAGACAGGCGCTCCGCCAGGGCTGACGTCACGCCCGGCACGTCCTTGACCACGTGTTCGATGTCCTGGGCGATACGTTCGATATCGGCAAGATTATTGCCATTCACCTTGATCCCAATCGGGCTCTTAATGCCGGTTGCCAGCATATCCAGCCGGTTGCGGATAGGTGGAACCCACACGTTCGCAATCCCCGGCACCTGCACGGTTTTATCCAGCTCTTCAATCAACTTCGCGGTGGTCATTCCAGGCCGCCATTGATCGCGCGGTTTGAAATGGATAGTGGTTTCCAGCATCGTCAGCGGGGCCGGATCTGTCGCGCTGTCTGCCCTTCCCGCTTTGCCAAACACGCTTGCCACTTCAGGCACGGTTTTTATCAGCCTGTCCGTTTGTTGCAGCAGACGGCTGGCTTCCCGCACCGAGATCCCCGGCAAAGTGGAAGGCATATACAACAAATCACCTTCATCCAGCGGCGGCATAAACTCACTGCCCAATCGGCTAAGCGGCCACAGAGTTAACGCCAGCAGAGCAACAGCCAGCACCACCGTTGTCTTTGGCCGCGCCAGCACTTTATCGAGCAGGGGTTCATAGGCCCGAATCAGCGCCCGGTTTATCGGGTTAGCCTGTTCATCCGGGATTTTGCCACGGATGAAATACCCCATTAGCACCGGCACCAGCGTAATGCCCAGCCCTGCGGCCATCGCCATCGCCCAGGTTTTGGTGAAGGCCAAAGGCGCAAACATTTTTCCTTCCTGAGCTTCCAGCGAGAACACAGGAATAAACGACAACGTGATGATTAACAGACTGCAAAACAGCGCGGGCCCCACTTCAATCGCCGCTTTCTCAGCAATCTGCCAATAATCAGTGCCAGAAGGTTGCTGTTCAGGATGCTCGTGCCGCCACTTCTCCAGCACCTTGTGCATGTTTTCAATCATCACGATCGCCGCATCCACCATCGCGCCGATGGCAATCGCAATCCCGCCAAGCGACATGATATTGGCGTTGATCCCCTGATAATGCATGACGATAAACGCCCCGAGCACGCCAAGCGGCAGGGAAACAATCGCCACCAGCGCCGAACGGAAGTGAAACAGAAACAGGGTGCAAACCAGCGCGACGACAATAAATTCTTCAATCAGTTTGTGCGTCAGCGTTTCAACCGCTTGTTCAATCAGGCCGGAACGGTCATACACCGGTACAATCTCCACGCCTTTCGGCAGCGTTTTTTGCACCTCCTTCAGCTTCGCTTTTACGGCGTGAAGCGTCTCCAACGCATTCTTGCCATACCGCATCACAATGATGCCGCCAGCCACTTCGCCTTCACCATTAAGCTCAGCCACGCCGCGGCGGATTTCTGGGCCAAGCTGCACTGTCGCCACATCGGATAACAGCACCGGAACGCCCTCACGGCTGGCGATCACCACCTGGCGAAAATCATCCAGCCCTTTCAGATAGCCAGTGGTGCGCACCATGTATTCAGCTTCGCCCATTTCAATCACGGCACCCCCGCTTTCCTGATTTGCCGCTTTCAGCGCTGCTACCAGTTGCTGATGAGTCACGTTATACGCGCGAAGCTTGTCCGGATTGACCACTACCTGATACTGGCGAACCATACCGCCGACGCTGGCGACTTCCGACACATTGGGCACGGTTTTCAGCTCATATTTCAGCGTCCAGTCCTGAAGCGCCCGTAAATCGGCGAGGCTGTGCTTGCCTGTTTTATCCACCAGCGCATATTCATAAATCCAGCCAACACCCGTCGCATCGGGCCCTAACTCGGCTTTGACACCTTCGGGCAGCTGCGACTGAATCTGACTCAAATACTCCAGCACCCGCGAACGCGCCCAGTAGATGTCCGTTCCGTCTTCGAAAAGGACATACACATAAGCATCTCCGAACATCGAAAAGCCACGCACGGTCTTTGCACCTGGCACCGAAAGCATGGTGGTCGTCAGTGGCCAGGTCACCTGATCTTCAATCACCTGCGGGGCTTTGCCCGGATAGCTGGCGCGAATGATGACCTGCACATCCGACAGATCAGGCAACGCATCCAGCGGGGCGCGCTGCACGGACCACCAGCCCCATATCGCCATCCCCAGAGCCGCCAGGATAATCAGCAGGCGGTTGCGTAAAGCACCACGAATCACGGCAGCTATCATTGTGCGCCCTCCATCGGTTTCGTTGATTCGGGCAACGCGCTGCGTAAGCTGGCTTCAGAATCAATCAGGAATTGCCCTGAGGTCACTACGCTGTCGCCTGCTTTCAGGCCGCTTCGGATTTCTGTCCAGCCATCGGCAGACACGCCTGGCGTGACGTCTACCGACCGGAAATGCCCGTCACCAGTAGAGACAATCACCCTATTGCCGTTACCGGTGGCAATTAGCGCTTCCTCAGGGATCGCCAGTACAGGTGCCGCTGGCTGTGATTTAGCCAGCGTCACACGCACGTACATGCCGGGTTTCAGTTTCTGTTGGGGGTTATCCAGCACGATGCGTGCTTTCAGGGTTCGGGTGGTGGTTTCCAGCTGCGGCAGCACTTCACTCACGCGCCCGTTAAAGGTTTCACCGGGCCAGCTTTCTGCGAACGCACTCACTTCACTTCCCACGTTCAACACGGAAGCCTGACTTTGCGGGTAGTCCACCACCAGCCAGACCGGGTCAAGCGTCGCCAGTTCAAACAACGGTGCCGTTGCCGTGACCTGAGCGCCTTCACGGGTATCAAGCTTTGCGACGTAACCCGCGCTGTCTGCCCGCAACGTCAAGCGCGTCTGCGGCTTACCGCTTCGCTCCACCTGACGAATAATGGCGTCAGGCATAAATTGCAGCGTCAGCCTTTCGCGAGCAGCGCGAGTCAGCGCCGCATCGCCCAACTGGCGTACCGCCAGATACTCTTGCTGTGCAGCAGTCCATGACGGAATCCACAGTTGCGCCAGCGGCTCCCCTGCTTTTACCCACTGCTGTGGCGCACGGACGAACAGCTTTTCAACCACGCCATTCGCCGGTGATGGAACAGTTTGCAAGCTGCGCTCATCGGTGCTGACCGTCGCCCACGCCTGGAATGGCGGCGTCAGGCTGCGCAGTTGGGCTTGTTTCACTACCATCCCCAGATTCTGCTGTTGCTGCCCGCTGATGCTCACTCCACTTTGTGTCGGGTTTTCATCTGCGTATTTGGGTACCAGTTGCATATCCATAAACGGTGATTTTCCCGGCTTATCAAAACGCTGGCCGGGCACCATGGGATCGTACCAATAAAGGACTTGCCGTTCAGGTTTCGCGTTTTCCGCAGGCATTTTATGGCTCTGGGAACCCGCGTAATACCCGCCAGCCACGGCAAGCGTTGCCACAGCGAGGGCCGTCAGAATAAATGTCTTCATAGTGTTGTCTCCTGGGGGATCAGGTAACGAATCGCGGCCCAGTTACGGGCGACGGCTTTTTCGGCTTCGCTGGTAGAAAGCGTGGTATCGAGTAAATCCCGGCGAGCCGCTAATAACGCAGCAAGATCGGATTGCCCGGAGCGATACTGCGCGTTCAGCAGCCGGACTCGCTGCTGCTGCAACGGCAGCACTTCGTCACGCAGGCGCAGCCAAAGGGTTTGCGCTGCCTGATATTCGGCGACCAATGTGCTGAGCTGCGCGGTGTGCGCCCGGGTCGTCAACGCCAGCTGATCGTTGGCCTGCATCGTGCGGGAGACATCGGCGGCATGATCTTTGTCCTGTCGTCTGGACTGAAACAGCGGCAAATCTACCGTGAACATCACGCCCGCCATGTCGTCGTAATCTTCCGAACGGTGGGCGTAATAGACCTCGACATCCACATCAGGAATGGCGGCAATAGCGGATTCAGAAGAACGTGCTTTGGCGGTATTGGCCTCTTTCGCTGCGGCGATCACTTCAGGATGAAGCGCGATGCCCTCTTCGAGCGTTTTCTCATCCGCAGGAAGGCGCTGCCAGGCAGGAAGCTTGCCGGAAATCGCTGTGACGGATTCGCCCGTCAGTTGCAGCAACCGAGCCTGCGCCAGGCGCACATCCCGCTCGGCTAACGTGACCTTGTCGCGCATCGCACTCAGGCTGATGCGCAGTGCCAGCACGCTATCCGGCGCGGAGGACCCCGCGGCCACACTGGCTTTGAGAACACCAGGCTGATTTTCGGTTTCTTTGACCAGTGCGCGGGCTGCTTTTAGCGCTTGCTCTGAAAGCGCCAAATCCAGCCAGGCTTGTGCGGTATCACGTTGAAGATTGGCTAACCGCGTTTGCGCCTTAGCGTTCACACTTTGCGACTGCGCCTGCAAGGTTTGCGCTTTGCGATCGCGTTTTTCCTCACTGACGTAGCGCTGCATGATGCCGACCTTCTGCATTGTCATGCCCTCGCGGGTAAAGCGCGCGTCATTGCTTCCCTGAACTGGGACGTTTTCAATGCCGAATTTCAGTTTTGGATCGGGGAGCTCACGGGCCGAATCGGCCATCGATTCCAGAGCTTTGGCTTCATTACGGCTGGCAGAAAGTTCAGCCGAATAGTTACGGGCAGCGGTCAGGGTCTGGTCGAGCGTCCACGCTTGCGCACTGGCAGAAGCGTGAAACAGCACGAACAGCACCCCGCCGAGCCACTGGCTCAGCGTGTGTGTTTTCATGGTTATCCCCGGCTTAGTGGCGAACGGTCAGCGCGATAATTTCATAACGTCCGTCAATCAGACTGACGTCAAAATCTACCGGGTCGCCTACGGCAAGTTCCGGGAGAACGAGGGCTTTCGCCAGTGCAAACGACATGGTCATCGGCGGCCATTGCAGTTCAGGCACGGCTTCATGAGAAAGTGTCAACGCATCAGGCGCGATAGCTTTCACGGTGCCTTTGACATGCCAGGATTGCGCGACAGGCGCGGTGACGGAGGGGATATTTTCCGCAGCCTGAGCCGGGATAAAAATGAAGGCAGACAGCGCTATAACCAGCGCGTGAGGCAGTAAAAATTTCATGGTGTTCTCCAGATAATCGTTAATAAGGTGAAAATTAAGCGAGTGATCAGGAGGTTTTATTCACGGAACCGGCAAAAACGGATCGTTGCCGGCGGCCCTGCTGCGGGAGGTTTGAGCGTCCAGTCAGCGGCCATTGTCGCCTCACAGGGCAAGTCCACTAACGCAAGTGTTGTTGAGGCTGGAAGGGCAATAACCGGTGGCTGTTCCACTGGCTTTGGGCTGTTTTCCGGCACGCAGTGCTTTTCGCACAGCGGTGTCTTCATCTCTGTCTGCTTCATCGTCTGGTGTTCCAGATGCTGAAGCATCGCGCTGTCGCCCAAAGGGCTCAGTTCGCAGTGATGCGAGGCAATGACCAGTTGGCTTTGCAGGATCAGCACGCAAAACGCCACCAGCAGCATCGTGAGATGCCGACGCAGAAAACGTAGTCGCCAGGTCCAGGAAGCGTTCATGAGCGATGCCGCAAAGAAAAGGTAGCCTGAGTATATGCAGTGATAATTTTCAACAGGAAGTGTTTTTTAAACTCTTTACATTTCTAAGAGTTATCGCGAAAAATAGATGACATTCGTTAACTTATTCGTTTCATTTCACCATCATTATTTTTAGAATTATTCACTACCGAAATAGTTATAATGTGATAGCCGTGTTTGTTTTGGCTTTCAGAAGGGGTGTGGTGAGCGGTTTATTGATTTTCGTCAGTAAGTTTTGACCGTTTCTTCTGCACATTTCCAGACTTCATCTTTTACATCACCTTTCGGACAGATTTTTCTTTGGGCTGCAGGAACAGGAATCCATCATGCTAACGTTGTTTGAGCTCCTTATTGGGGTCGTCGTCATTGTGGGCGTCGCCCGCTACATCATCAAAGGGTATTCAGCCACGGGCGTGCTGTTCGTGGGCGGTCTGGCGCTGCTGATTGCCAGCGCCATCATGGGCCACAAAATCCTGCCAGCCAGCGCCAGTAGCACCGGCTACTCGGCCACGGACATCGTTGAATACATTAAAATTCTGCTGATGAGCCGCGGCGGCGACCTCGGCATGATGATCATGATGCTGTGTGGTTTTGCTGCCTACATGACCCACATCGGTGCCAACGACATGGTGGTGAAACTCGCCTCCAAACCGCTGCGTTTTATTAACTCCCCTTACCTGCTGATGATTGCGGCCTATTTCGTGGCCTGCCTGATGTCACTGGCGGTTTCTTCCGCCACCGGGCTGGGCGTCCTGCTGATGGCAACGCTGTTCCCGGTCATGGTGAACGTGGGGATTAGCCGCGGGGCCGCCGCCGCTATTTGTGCTTCTCCAGCAGCCATTATTTTATCGCCAACCTCCGGCGACGTGGTGCTGGCTGCAAAAGCCGCCGAAATGCCGCTGATTGATTTTGCCTTTAAAACGACGCTGCCGATTTCCATAGCAGCAATCATCTGCATGGCGGTCGCGCACTTCTTCTGGCAGCGTTATCTCGATAAAAAAGAGAACATTTCCCACGAGATGCTCGACGTCAGTGAAATCACCACCACTGCGCCTTCTTTCTACGCCATTCTGCCTTTCACCCCGATTATTGGCGTGCTGATTTTTGACGGCAAATGGGGCCCGGAACTGCACATCATCACCATTCTGGTTATTTGTATGCTGCTGGCGGCGATCCTTGAATTCTGCCGTGGTTTCAATACGCAGAAAGTTTTCTCGGGTCTGGAAGTGGCCTATCGCGGCATGGCTGATGCCTTCGCTGGTGTCGTGATGCTGCTGGTCGCCGCGGGCGTGTTTGCCCAGGGTTTAAGCACCATCGGCTTTATCGATAGCCTGATTTCTATCGCCACGTCGTTCGGCTCCGCAAGCATTATTCTGATGCTGGTGCTGGTCGTACTGACCATGCTCGCGGCGATGACAACCGGTTCCGGTAACGCGCCGTTTTATGCGTTTGTCGAGATGATCCCGAAATTGGCACACTCTTCCGGCATTAACCCGGCGTATCTCTCCATTCCGATGCTGCAGGCGTCTAACCTCGGTCGTACCATTTCCCCGGTTTCCGGCGTGGTGGTTGCGGTGGCCGGGATGGCAAAAATCTCGCCTTTCGAAGTGGTGAAACGGACCTCTGTTCCGGTGCTGGTTGGGCTGATTGTCGTGATCATCGCCACGGAATTGATGGTGCCTGCAAGCGTGGTGCATTAATTTCGCGGAGTAACGAAAAGGCGCCTGAGGGCGCCTCAGATTGCTGACAAAGAAGGAAAAAGCGTGGTTTTTCCTTCTTTGTGGTGAGCAGCCGAAAATCAATAAATTGATTTTCCTTGTTATTTATTGGGTGATATCTGCCCGTCTCTGCTGGCATAAAGTTTATCATTACTTTGAAAGGCGCCTGAGGGCGCCTTCTAATTGCTGACAAAGAAGGAAAAAGCGTGGTTTTTCCTTCTTTGTAGTGAGCAGCCGAAAATCAATAAATTGATTTTCCTTGTTATTTATTGGGTGATATCTGCCCGTCTCTGCTGGCATAAAGTTTATCATTACTTTGAAAGGCGCCTGAGGGCGCCTTTTTTGTGCTTTAATGTTTCCTGAAACATCCATAGCAAAATCAGGAAAAACCATGTTCAGGAAGGATATCGCTGCCGCCTGCGCCACCACGCTGATGCTGTGCGCACCACTTACTCATGCCGACCCGCTCTCTGCCACGCAGTACGGCGATTTTGATCGCTACGTGCTGGCGCTTTCCTGGCAAACCGGCTTTTGCCAAAGCATACAGGATCGCAATAATAACGAGCCCGATGAATGCCGCTTGCAGAAAGATGAAGCCGACAAAACCAATTACCTGACCGTGCACGGCCTGTGGCCGGGTTTGCCTAAATCCATCGCGGCCCGTGGCGTGGATGAGCGCCGCTGGATGCGTTACGGCTGTGCCACGCGCCCTGTTCCGAACATGCCTGAAGCCCGCGCCAACCGGAAATGCTCAGCGGCAGAAACCGGGTTGTCGCTGGAGATGGCAAACAAACTCAATAACGTCATGCCAGGCAGCGGTGGCACTTCCTGTCTGGAACGCTACGAATATGCCAAACATGGCATCTGCTTTGGCTTCGATCCGGATGCCTATTTCGGCACCATGGTACGCCTGAACGGCGAGATTAAGCAGAACACACTCGGCAAGTTCCTCGCCGACAATTACGGCAAAACCGTCAGCCGCAGTGCCTTCGACAGTGCCGTTGCCAAAAGCTACGGCAAGGAGAGCATAAAAGCGTTCAAACTTACCTGTAATGGCAACCCGGCGTACCTGACCGAAATGCAAATTGCGATAAAAGCCAGTGCCATCAACGCCCCCCTGACCTCAGGCTCTCTGTTGTCGCAGCCACACCCAGGCAACTGCGGCCAGCAGTTTGTCATCGATAAAGCCGGACACTAACGGCTTTCCTGCCGGCGATGTGCCTTACATCGCCGGAAAACACTGACCTCGCCCTGTTTTTCATTCTGTTTGCTTATAAACGGATGCTTATCACATTTCCCCGTCACGGCCTTTAATCTTCAGTAAATGCATCATTTGTCTGGTAACAGTCCCCGCTGAGCTCTGCCCATAATCGCTGCAGACATTCACTGAGGGAATTCATGATGAGTAAGAAACTGATTGCACTTTGCGCCTGTCCGATGGGTCTGGCCCACACCTTTATGGCCGCTCAGGCACTGGAAGAAGCCGCCGTTGAAGCGGGTTACGACGTCAAAATTGAAACCCAGGGTGCGGACGGGATTCAGAACCGCCTGACGGCCGAAGATATCGCCACCGCCGATATCATCATTCACGCCATCGCTATCACCCCGGAAGACAACGAGCGTTTCGAAACGCGTGATGTGTACGAAATAACCCTTCAGGACGCGATCAAGAATGCCGCGGGCACCCTGAAGGAAATCGAAGAACTCATCGCCGCAGAACAACAATAATCCTCATTAGCAGGGGTGTGACATGGCAATTAAAAAACGCAGCGCCATTCGTCCTGCTTCGCCCGACGGCGAAGCCATTGCGCTGGCAACAGCGCCTGTAGAATCTGGTTCGGCCTTCTGGAAAGCGCTCCCGCAGCACATTATGTCTGGCATCTCACGCATGGTGCCGACGTTAATCATGGGCGGGGTTATCCTCGCCATATCGCAACTTATCGCCTACGTCTGGCTGGAGATCCCGCCTGATACCGGCATGATGGATGCACTTAACTCCGGTAAATTCACTGGCTTCCATCTTTCACTGCTGAAGTTTGGCTATCTGACCGAATCGTTCGGCGGCTTGCTCTTCAGCTTCGCCATACCGATGTTCTCAGCCTTCGTCGCCAACTCCATCGGCGGCAAGCTGGCGTTCCCGGCAGGATTTATTGGCGGCCTGGTGGCGACTCAGCCCACGCTGGTACTCAATTTCGACCCGGAAAAACTGAGCTGGCTTGCGACCAAACCAGTGCCTTCCACCTTTATTGGCGCGCTGATTATCGCCATTGCGGCGGGCTATCTGGTGAAGTGGCTCAACACTAAAATTTCCGTACCACAGTATCTGCTGGCGTTTAAAAGCACCTTCCTGATCCCGATTCTTTCAGCGCTGTTTGTGATGCTGGCGATGTATTACGTCATCACGCCGATTGGTGGCTGGCTGAACGCCGGCATGCGCGCAGTACTGCTGGCCGCAGGTCAGGCAGGTTCAATGATGTACGCCGTCGGGATGGCCGCAGCAACTGCCATTGACCTGGGTGGGCCTATCAACAAAGCCGCAGGGTTTGTCGCGCTTGGCTTTACCACAGACCATGTGCTGCCGATTACCTCCCGTGCAGTAGCGATTGTTATCCCGCCAATCGGTCTGGGCCTTGCGACGTTGATTGACCGCCGTCTGACCGGAAAACGTCTGTTCAGCCCGCAGCTTTACCCGCAGGGCAAAACGGCGATGTTCCTCGCGTTTATGGGCATCAGTGAAGGTGCGATTCCGTTCCTGCTGGAGAACCCTATCGCTACCCTTCCGGCTTATATGGTTGGCGCCATTGCCGGGGCGATGACCGCCACCGCGCTCGGTGCCGTGCAGTGGTTCCCTGAATCGGCCATCTGGGCGTGGCCACTGGTGACCAATCTGGGTGCTTATATGCTGAGCATTGCCGTGGGCGCGGTGATCACGGCGCTGCTGGTGGTGCTTATCCGCAACTCAATGCACAAGCGCGGCAAACTGGCTATCGACACGCTGTAAGGAGAAAACGGATATGGCTTTACTGGCAGCGTTACGGGCATGGCTGGAAGCAGAACAGCTTGATGGGGTCATCATCTCTTCCCGACAAAACAAGCAGCCGCATTTCGGCTTTGCGACCAGCTCCGGCTACGTGATTGTCACCCGGCAGCACGCGCACATTCTGGTGGATTTCCGCTACTACAGCGATGTGGCTGCCCGTACGAAAGGCTACCAGTTGCATCTGCTGGACAGCGGACATTCCTTGTCTTCTGTGGTTAACCAACTGGCGCAAGAGGAAGATCTCCAGCGCCTGGGCTTTGAAGGCGACCAGGTGAGCTGGCAAACCGGCAATCAGTGGCAGACTGCGATGCACCCCACACTGGTTAGCAAGTCGCTGGATTCGCTGCGGCAGATTAAGAGCGCCGAAGAAATCGCCTTGATTCGTGTCGCCTGCGGGATAGCCGATGCGACAGCAGACCATATCCGTCGTTTTATCCAGCCCGGCATGCGCGAACGTGAAGTTGCAGCCGAGCTGGAGTGGTACATGAAACAACATGGGGCAGAAAAGCCTTCCTTCGACACCATCGTGGCCAGCGGTACACGTGGCGCGCTGCCTCACGGCAAGGCCTCAGAGAAGGTCATTGTAGCGGGCGAGCTGGTCACTCTCGATTTTGGCGCGCAATACCAGGGATATTGCTCCGACATGACTCGCACATTTTTGGTTGCGGGTCGATACGCCAACGCAGAGCAGTCACCGCTCTACGAGGTCTATCAAACCGTGCTGAACGCACAGCTGGCGGCAATTGCAGCCATTCGTCCCGGCGTGGCATGCCACACGGTAGACAGCGCGGCAAGAACACTGATTAGCGATGCAGGTTACGGCCCTCATTTCGGACATAACACCGGGCACGCCATCGGTATTGATGTGCATGAGAACCCGCGTTTTTCACCCACAGACACCACGTTGTTACAGCCAGGCATGCTGCTGACCGTCGAACCGGGGATCTATCTGGAAGGTGAAGGCGGGGTGCGCATTGAAGACGTTGTGCTGGTGACGGAAAGCGGCGCAGAGGTGCTGTATCAGACCCCGAAAACGCTGCTGATGACAGGAGAAGCGTAATGGATATCGCGTTACTTAAAGCCCTTAGCGAGGCCGATGCGATTGCCGCCTCCGAGCAGGAAGTCCGGCAAATTTTGCTGCGTGAAGCCGATGCGCTGGGGAAAGAAGTCCTGTTCGACGGCCTTGGCTCAACCCTGATTCGCCTCAACGAAAGCAGCGGACCAAAAGTGATGATCTGCGCGCACATGGATGAAGTCGGGTTTATGGTGCGCAGTATTTCGTCGCAGGGCGCAATTGACGTCATTCCCATTGGCAATGTGCGCATGGCCGCTCGAGAACTTCAGCCGGTGCGTATTACCACCCGAAATGGCACTAAAATTCAGGGTCTGCTCGACGGTGAACGTCAGGGCAACGAGGTGACAAAACTGCGCGTCGATGTCGGGGCATGCAATGCAGATGAAGTAGCCGACATGGGCATTGAACCTGGCGACCGCGTGACGTTTGCCACCCCGTTCAGTGAACTCCCCTTCGGGCGTTTGATGGGGAAAGCATTTGACGACAGGCTTGGCTGTTATCTGCTGCTCAGCCTGTTGCGCGAACTTCATCAAACCCCGCTGAATGCTGAAGTCTGGCTGGTGGCAAGCTCCAGCGAAGAGGTTGGACTTCGAGGCGGGCAAACGGCCACCCGGAAAATCAATCCTCAGCTTGCCATCGTGCTGGACACCGCCTGCTGGGCAAAGAACTTCGATTTCGGCAGCGACAACCACCGGCAAATCGGTCAAGGCCCGATGCTGGTGATGTACGACAAAACGCTGATCGCCCCACCTCGTCTTACGGCCTGGGTGGAAGACATCGCCGCTCGTCACGCCATCCCTTTACAACGCGATATGTTCAGCAATGGTGGGACTGACGGCGGTGCTGTTCACCTTTCTGGCACCGGAATTCCGACCGTCGTGCTTGGCCCACCGACGCGCCATGGACACTGTGCGGCGTCGATTGCCGACGCGAACGATATCGACCTGACGCACCAGCTCCTGCTGGCGCTGCTCCACAACGTGAATGCCAAAACCGTTTCTCATCTGACGGACTTCAGATGCTGATTTTGCGCTTACAGGACCCGTTATGCTGACTCTCGACTTTTTATGCCCGCTGCCCAATGGCCTGCACGCTCGCCCTGCCTGGGCGCTAAAAGAGCAATGCAGCGTCTGGCGCAGCGACATTCGCTTTATCAATCACCGGATGAATACCCACGCCGACGGCAAAAGTTCGCTGGCGCTGGTGAGTACCGGCACCCTGTTTAACGACAGCTGCTCGCTGGAAATCAGCGGCAGCGATGAAGAGCAGGCACGTCGCGTGCTGAAAGAGTATCTCGACCGCGAATTCATCGACAGCGACAGCGTGCAACCCTCTGCCTCCGCGCCTGTCGCCCACCCTTTGCCCCGCTCGCTTTCTCGCCTGCGCCCTCACCTGCTTACCGGCAGCATTTTGGCCGAAGGAATTGGCAGCGGCGAACTGACCGTGTGGCGTAATGACAGCCTTGAGCGCTACCGCAGCATACCGCCCGGCCCGGAGGACATGACTCGTCTTGAACACAGCCTTGCTGAGCTGGCCGACAACCTCAACCACCAGCTGCGTGAACTTGGCGGTGACAGCAAAACCATTCTCAGCGCCCACCTGTCGCTGATTCAGGATGAGGAATTTGCCAGCAATATCCGCCGCCTGATGCGTGACACCCAGCTTGGGCTGGCGTCTGCCATCATCGACAACATGGAGGCGATTTGCGACAAACTGCTGGCGTCGAGCAGTGATTATCTGCGTGAACGCGCCAGCGACATTCGCGACATCAGTGAACGGCTGCTGGATATCACCTGGCCGGAGTACCGCAGCCAGGACGTGCTGCACCTGACGCGCCCAACCATCCTTATCGCCGAAGACCTGACGCCGAGCCAGTTTCTGAATCTCAACCTGTCTCAGCTCAAAGGCATGGTGCTGGAAAAAACAGGCCGCACTTCGCACACGCTGATCCTGGCTCGCGCCGCTTCGGTGCCGGTCCTGAACGGCTTTAGCGTGGCAGAGCTTAGCGTGTTCGAACACCAGTCGGTCATTCTGGACGGGCAATGTGGCGTGCTGGTGATTTCTCCCGATGAACCGGTCAAAGAGTACTACCAGCTCGCACGCCAGTTGGCTGACGCCCGAAGCGAGCGCCAGATGCGTGACGCGGCGCTGCCCGCCGTTTCTCGCGATGGCCATCATCTCGAAATTGCCGCCAACATTGGCAGCGCTCTGGAAGCGCCCGGCGCATTCAGCCTGGGTGCGGAAGGCATCGGTTTGTTCCGCAGCGAAATGCTGTATATGGACAGGCAAACGCCGCCGGACGAACAGGAGCAATTCGAAGCCTATCAGCAGGTGCTGATGGCCGCAGGCGGCGACAAGCCGGTTATCTTCCGCACCATGGACATTGGCGGTGATAAGCAACTGAACTACCTGAATATCCCGCAGGAAGAAAATCCTTTCCTGGGCTATCGCGCAGTGAGAATTTACCCGGAATTCGCCGGATTATTTCGTACCCAGCTGCGCGCCATTTTACGTGCAGGCACCTGTGGCAATGCCCGTTTGATGATCCCCATGGTGCATAGCCTTGACCAAATTTTGTGGGTGAAGAACACGCTGAACGACGTCAAAATCGAGCTTCAGCAGGAAGGATTACGTTACGCCGATAACCTGCCGCTGGGGATCATGGTCGAAGTGCCGTCGGTCTGCTACATCATTGACCACTTCTGCGAAGAGGTCGATTTCTTCAGCATCGGCTCTAACGATATGACCCAATATTTGTATGCTGTGGATCGCAATAACCCGCGAGTCTCTCCGCTGTACAACCCGATTACGCCGTCGTTTTTACGCATGCTGCGCCAGATAACGACCGTTGCCCATCGCCATGACAAATGGGTCGGCATCTGCGGCGAACTGGGCGGTGAAACCCGCTATCTGCCGCTAATGTTGGGGCTGGGTTTAGATGAACTGAGCATGAGCGGGCCGCGCATTCCGGAAGTGAAAAGCCAGCTTCGCCAGCTCGACAGCGCCGCTTGTCGCACACTGGCTGATAAAGCCTGCGATTGCCGCAGCGCCGAAGAGATAGAAGCGTTACTGAACGAGTTCACGCCCCAGGAAGAAGCCCGCCCGCTGCTGGCGCTGGAGAACATTCTGTTTCTCGATAAAGCGTGGTGTAAAGAGCAGGTTATCCAGCTGCTGTGCGGGAATTTGTGCGTCACCGGGCGCACGGATAAACCGGCAGAGCTTGAGGAAGATATCTGGCAGCGTGAAGAGATTGTCACCACCGGCGTGGGCTTTGGTGTCGCCATCCCGCACACCAAATCGGCGTGGATACGTCATTCGAGCATCAGTATTGCGCGGCTGCCCTCGCAGATTGACTGGCAATCAGAGATGGGCGAAGTGGAGTTGGTTATCATGCTGACGCTCGGTGAAAGCGAAGGGATTAACCACGTGAAGGTCTTTTCGCAGCTGGCGCGCAAACTGGTGAACAAGCAGTTCCGCCAGTCGCTGATGGCCGCCACGGATGCACAAGCCATTCTGGCCTTGCTGGAAGCCGAGCTGAGCTTCTGACGTTACAGAAAACGAGACCGGTATTCCCCCGGCGTCAGCCCAAACTGGCGCCGGAACAAACGGCTGAAATAGTCACTGTCCGCAAACCCGCAACGCAGCGCCACATCGCCAATCGGCAGGTGGTATTTCTGCAAAATCATTCGTGCTTTTGCCATTCTCACCCAACGTAAATAATCGACAAAACTCATCGTGCCCTGCTGGCGGAACAGCCGCGAAAGATGGTTCGGTGTGATGTTGAAAAAGCTCGCCACCGATTCCCGCGTCAAAGGCTGGGCGTAGTTGTCCTGTAGCCAGTTGCAGATGCTTTTGTACAAAAACTGAGGGCGGCTCGGCGCACCGTCCGCGCTGGTGGTGACACTCTTTCGGCACAGATGCAGCAGGCTGAGCGTCAAAGGCTGAATGATTTGCTGATCCTGCGGGGAGCGGCTCAACAG
Source organism: Pantoea sp. sgz302252 (assembly GCF_047713085.1). NCBI lineage: Bacteria > Pseudomonadati > Pseudomonadota > Gammaproteobacteria > Enterobacterales > Erwiniaceae > Pantoea > Pantoea sp. sgz302252. The sequence goes on from NZ_JBLFJW010000018.1 coordinate 64,260, forward strand.
CGTCAGCGCTGTCAGCATGGCCTCACCTTCGCCACGTTGCTGATGAGGAATTTCGATTTTGCGCAGCGGTTCCGGCGTGCCGCCGTTGCGGCTGTCATAAAAGGCCATGCCCGTCCAGGCAGGCGCGAACACCATGCTTAACATCATCGAGGAGCGTGTGAACAACGGCACGTTAGCCGCGCGGGCAGGAATAAACAGCATCTCGCCTTGCCTGATAGTGAACTGGCTCTCATCCAGTTTGTTGCCATATTCCCCGCGCAGAACCACTTCCAGACGCGGTAAATCGAGGCACAAGCCGCCCACAGGAAGCGCTTTTGGCGATCCAGCAAACCAGACGCGCCCTAATCGCTCAGGATTAAGCACCAGTCCACTCAGTAAGTCAGCAAAGAAACGCTGATCGGCAGGGAGTTGCGTAACAGGCATGCGGAAACTCAGTGGCAAGAAAAAGCTGAGTTTACCCGATTCATCCGGGGAAGTACGCCCGGCACATCACGTGCCGGGCATTTCCATTACGACTGAATAAACGCCAGCAAATCTTCGTTAATTTGCTGCTTGTGAGTGGTGCAGATCCCGTGAGAACCGCCCTGATAAACCTTCAGTTCTGAATGCGGCAGGATCTCAGCGGCCACCTTGCCACAGGTTTCGAACGGCACTATCTGGTCATCGTCGCCGTGAATCACCAGCGTTGGGATAGTCATACGCTTCAGGTCTTCGCGCAGATCGGTTTCTGAAAATGCTTTAACACAGTCATAAAGCGCTTTAATGGAGCCCTGCAAACCCTGAGCGACAAAGCTATCGCGTACCGCTTCTGACGCTTTCGCCCCAGAGCGATTGTAGCCATAAAACGCCATGGTCAGTTCGTGGAAGAACGCGCCACGGTCATTCACCACGCCTTCACGAATGCCGTCAAACACCTCTTTGGGCACGCCGTTTGGGTTGAAATCGGTTTTCACCATGATGGGGGTGACGGCACCAATCAACACCGCTTTGGCTACGCGATCGGTGCCATGGCGACCGATATAGCGCGCCACTTCGCCGCCGCCGGTGGAATGCCCGACATGCACGGCATCTTTCAATTTAAGGTGTGCCGTCAGTTCTGCCAGATCGTCGGCATACTGGTCCATGCTATGTCCGTCCCAGGGCTGTGAGGATCGGCCATGCCCACGGCGATCGTGTGCAATCACGCGGAAACCGCGTGACCCGAGAAACAGCATCTGGTCTTCAAACGCATCTGCCGTTAGGGGCCAACCGTGGCTGAACACCACGGGCTGACCGCTTCCCCAGTCTTTGAAATAGAGACTACTGCCATCTTTCAGGGTCAATTTATCGTAACCACTCATGGGATCTCCTGTTTCCTGAATAGGCTGACGCCGGGAGGCGCAGCGGTGCTTATCAAGGATAAGACAGATTTGAGATCGGTCACGTTTATCGAACAAATATTCTTCAAATCGATAAATCTTCCGGATATTTGAACCCCGTCGCAAAGTGTTAATAAATGTGTCCGATCGTATTTACAGCACCCGTGATGTTACCAGTATCATGTTACCGGTATCAGTGATAAATGCAGGGATTAAGCCACGCAATCACTACCTCTTTTGCTGTCACGATCACAGAGGATATTAAGATGACAGAAGTCACGAACGCACTCGGAGCCGGAACGCTGCTCGGCATCGCCGCAGGTGCCGTCGCACTCCTGCTGGTATTGATCATGCGCTTTAAAGTGCATGCCTTTTTAGCCTTAACCCTTGTCAGCATCGTGGTAGCACTGCTGACCGGTATTTCGTTTGATAAAGTGGTTCCCACTCTGCTGACCGGTTTCGGTGGCACGCTGGCTGGCGTCGCGCTGCTGGTCGGGCTGGGGGCCATGATTGGTCGTTTACTTGAGGTGTCCGGTGGCGCAAAAGTGCTGGCCGATACCCTCATCAACAAGTTTGGTGAACACCGTGCGCCGTTTGCGCTGGGTGTGGCCTCATTGCTGTTCGGTTTCCCTATCTTCTTCGACGCCGGTCTGGTGGTGATGCTGCCTATCATCTTCAGCGTGGCGAAGCAGTTTGGCGGTTCCACGCTGAAATATGCTTTCCCGGCTGCGGGTGCTTTTGCGGTCATGCACGCACTGGTTCCGCCACACCCTGGTCCGGTTGCAGCCAGTGAACTACTTGGCGCGAACATCGGCCTGTTGGTGATTGTGGGTCTGATTATCGCCCTGCCAACCTGGTACATCGGCGCGTATCTGTACGGCCTGTATGCCGGTAAGAAATTCGACATCAAACTGCCGTCTTCTTTCCTCGGCGAAGTGGAAGCCGATGCGAACCACAAGCCGCCTTCATTCGGCATGGTACTGACCATCCTGCTGATGCCGCTGGTGCTGATTTTCCTTGAAACCGGTTTAAACACCGCCGTGGTATTAGGCTGGGTCGCCAAAGACGACACCGTGGTGAACTTCCTGCGTATGCTCGGTAAAACCCCGGTGGCGTTGCTGATCACCGTGTTCTTTGCACTGGCTGTTTTCAGCCGTCAGCACAGCCTCAAGCATCTGGAAAAAATCTGTGACGGCGCATTAGGCCCTATCTGCGGCATCATTCTGGTGACGGGTGCAGGCGGGATGTTCGGTGGCGTTCTGCGTGCCAGCGGTATCGGCGACGCGCTGGCGGGTGTGCTGTCTGATACCGGCATGCCAATCATCATCGCGGCCTTCGTGATTTCCACGGCGCTGCGTGTGGCACAAGGTTCTGCTACCGTCGCGCTGACCACCACCGCGGCGCTGGTGGCTCCAATGGTTCATGCCACAACCGGCATCAGCCAGCTTGATTTGTGCTTTATCGTTATCGCCATCGCAGGCGGCGCAACTGTGCTGTCGCACGTCAACGACTCAGGTTTCTGGCTGGTCGGTCGCTTCCTCGAAATGGACGAGAAGACCACACTGAAAACCTGGACAGTCATGGAGACTCTGCTTGGCAGCATCGCCTTCCTGCTGGCGCTGATTGGCAGCCTGATCTTCTAATGTGAGCCAAATCACTTCAAAGATCTGACGACAGTCAGTATGATGGTTCTACCCCAAAACCCTCGTCTTGCACGACGAGGGTTTTCTTTTGGATACAGGTACCTGGAAAAACATGGAGTAAACGATGACCAGACCCGCCATTATCATTAATGAGTTCGATGCCGAGCGCATCGACCGGCTGCTTGAGAAACCAGAATGGGCGAACTCCCCGGTGGCTCAGGCGCTGAATGATGAGCTGGACCGCGCGCAAATGTGCGCCCCGACAGAGATGCCGCACAACGTGGTCAGCATGAACAGCCAGGTAAGATTCCGCGATCTGAGCAACAACGAAGAGCGTGTTCGTACGCTGGTGTTCCCGGCCAACATGACCGACAGCAGCACTCAGCTTTCCGTTCTGGCTCCGGTTGGCGCTGCCCTGCTTGGCCTGCGCGTGGGCGATACCATCAACTGGACGCTGCCGAACGGCACCACGACACATCTCGAAGTGCTTGAGCTTATCTATCAGCCTGAAGCCGCTGGTGAATTCCACCGCTAAGCTTGCCTTTCAGAGGATGTCCCCCACATCCTCTTTCCGTCTTATCCACCGACAAAACTTTACGCTCCCTCCGGGCTCGCTTTGCCATATTTGCGACGTGAATGTCACATAACCATTGCGATATGTGATTGTATAAAAGCATCTATCACAAGGAGGATAGCTTATGTACAACACCCTCATTATGCCGGTTGATGTTTTTGAAATGGCACTCAGTGACAAAGCAGTCCGTCATGCGGAATTTCTGGCGCAGCAGAAAGGCGTGATTCATCTCCTGCACGCGATTCCCGGCTCCGCCAGTTTGACCATGAGCCGTTTTGCCGCCGATTTACGCCGCTTTGAAGAGCATCTTCATCAGGAAGCAGAAAACCGTCTTCAGACCATGGTTGAGCACTTCAGCATCGACCCGTCACGCATCAAAATCCATGTGCGAATGGGTAACTTGCGCGATGTGGTCAACGAACTGGCTGAAGAGCTGAAGGCCGATGTTGTGGTGATTGGGTCGCGTAACCCGTCCATCACCACGCATCTGCTGGGATCGAATGCGTCCAGCGTTATCCGTCACGCGCATGTGCCGGTGCTGGTTGTCAGATAACCCAATGAAAAAGCCGCGCAGGAGGTTATCCTGCGCGGCTTTTTATGGCTTCATTGCCCGGCGGCGCGACGCTTGCCAGGCCTACTGGATCGATGCCCTTCCTAGGCCGGCGTCAGGCGTAGCCGCCACCCGGCTTTAGGTTAATCAGTACAAGTGGCCAATATTGACAATGGTACTGACGGTGTCACCAAAGAAAGTCATGCGGCTCAGCAGCAGGCCAATGAACAGCAAAACGAACAAGACTCCCGCCCGTTTTTCGCCTCGCCAGCTTGCCACTAAAGCAACTATCAGGCAGAGCAACGCACCAAGGTACAGTGGAGAAGTCAGCCATGCGCGCCCGGTCATCTGCACGACAGTGCCGCCACTCAGCCAAATCAAAGGCGCAGCAATCAACACGGCCAGGCAAACCAGAATGCCCTGGCGTAAAGCCGTCAGAGCTGGCGCAACCTTCAGCAGCGGAACAGCGGCGCAGCCCATCACCCAAACGGTGACGAAGAACAGCAGCATGGTGATGCCGTTGGCTGTGGCGACCATCGCTGGCGCGGCATAGGTCATCCCCTGCACCGCCACCAGCACTAAGCCTAATAACGACGCGATAACCGCAGGGATCTTATGGCCTTTAGTCAGAAAAGTGACGCCAATCGCTGCGCCATAGAGCGTCGCGCCCAAAATTTCCCGGCTCAGCCACGCGTGTTTCAGGTTACGCAGTGCGTCATACGCCCGGTCAGGATGCGCCAGGTGTAAGACTGCCGCAATCGACGCCACGGCCAACACCAGCCCTGTCACTAGCCAGTGCATGCGTGTTGTCACCAGCGTACCGCGCAGCGTTCTCCAGGTCAGCAGCAACGCCATGCCTACCGACATCTGACTGAGCACCGTAAAAATCACCAGCGGGAGTTCATAATGTTCCATTAGTTGTCCTCCGGTTGCTGAGGCTGACGGGCCAGAATGAAGCGCGTGCCCGGATTCAGTTTCGGCATATGCGGGTACCCCGGCGGATACTGAACTGCGTTTTTCGGCATGGGGTCAGCATCCAAATCTATCAGCGTCAACGCGCCAACCGGGCAGGCATTCACGCAGGCAGGTTGCATCCCGATATCCAGACGTTCGTAGCACATACTGCATTTTTCGGCCTTTTTCGTCTCTTCATTGAAACGCGGCGCGCCGTAAGGACAGTTGCGAATACAGTTTTTGCAGCCAATACAGTGCTCAGGATTGTGCACCACAATGCCGTCCTCACGCCGCGTATAGGCTTCGACCGGGCAAGCTTCGACACAAGCCGGATGCTCACAGTGGTTACAGGCCAGCGAATAGAACGCGCGTTCTTCGTGCGGATAAATCTCTTTATCCAGCGGATAGACATAGCGCCAGAAGCGCTCTGGCTCCAGTTGGTTGAAGCTTTTGCACGCCATCGCACAACCACGGCAGCCGATGCACTTGTCACTGTTTACTAAGAATGCGCGTCTCATGCTGTCGCTCCTTTACCTGTCGCGTGGGCGATATCCACAAACTGGCTGTGAATGGCGGCACCTGGTGCGCCCGTTGCCATTTGTCCCATATCTGCCGGGGTATCCATCACCACGTTTTGAACGTTGTAACTGAGTTTGTTGAACCAGGATTCATACATCACGAGGAAATCTTCCGGCACGTTGGTGGTGATTTTGGCGCGTAGTTCCACTTCGCCTGCGGTGTTGAACACTCTCACTTTGTCGCCTTCGGCAATGCCCTTCTTGCTCGCCGCAATGGGATGGATGTAGACAAACGGCTCTGGCCAGAAGGTCTGCATCCAGTCGAGATTAACGAACTGCGAGTGCAGGCCGTATTGCAGATGTGGCGTAAACAAATGGAACGGCAGCGTGCTTTTCGCCGCTTCTTTGTATTCCGGCAAAGCAGTGTGCCCATTGGCCGCGCAACGCTCTGATTTGAACTCATACTTGCCAGACGGCGTTTTGAATTTGCGATCGTACCAGGCCGCCGTGCTTGGCATTTTGGCCTTGTGTGGCCCTTCGAGCAGATCTTCCCAGTTACGGATGCCAAACTGTTTGGCCATGCCGTCGTTGAATTCCTGATCCAGCCATTTTTTCGGGTTAAATTCCTGCGGGAAGGTGCAGGAACCCGGCTCGATTTTGTTAATGGTGGCCGAGAGCAGCGCCGCAATTTCCGGGTCGCTTTTGCACTCGTAAAGCGGCTTGATGGCCGGTTCGTTGACCGACAGCCAGTAATGCCAGTAAGACGAACACACATCCCACTGTTCGAAGGTGGTCGTCACTGGTAAAACGATATCCGCATGCTGGACGGTTTCATTGAAGAACTGATCGACCACCACCACCATTTCCAGCTTCTCGAACGCTTTTTCCATCTTATTGCGGTCGAAATCCTGCGCGAAGGGGTTTTTGGAGGCCACCCACAGCATGCGAATAGGCGGTTCATTAGCATCAAGAATGCCCTGTGCGGTCTGGTTGATATTCAGCGCGCGGTCGGAATACTCGCTCTTCTCAGCGCTGTCGCTAACAAACTCACCGACAGGACCGCCAGCGCCTTTCATGCCGACAGATCCGACAGGCGGTTTTTGCGACATCAGCGCGTAGTTGAATCCCCAGGTTTGCAGGTGGCCGTAGCGTGCGCCGCCGCCTTCAAGCCCGATATTGCCCGTCATCGCCACAAAGGCATCAATAGCGCGGACGTTTGCGCCGCCGTTTACATGGCGCTGCATGCCGTAGCCAATCCACACCGTGGAAGGCTTCGCTCGCATAAATTCTTCGGTCAGGGTTCGAATAACATCGGCAGACAGGCCGCAAATTTCCGAGGCCCATTCAACCGTGACGTTTTCGCGGAGATACGTCTCAAACTCAGGGTAACCGTGGGCGTAGTTATTGACGAAGTCGTGATCCACCTGGCCGATGTCCAGCAGATGGCGGCACATCCCGAGCGCCAGCGCGCCATCAGAGCCAGGACGCACGCGCAGATACAAGTCGGCTTTCGCCGCGGTTTGGGTCAACAGAGGATCGATAACGACCACTTTCGCGCCCTTCTCGCGTGCCTGATAGATGTACTTCATGCTGTGCATCGAACACCAGGCCGGGTTTGCGCCCCAGATAATGATGTATTTCGCCTTCACGAAGTCTTCCGGATCGTTACACCACATGTCGCCCATGTCGTAATTTTGCGCATCAATCCCGGCAGGCCAGCAAGGCGTGCCCGCAAAGCGCGTAGTGTAGCCGAGCGAGGACATCATCCCTTCCACGGCGTAGCCCATCACCCCAAGGTTGCCGGAATACTTCGACAGCGCCAGACCGAGCATTGAGCCGTCTTTCTTTTTGATTTCCAGCATCTTGTGAGCGATTTTTTGCATCGCTTCATCCCAGGAAACGCGGCGCCAGTTACCGCTTCCGCGGCCATCCTGCACCATCGGGTACTTGATACGGTCCGGGCTGTAAACACGACGAGGATAGGTCAACCCTTTCACGCAAGGCGCGCCGTGGGTGTACGTGGATTCCGGAGCTCCGTCCACAAAGGTGATCACCTCGTCTTTCACCCACGTTTTCAGGCTACAGGTGTCATAGCAGTTACGCGGGCAGGCGTTGCGATAAACATTGTAGGCTTTTGGGTTAAAGGGAATCGGAGGCTGGGCGAACGCACAACGTGAGGAGAGAAGCCCTCCCGGTAGCGCGGCAAGCGTGCCAACCGCCATTAGTCCCTTAATAAATGAACGTCGATTCACATTTCCAGGTTCATTGCTCATGACACACTCTCGTTTTTAATTCTTCAATCCAATGGGATAATTCCAGCGCGGCCATTTTCATTACCGTCGTGCTGGCATTGTTTGTTATTTTTTCGATAAACATCGGCACCCACAGTGTTAAATGCTGTGAGACAAAACGCTGCAGGAGCGGGGTAAATCCGGGCGTTGACCGGGCATTAATGAACAGCAGAACCGCTAATTCCAGCTCATAAGAAATATGATCATCTGGAATATTGTCTTCACGACTGACCGTTAACCCCAGACTCTCCATCAGTTCACGAACATGAAGCGTGGTAGCCCCCATGATCAACGGTTCATCACCGAGATAAACAGAGGAGTACGGCGGCGCCTGAAGTGCTGCGGGGCCCACAAACAGGCGATTGAAGTCATACTCCGCTTCCTGCCATTGCTGATCAGGCTGTTCTGCTGGCAGTAACGCTAACTCTTTTGCTTTATTTTTAAGACGTTGACTATCGCCATAAATATAAAAATCACGAAGCTGCAACCCCTTCCTTTCAAAAGGTGGCAACAACTCATAGACATCAACCATCAATACCCCCAATTACATTCATGAGATAAATATAACCATGAAGTGTTAGATTTTAAGAGAGGGAGAATACTTATTTCTTTGACGCAGAGAAGTAAAAATGAAGGTAAAAATACCCTTTCTGGTATTTTAGGATTTGCTTCGCAAAAAATAGTGGCGGGGAAATTAATGAATGCAAATGAGAATCAGAATAATAAAAAACCGCCCGGGAATGGGCGGTTTTGGCATTGCAGGTAGAGTCTTACTTTTTTTGTTTTACGCAGTCTTAGTGCGAATCAGGTAATCAAACGAGCTCAGTGAGGCTTTCGCCCCTTCGCCGGTCGCAATAATGATTTGCTTGTACGGCACGGTGGTGCAGTCACCCGCGGCGAACACGCCTTTGACGCTGGTTTCGCACCTGGCATCAATCATGATTTCGCCCATGCGGTTGCGTTCGATAGCGCCTTCCAGCCAGGTGGTGTTCGGCAGCAGACCAATCTGGACAAAGATCCCAGACAGCGCCACGTGATGCGCATCACCGCTCACACGGTCACGGTAATCCAGGCCGATGACTTTGCTGCCATCACCTTTCACTTCCGTGGTCTGAGCGTTAAGAATAATGTCGACGTTTTTCAGGCTGCGCACTTTATCCTGCAGCACCTGGTCGGCTTTCATTTCTGGTGCAAACTCAAGCAGCGTCACGTGCTCAACAATGCCCGCCAGGTCGATTGCCGCTTCAACACCGGAGTTACCACCGCCAATGACAGCGACACGCTTACCTTTGAACAGCGGGCCGTCGCAGTGCGGGCAGTAAGTTACGCCTTTGGTGCGATACTGGTCTTCACCCGGCACGTTCATGTTGCGCCATTTCGCCCCGGTCGCAATGATGATGCTGCGAGCTTTCAGCACGGCACCTGAAGCGGTTTCAATCTGATGCAGGCCGCCTTCGACAGAAGCCGGTGTCAGCTTGCTTGCGCTCTGTGAGTCGATAACGTCCACATCATAGTCAGACACGTGCTGCTTCAGTGCGCCTGCCAGTTTCTGGCCTTCTGTTTTTGGCACTGAGATGTAGTTTTCGATATCCACGGTGTCCAGCACCTGGCCGCCGAAACGTTCACCCATCAGGCCAGTACGAATGCCTTTACGTGCAGAGTAAACAGCCGCCGCCGCGCCCGCAGGGCCGGAACCCACAATCAGCACATCGTAAGCTTCACGTTTGTTCAGCTCTTCTGCCGCGCGTTTTTCCGCCCCGGTGTCCACTTTCGCCACGATTTCCGCCAGCGTCATACGACCCTGACCAAATTCTTTGCCGTTCACGAATACCGCAGGCACACCCATCACGTTGCGATCGGTGATTTCATTCTGGAACACGCCGCCGTCAATCGCGGTGTGTTTGATGCGTGGGTTCAGTACTGCCATCAGGTTCAGTGCCTGCACCACATCCGGGCAGTTGTGGCAAGAAAGCGAGTAATAGGTTTCGAACTCAAACTCCCCGTCCAGCGCGCGGATCTGCTCCAGCATCGCCTGCGCTTCTTTTGACGGATGACCGCCCGTCCACAGCAGTGCCAGTACCAGCGAAGTAAACTCGTGGCCTAACGGAGAACCAGCGAAACGCGGCCCCTGGTTTGAACCGGGATTCGTTATCAGGAAAGACGGCTTACGCACCGCCAGGCTGTTGTCTTCTTTAAACGTCACCTGAGGTGAAAGTTCGGCGATTTCCGCCAGCAGTTCCTTGATTTCTGCCGATTTAGCGCTGTCGTCCAGCGTGGCAATCAGCTCAACAGGTTTGGTCAGTTTCTCAAGGTAAGCCTTGAGCTGGGTCTTCATGTTGGTGTCGAGCATCATTCATCTCCTGCGAATAAAACATCATCATGCAAGCGGCCTTGCGGCTGCCTGAATGCGGCTTGCATCATAGTGTTTGGGGAAAAACGGGTGCCTGAGCACCCGTTGATTGCCGGGTGGCACTGCGTTTACCCGGCCTACGCTTTGCCAGGCCTGTTGGGTAGGCCGGATAAGCATCGCGTCATCCGGCTTCGCAGCGCCTGAAAGGCTTAGATTTTACCGACGAGATCCAGGGATGGAGCCAGTGTCGCTTCGCCTTCTTTCCACTTAGCCGGGCACACTTCGCCTGGGTGGGAAGCGACGTACTGAGCTGCTTTCACTTTACGCAGCAGGTCAGATGCGTCACGGCCGATGCCTTCAGCGGTCACTTCGATGGCCTGGATGATGCCCTGTGGGTCAACAACGAAAGTGGCACGGTCGGCCAGGCCTTCGTCTTCACGCATGTTGTCGAAGTTACGGGTCAGGGCACCTGTTGGGTCGCCGATCATCGCGTATTTGATTTTAGCGATGGTCTCGGAGCTGCCGTGCCATGCTTTGTGAGTGAAGTGGGTATCGGTGGAAACAGAGTAAACATCCACGCCCAGTTTCTGCAGTTCGTCGTAGTGGTCAGCCACGTCACCCAGTTCGGTCGGGCAGACGAAAGTAAAGTCAGCCGGATAGAAGAAGAACACACTCCAGCGACCTTCGGTGTCTTTCTCAGTGACTTCTACGAATTCGCCATTTTTGAAAGCCTGGTTTTTGAAAGGTTTGATTTTAGTGTTAATTAAGGACATCTGTACTTCCTCCGTGTTTTCGTTGAGAGCTAAGGTAACCCACTCACCCCGTTTCGGCTAATGCGTTTCCTTTATCAAATCAATAAGCGTTAGCTAACAAACCCAACGACGTGATGAAAAGCAGAAAGTAAAAAGGCCACCTTTTCAGGTGGCCCGAGACTGATGACAAACCTCTAACGAATACCGTCTTGTCATGGGTAGTAGAACAAAAAATAAGGAAAATCAATTCATTGATTTTCGGCTGCTCACCACAAAGAAGGAAAAACCACGCTTTTTCCTTCTTTGTCAGCAATCTGAGGCCACCTTTTCAGGTGGCCCCGTTACCTGAAACCCCAAAGGGACATTCAGTGCCAGCAAGCTGGCTGTGCGTTGCGCTCCACAAAACCTTATAAAAGGCCGTAACAGCGGGAGGGATTAGGTCCAGCTGCGCACGTTAATGGTCGGGGTTATCAAACCGGAGAGCCTGCCGACAGCGGCAGCCATTCTGACAAGCGCAGATCCGAGCAAAACCTGGCATGATTACGAGCAATCAGGGGGCAAACTGAAACTGGATGTTCCGGCGACTATCCCACCCGCGCAACTGCAAATCTTAAGCACTAATCAGAAGCTTATGGATTCATTGGGAGCCAACGCCACACCGGCCATTTATTATCTGAATTCGGACAATCTGAATTCGGACAATATGCTGCAGCAAGTTGTGGGCTTGCCAGATACCGAAAATTTAAATGCTATGATGGGAGAGAAATAAGCATTATGGCAGGGTTGTTTTCAGATAACCCTGCCCTCTTTTTGGAAACCCATTCAAATAATTTTTATAAACATCATGAGGTAATATTATTCATTAGAATGATATTTTAACAAAAAGCAAAAAAAGTTAATATTTTAAATGCTAATGAATCCATTTACTTACACAACATAATTGTATATTTTTGCCAGATAAATCTAATATCTTAAAAAGGCGATGGAATGTCTATCTATAAACTCCCATTGGAGCAAACAGTTCTGGAAGCAAGTATGGAGCGCATCTGTTGGACGCTGGGTAATTTCGACCGTATTTGCATCTCGTTTTCCGGCGGTAAAGACTCCACAGTGATGCTGCATTTAACCGGCCAACTGGCGCGGAAACTTAAAAAGAAATTCAGCGTCCTCTTTATTGACTGGGAAGCGCAATTCAGTAGCACCATTGAACATTGCGAAAAGATGCGCGCAGAATATTCAGACGTCATTGAGCACTTTTATTGGGTCGCGCTCCCGCTAACCACGCCCAACGCCTTAACGCAGTTTTCCCCCGAATGGCAATGTTGGGAACCCGGTACGACCTGGGTGCGACAGCCACCAGCCGATGCCATTATCGATCCCGCTTATTTCCCGTTTTATCAGCAAGGGATGTCCTTCGAGCATTTTGTTCGCGACTTCGCCGAATGGTTTTCGCAAAAACGCCCTGCCGCCGTCACCATTGGGATCCGCGCGGATGAGTCCTACACCCGCTTTCTGGCGGTGGCCTCACAGCGCAAACTGCGTTTCGCCGATGACAAACCCTGGACCAGCATGGCCCCCGGCGGACACTGCTGGTACATCTACCCGATTTATGACTGGAAGACAGCGGATATCTGGACCTGGTTTTCACGTACCCAAAGCAGCTATAACCCGCTGTATAACCTCATGTATCAGGCAGGCGTTCCCTTGCGTTACATGCGTATTTGTGAACCTTTCGGCCCGGAGCAGCGTCAGGGTTTGTGGCTTTATCACGTGCTGGAACCCGAGCGCTGGGCGGTAATGTGCGAACGTGTTAACGGGGTTCACTGCGGCGGCATTTATGCAGGTCACGATAATCAATTCTATGGTCACCGCAAGCTAGAAAAACCGGAAGGCTTTAGCTGGAAAGCTTATGCATTGTTTTTACTCGAAACCATGCCACCACCGACCGCGGAGCATTACCGCAACAAGATTGCTATCTATCTGCGCTGGTATCAGAAGCACGGACAGGAAGACATTCCAGATACTCAGGATAAAGACACCAGTTCGAAGGATATTCCTTCCTGGCGACGCATCTGCAAAGTCTTATTAAACAATGACTACTGGTGCCGAATGCTCTCTTTCAGCCCCAATAAAACCAAAAACTATCAGCGCTACAACCAGCGCATTTCTCAAAAACGTCAGGAGTGGGGAATTTTATGCAAAAACAATTGAGTGAACAGTTATCCCACTGGCTGGCGTCGTTGCCGGAAAAAGAACGGATTGAAGCCATCAACGATTTTCGTCAAACGCTTCATCAGCTGAGTCCTTTTCGTCAGCACCCAATTGATTGCGTACTGTGGGTTAAAAACGAGCACATCGCCCCGAACGATTACAACCCCAACAACGTCGCACCACCGGAGAAAAAACTGCTGCAAAAATCACTGGAAGCGGACGGGTTTACGCAACCGGTAGTGGTGTATACCAAAAGCGACCGGAGGTATGAAATTGTCGATGGATTCCACCGCCATGAACTGGCGAAATCGAAACCAGCGCTGAAAAAAAAGCTCAAAGGCTATTTGCCCGTCAGCGTGTTACAGCATGACGGCAGTGAAATCTCCAGCCGTATGGCGTCCACTATCCGTCATAACCGCGCCCGAGGCAGACATCAAATTAACGCGATGGCGGAGATTATCCGCGAGCTGTATCAGCTAGGCTGGACGGACGTCAAAATTGGTGAAGAACTGGGGATGGATGCGGACGAGGTTTTGCGTCTGCGGCAAATTAACGGTCTACAGGATTTGTTTGCCGACCGTCAATTTTCTCAAGGCTGGACGGTGAAATAACGACAGCTTACACAGCCGTTCTGCACTGACAACGGCGTACAAAGCATAAGATAAAGCCGAAAGATATTAGCCATCCGGATGTCCGGATGGTTTCTCAGGTCAGCGATAATACACAGAAAAATAACAAATGAGCAACAGCGATATTTCAGGGGCACTCCATCGTTCGCGATTGTAAAGGTCGCTGCGCTAACCCGCTGATCCTCAACGTGCCCGCAAATAACCTCTTTCTGGTCCATTGACGGGGAACATTCCCCCTCTATACCTAATGATGACTCTCACACCATGACTTCGGAGCAACTATGCATATCGATTTGACGGGTAAACGCGCGCTGGTGACCGGTGCCAGCCGCGGGCTTGGGCGAGCTATAGCATTGTCACTGGCGAAAGCTGGCGCTGATGTGGTGGTAACGTATGAAAAATCGGCCGACAAGGCACAAGCTGTAGCGAATGAAATTCGCGCCCTGGGGCGCAAGGGTCATGCGATTCAGGCTGACAGCAGCGATGCGCAAGCCATTGTGGACGCGGTGAATGAAACGGCTCATACGCTGGGCGGGCTGGATATTTTGGTGAACAACGCCGGAATTGCACGCGGCGGCCCGCTGGAAACGATGTCGCTCGAAGACATTGATGCCGTGATCAGCGTGAATATTCGCGGCGTAGTGATTGCCACTCAGGCCGCGCTTCCTCATCTCGGTAAAGGGGGACGCATTATTAACATCGGCAGCTGCCTCGCCAACCGGGTAGCGTTCGAGGGGATCGCCGTTTACTCAATGAGCAAATCCGCGCTGAACTCCTTTACTCGTGGCCTGGCGCGAGATTTGGGCCCGCGTGGCATTACCGTTAATCTGGTGCATCCCGGCCCTACCGACAGCGACATGAATCCGGCTGACAGCGAACAGGGCAGAGAGCAAGTCAAACAGATTGCCGTCGGGCATTACGGCAAACCGGAAGATATTGCCGCCGCCGTGACCTTCCTCGCCAGCCCTGCCGCCGGGCAAATTACCGGCACCGGTCTCGATGTTGATGGTGGTGTAAACGCCTGAGTCCGGTTTCGTACTTCTGCTTTTGCGACCCCGCTTCCCGTTTTACTGCACGCCTTTGTCGACCGGCAAAGGCGCTTGCAGCCTGCCTCGTAAGCTGATGCATTGCCTCTTTTCCCCCTCGCCTGTCTGCTTCTACACTGCCTGACATTCTCTAATACATAAACAAGTAATAATCTAATTATTTACTAATAAATAAGGAAAGACTATGTTGCAGGAAGACAAGTTGACGATCATTTGGTCACGAGCGGCGAAGAAAGATTTTCTGTCGCTGGATAAGCGTTATCAGCAAAACATCGAGATGAAATTAGGCTATTTGGGTGATACAAGCGCCCCACCGCTCGATATTCGAAAACTTAAAGTGCCAGAAGATCACTATCGGCTTAGGGTCGGTAACTACAGGATTATTTTCACTCGATCGGGTGACAATGATGAAATCTGCTCTGTCGTGGCAGTCCTGCGAAGAACCTCGAAAACCTATGCCTTCCATGAGGAGCCAGCACGCTATGAACATACAATTTATCAAAGATGAACAAGGCAACACCCAATACGTCGTGGTGCCCTACCACGTGTGGTTCAACATGATGCTCGACCGTGTCCCCCTTGAAGAGGAAGGTGAAGAAGAGAATTGGGAGGAGATCCCCACTGAACATGATGAATATGACAATGTGGGTATCCCCCACGAAATCGCCTGCCTCATGACCTCCGAGGATGTCAGCCTGCAGGCGGCCTGGCGCATCGCGCGCGGTCTGTCGCAGCAGGAAGTGGCGGATATACTTGGCATTACTCAGTCGGCTGTCTCGCAACTGGAATCACCTGATTCCCGTCCGCAAAAGCGCACCAGAGAGAAACTGGCCGCCATCTATGGGTGTACTCAGGAACAAATCAGCCTCTTTCTGCCGAAAGAAGGCTAACAACACTTCGCGCCGCCTTTGCCACCGTATCGCGCGTCCTGACGCTCACGGAAAAACTCTTCGTAAGTCATCGGCATTTTGTCCGGATGGTTCAGGCGCGTGTGCTCCACGTAGTTGTCGTAATCAGGCACGCCAATCATCATTTTCGCCGCCTGGCCGAGGTATTTTCCGGCTTTTGAGAGTGTGTCGAACATGTTATCTCCTGTAGATCTCCCCTCTCCCCTGCCCTCTCCCAAAGGGAGAGGGAGAGAACCGCACCAGAATTTTCCCCTCTCCCCGCGGGAGAGGATTAGGGAGAGGGGCTGGCCCCCCTGTTAATGCACGCTCTTCGCCTGGGCCACAATCTGTTCCAGATTTTCCGGCATCGGCTCATAAGGCGTTTCTTTGGCGGTCGGTTTGTCTTCTTTCAGTGCCGCCAGCGCAGTCTTCACAGAATAGAACGCCAGCACCACCACAACCACCATAAAGAAGATGGTCAGCCCGGCATCCAGACGGTTATTGAACACCAGCTGCGAAAGCTGGGATTCGGTGTACTGCACCGGGATCTTACCGCTGTCGATCATTGCCTGGAACTTATTGGCAATCGCCAGGAAGCCCACTTTAGCATCGCTGCTGAAGGCTTTCTGCCAGCCTGCGGTCAGGGTACAAATTAACAGCCACGCCGTGGGTACCAGCGCAACCCACGCGTAGCGCTGACGTTTCATCTTGAACAGCACCACAGCACACAACATCAGTGCCATACCCGCCAGCATCTGGTTGGCGATACCGAACAACGGCCACAAGGTGTTAATGCCGCCCAGCGGATCGACCACGCCCTGATGCAGGAAGTAGCCCCACGCCAGCACACACAGCGCTGTTGCCAGCAGGTTGGCTGGCAAGGAGTCAGTGCGTTTCAGGTTCGGGCTGATCACGCCCAGTAAATCCTGCAGCATAAAGCGCGCCGCACGTGTGCCTGCATCCACCGCCGTCAGAATAAACAGCGCTTCAAACAGAATGGCGAAGTGATACCAGAAAGACACATCCATCAGGCCGCCAAGCGAACCGTGCAGAATGTACGCCATCCCTACGGCAAGCGTAGGTGCGCCGCCTGCCCGGGAAATGATCGACTGCTCCCCGACTTCGTTAGCGATTTGTGTCAGCGTATCCGGCGTGATGGCAAAGCCCCAACTGCTGACCACTTGCGCCGCTGAAGCGACCACATCAGTGGTTCCCGCAGGCGCGAGTACGGCCATCGGGCTGTTCATGGCGAAATAGACACCCGGATCGATAATGCACGCGGCGACCAGCGCCATGATGGCCACGAAGGATTCCATCAACATGCCGCCGTAGCCAATCAGGCAAGCCTGACCTTCATTGGCGAGCATTTTCGGCGTGGTACCAGAAGCAATCAGAGCGTGGAACCCCGATACCGCGCCACAGGCAATGGTAATAAACAGGAACGGGAACAGGTTCCCCGTCCACACCGGGCCAGTGCCATCGATAAACCTGGTTAGCGCAGGCATGGTCAGCGTAGGACGCATGATCAGAATGCCAATTGCCAGCCCCACGATGGTGCCTATTTTCAGGAAGGTAGAAAGATAATCGCGCGGAGCCAGCAGCAGCCAGACGGGCAATACTGCGGCGACAAAACCGTAGCCCACCAGCATCCAGGTCAGCTGCACACCGGTGAAATCAAACCACGGTGCCCACGTCGGGCTTTCTGCTACCCAGCCGCCAGAAATAATGGCAAACACCAGCAGCACCAGGCCAATCACCGACACCTCACCAATACGCCCTGGGCGCAAATAGCGAATGTAGATGCCCATAAAAATCGCCAGCGGAATGGTAAAGGCGACGGTATAGGTACCCCAAGGGCTGTGAGTCAGCGCTTTCACTACGATCATCGCCAACACCGCAAGGATGATGACCATGATCATAAAGGTCGCTATCAGCGCGATAACCCCGGCGGTGGCGCCCATTTCCTCTTTCACCAACTCACCAAGGGAGCGTCCGTCACGGCGCGTGGAAACAAACAGCACCATAAAGTCCTGCACGGCACCGGCGAGCACAACGCCTGCCAGGATCCAAATCATCCCGGGCAGATAGCCCATTTGCGCCGCCAGCACCGGCCCAACCAACGGCCCTGCTCCGGCAATCGCCGCAAAATGGTGACCGAACAGCACTTTCTTATCGGTCGGCACATAGTCCAGTCCGTCATTATGACGTACCGCTGGCGTCATGCGGGTGGGGTCAACGGCCAGCACGTTTTTGGCGATATAGCGGCCGTAAAAACGATAAGCGATAAGGTAGATACAAACCGCCGCCACCACTATCCACAGGGCGTTGATTTGTTCACCACGATTCAGTGCGATGTAGCCAAGGGCAAAGGCTCCCACAATCGAGAGAACTGCCCATATAAGGTATTTCCCTGAGTTGTTCATGGTCTTAGTCCGTCAGTGTAGGGGGAAGATGTTACATTTTGTATCTATAACACCGCTTTTGGATTTAACAACCTGACAACCAAGGAAAACCGACTTCTCACCTGGTATTTACATTACATTGTTAAGCCGATCACTTTTCATGCAACATCCCTCGTCAGAACCCATTCGTTTTCTGCATCACACTTTTGATTCTTTATTAATTTCCTGACGTTACAAAATGATTTGCATCATTATTTTTCCTGCCGCAGCCCGCAGAATGAATCGGCGAAACAACCACCTACAAGGAAATGGAGATGAGTACACAACCGCAGGAAAACAGAGTGGGACCCGGCGCGTACTTCGCGTTGGCCTTTGCCGCTGTCTTTTTTTCAGGCTTGCTCGGCGGCAAGGAATGGTACGGCGTTTTTGATTTCACTACCCTCAACGGTGCTTTCGGCAAAGTCGTGAGCAGCGTCAATCAGCAAGGCGAGACAATTACCACAACGACCTCCGCCTTTCGCGGCCATGGCGGTCACGGGGCAATGGACGGCTTTCTGTTTGCGCTGGGGCTGATCCCCGCCGTGATGTTCGCCCTTGGCATGATTAACGTGCTTGAGCACTACGGTGCTTTACGCGCCGCTCGTCGCCTTCTGACTCCGCTGTTACGCCCGCTGATGGGCATTCCGGGAACGACCGGGCTGGCGCTGATAGGCAGCCTGCAAAGCACGGATGTCGGCGCCTCACTAACGCGAAACCTGGCTGATGAAGGCCAGATCACCGAAAAAGAGAAAGATATCTTCGCCATGTTCCAGTTCTCGGCCGGTGCCATGATCACCAACTTTTTCTCCTCAGGTGCCATTCTGTTCACCCTCATGGCGGTGGACGGCACAACCGCGGTGCCGACTTCCATCGGGGCCTGCATCGCCGTGATGTTCATGATGAAAATTGTCGGTGCCAACCTGATGCGGCTGATCCTCAGCATCAGCGAGAAAAAAGCGACTGTCTCTACAACCGCACAGGGAGAAGCCTCATGAGTGCCCCAACCTCGAACCCCGTTATTACCGACGTCTTTGTCGAAGGTGCCCGCAAGGGCTGGAATATCGCCACCACCAGCACCCTGCCAAACGTGGTCATGGCGTTCATTATTATCAAAGCGCTGGAAATCACCGGAGCACTGAAAGGCCTGGGCATTGTGTTCGCGCCACTGATGGGTTTGTTCGGCCTGCCGGGTGAAGCGGCAGCGGTGCTTATCGGCGGCTGGATGTCGATGGGCGGAGCCATCGGGGTCGCGATTGGTCTGTTTGATAAAGGTATTCTGACAGGTGAACATTTAGCGATTCTGGCGCCTGCCATCTATCTGATGGGCTCTCAGGTGCAGTATCTGGGCCGCATTCTTGGCGTTATCGGCACCCGCGCCAAACGTATTCCGCTGATGATTGCAATCTCCGTCATCAACGCCTTCTTAGCCATGCTGCTGATGCGCGTCATTATCTAAACAAGGACTGACCATGAAACTGGAAAAATACATCGAAGAATTACGCACGTTGGTGGATGTTGACTGCGGAACGCAGACCCACGAAGGCGTGGCGAAAGTTGCCACCACAATGCAAACCCTTTGGCAGCAAGAAGGCTGGCACACTGAGCAAGTCGATTTAGGCTCCGCCGTGGGGCCGGGCGTATTTGTGTGCAATAAACCCAAGGCAACCGAATTTGACGTCTTGTTGGTCGGGCATCTGGATACTGTTTTCCCGGCGGGTACCGTGGCAGAACGCCCGATGAGCCGCGATGAAGAACGGCTTTATGGGCCGGGTGTGTCCGACATGAAAAGCGGATTGCTGAATATCCTGTGGGCCATGCGGACGCTCCCGGCAGAACATCTTGCACGCCTGTCTATCGCCGTGGCGATGAATCCTGATGAAGAGACGGGCAGCGTGCATTCGCATGAATGGATCGGCAAGCTGGCAAAACGCGCTCGCTGTGTTCTGGTCTGTGAGGCCGCTCGTGCAGATGGCTCGCTGGTAAAAGCACGCAAAGGGATGGCGGGCTATAAGCTTACTTTCACAGGCGTCGCCGCGCATGCGGGGAATGAGCCGGAGAAAGGCCGTTCTGCCATCACCGCTTTTGCAAACAGCGTTCTGGCTATCAATGCGCTGTCGAACACTGATCGCGGCACCACGCTGAACGTCGGTGTGGTACAGGGTGGAAGTGCAGCGAACGTGGTGCCAGCCGCACTCAGCGCAGAACTGGATGTTCGATTCTGGGAAAACGACGAGTACGACCGCGTGCATCAAGCGTTAACGGCGCTGTGCGAAAAAGGGTTCCTGGAAGGAGTCTCCACCAGCCTGACACGGGTGAACCATAAACCGGCGATGGCCGCGAGCGAAGAAACCCAGTTGCTGATGCGCCTGGTGGAACTGGCCGGTCAGGAGGAAGGCATTAAAGTCACCTGGCAAGCGGTGGGTGGCGGCAGTGATGCCAACCACACAGCAGCGCTCGGCATTCCAACGCTGGACGGATTAGGCCCGGTAGGGGCAGGCTTCCATAGCCCGGCAGAATGGCTGGATATTGCTTCGATTGAGCCACGAATTCGCCTGCTTCGTCGGGTGGTGTCAATGCTTTAATTTCCCCTCACCCTGGCCCTCTCCCCAAAGGGGCGAGGGCATCAAACAATGCGATGTTCTCCCTCTCCCCTTTGGGGAGAGGGGCGGGGTGAGGGGCAGCCCGAGCTACCCCATCACCCTCGTACTCAAACGACACGTACAGCACCGCCGCCCTTGCTCATCAAACACCACAATTTCCCAGCTCTGGGTTTGTTTGCCCAGATGCAGCGGCTGGCAGACCGCACGCACTTTGCCTTGAGAAACGGCTCGATGATGAGTCGCATTAAGCTCCGTGCCTACAACACATTGCCCTTCGCGTGTCATCAGGTAGCCCGCCATCGACCCCAGCGTTTCGGCTAGCGCCGCGGAAGCACCGCCATGCAGCAGACCAAACGGTTGATGCGTCCGGCCATCCACTGGCATGTCTGCTTCAAGGGTGTTGTCCCCTAAGCGGGTGTAGACAATCCCTAAATGCGCGACCATCGTATTCGCGCTGGTGGCGTTGAGTTGCTCAAGCGTTAAATGTCGAACCCAAATCATCACGCCCCCAGTGTTGACCCGCCGTCCACCACGATATCCTGCAGCGTGATGTGGCTGGCGTTATCAGAAGCGAGGAACAGGATGGTGTTGGCAATCTCCTGCGGACGGGCGATTTTGCCCAGCGGAATGCCCAATTTGAACTGCTCACCAAAGCCACGAATGCGCTGCTGTTCTGCATCTTCGTTCACCCACAGCGTTCGCTGCATATCCGTGTCCGTCGAACCTGGCGAGACAATATTGCAGCGCACGCCGCTGGAAGCCAGCTCAAGCCCGACAGTTTGCGCCAGGCTTTTCAGCGCCGCTTTTGATGCGCCATAAGCGCTCATTCCCATTCGCGGTGTGTGTGCAGCATCGGATGCTACAGTGACAATCGCTCCGCCCTGCTGGCGGCGAAACTGAGACATCGTGGCGCGGAACAGATGAAACGCGCCGCCCACATTCACCGAAAACGTCTGCTGCCAGTCTTCCAGGCTGAGCTGATCCGTTGCGCCCATGCGCAATATCCCCGCCGCGTTGACCAGAACATCCAGGCGCTGAACGTCGTTAAACACGCGAGCGCACACCTGTTGAACCTGTTCGGCATTCGCCACATCGAGCACTTCGGTCGCAAACGGATAAACGTCTTCGCCAAAGGCAATATCGAAACCGGTCACGCTCGCCCCGGCTTCAGCAAAGGCCAGCGCGGTCGCGTAGCCGATCCCTTTCCCGGCTCCGGTGACCCAAACTGTTTTGCCCTGAAAATCCCAGCCCGCCATTATTTCACCTCACGGGAAAGCAGCGCCCACCAGGCATCGAGGGTTGGATTCTTAGCCAGCATCACGAAATCGATATCGCCATGCACCTTACGCCAGCGTGCCGCCAGCGCCATCATGCGTACCGAATCCAGACCGTAATCAATCAGGTTTTCATCATCCATCGGCTCGTCGGACTCATCCAGCAGCGGCAAAACCATCGCCCGCAGCGCAGCTTTCGAAACCGGTAACGGCAGCAATTCTTCGCTCATAACCACCCGGCCTGAACGTCCGGCTACATACTTCAGGGACATCAGATGTTCTTCGCGGCTGAAATCCGCCAGTGCATCCGCGACAAAGAACGGTTTGATATCACGCATGAACGCGTCCGTCGCGGTGGTCATGCAGCCAATGTGCGCGTACACCCCGGTGATGATCAGCTGATTGCGTCCGGTTTCCTTCAGCAGGTGTTCCAGCGGCGAGCGATGGAACGCGCTGTAGCGCCATTTCACCAGCACGGTATCGGCTTCATCCGGGGCAAGCGCGGCAATCACACGCTGCTGTTCTGGCGAACGAGTCAGCCCCGGCCCCCACATGTCATTGAGCAACGCGCGATCTTCATCGTTCTGCTCTTTTGGCTGCGCGGTGTAGTAAACCGGGATGTTGTGCTTTTTGGCGAAATCACGCAGGGCTTTAATGTTCGCTACCACGGTTTCCATCATCTCGCTGTTTTCACCCCAGAAGTTGAGGAAATATTCCTGCATATCGTGAATCAACAGCGCTGCGCGCTCAGGCTCAAAGGCCCAGTCCACTTTATTAGCCGGAATATCCGCGGCGGTTGGCAGTGCGTAGGCCTGCAGTTTTGGAATTGCCATACTCTTCTCCTTCAGGCCAGGGCGCGTTCAGCCAGCCACTGACGTAATTGTTTTTTATCGACTTTCCCTACCGGTGTCAGCGGCAGTGCGGCAACGCACTCCACGCGATTCGGCAGCTTAAATTCCGCCACGCCCTGCTCGCGCAGAAAGCGACGCACCGCCACGGCTTTCAGCGGTTCGCGAACCACCAGATACGCGCAGCTTTTCTCGCCCAGCAGGTTGTCTTCCATGCTGACCAGCGCGGCATGAATAACTGCCGGATGGCGCAGCATCAGGTTTTCAATCTCTTCTGCGGCGATCTTCTCTCCGCCACGGTTAATCTGATCTTTCTCGCGCCCTTGCACGGTGATGTAGCCGTCTGCATCGATGGAAATCAGATCGCCGGAGCAGTAAAACCCGTTGGCATCAAAGGCGCTGGCGTTGTGTTCAGGGCTTTTGTAGTAGCCTCTGAAAGTGTAAGGGCCACGGGTCATCAGCCGCCCCACTTCGCCCTGCGGCAAAGGATTACCGTCGGCATCAGCCACCCACACTTCATCGTCAGGCGACATCGGGCAGCCCTGGGTGTGAATGATGCGTTCCGGCGAATCGTCCAGACGGGTGTAGTTCACCAGCCCTTCCGCCATGCCGAAAACTTGCTGCAACTGGCAGCCCACTTCTGCAGGAATGCGCGCGGCGAGCGTCGCGGACAGGCGAGCGCCCCCCACTTGCAACAGTTTCAGGGAAGCAAGTTGCGCATTGCTGCCGGTTGCCTGAATTTCCTGTAGCCACAGGCTCACGGCAGGCGGAACCAGCGCCGCCACGGTAATCTTGTGTTGTTCAATCAGCGGGAAGCAGAGCGTCGCACTGGGATCGGCCGCCAGCACAACGCAGCCTTCAGCGAGAAAAACACCCAACGCGCCGGGCGAGCTCATGGCGTAGTTATGAGCCGCAGGCAAGGCGCACAGATACCGCGTGCGGGTATCGAACTCACAAATTTCATTGCTACGACGAATGCTGTAGTAATAATCGTTGTGGGTACGAGGAATGAGTTTTGGCGTGCCCGTGCTGCCGCCGGAAAGCTGGAAAAAGGCAACTTCATCAGCCTTAGTCGGCGTGGGCACAAAATTATCGGCCGGTTGGGCAATGGCGGCCGCCAGGTCGTGCTCGCCATGATCGTTACGCAGAAGCACCGCCCGCACCGAGCGATGCTCACTCACAAACGAGTTCAGAAACTCATCATTGGCAAACAGCGAGTGTTCACGATCGGCAATCAGAAGGGCAGGCTCAATCTGCGCGGCGTAAGCATGCAGCTCACTCCGCTGATGGCTGAACAACGCGTTGACCGGAGCCACGCCAATACGCAGCAGCGCAAACAGCGTGATGTAAAACTCCGCCACGTTGCCCAAATGCACCAGCGCAGTTTCGCCGGGTTTCACACCCAGACGCTGCAATGACGACGCCAGATTATCAATCTGCGTGTTGAGCTCCCTGTAAGTGACACGGCGCTCTCCCTCAATCACCGCCAGCGCATCGCTATGAGCGTGGCGGGTCAACATGTCGGTCAGCGGCAATTCCTGCCAGTAGCCCTTTTCACGGTAGCGAGCCGCCAGATCGTCTGGCCAGCGAGTAAACGCGACGCTCATGGTCACTCCTTAATTCAGGCCAAACACGTTCAGCATGGTGGTTAACTTCACGCCCGTTTCACGCCATTCACCAAGCGGTGAAGAGGCAGGCACGATGCCCGCGCCAGCAAACAAACGAAGATGATTTTGACGGACTTTGGCGCAGCGAATCGTCACCACCCATTCACCGTTTCCTTCTGCATCGCACCAGCCGACAATGCCGCCGAACAGCTCGCGTTCGAAAGGTTCAAGCTCGGCAATCAGCGCTTTCGCCACATCATGGGGGAAGCCGCTTAGCGCCGGAGTCGGGTGCAACAGACAAGCCAGCGACAGCGCGTTTTCCTGCGCTTTCGCTTCGCCTTCGATGGGCGTGGCGAGGTGCCAGAGTGTTGGGGTGGTAATCAGCTGCGGGGATGACGGCAGTGCGAGTTTTTCGCTGCGTGGAGCCAGCACTTTTTTCATCGCCTGGGTGACGAGATCGTGCTCATGGCGATCCTTTTCAGATGCCAGCAGACGGTTACCCGCTTCACGATCCAGCACGTTATCCGGCTGACGACGCGCAGAACCTGCCAGTGGCAGAGAGCTGAAATGCTTGCCCTCTTTGCGTAACAGCAATTCCGGGCTTGCGCCGAGTAACACACCGCCGTCAGCCAGGGGCACATGGAAATTGAAGCTCGCCGGGTTCTGAGCGATCAGACGTTCCAGCAAAGCTCCGGTATCCACGGCAGTATCGGTGGTCATTTCGATCAGACGCGACAGGACAATCTTGTCCACTTGCGGCGTCGCGGTGAGCTCTGCGGCTTTCGCCACCATCGACATAAACACATCCTGCTCGGGGATCTCCTTGCGGGCTGTTACCTGCATGGGTTTCAGCGTCGCGGCGAAGGGCGCGGAGTGTTGTTTGTCAGTGCGGGAAAACGCTTCGCTGCTTTTGGGGATAAACAGCGCGGAAGGTTGTGTCGTGTCGAAGGGAATGGCCCCGACCAGCAACGGTTTGTCGATGCCTGCCGCTTTGGCGTCAGCAAAGGCCTGAGCGATGCTGGTCTGGAATTCGCCAGCCAACGTTTCGCCCCCTTCCACGGGCTGAGAAATTCGGCGAAAACAGCCGTGGGTCGTAAAACTGCGGTACGGCGACATAAAAAAGAAGCTGTCGGCAGACAGCGTTGGTGCGACTTCCTGAACGGCCTCAGCCAGTGACGTTTCCATATCATCCTCCAAAACGATAAAGATATTAATAATGATTATCATTTATATTTTTGTTCGGTAAGGTAAAAGTAAACGCTCGCACTGTCAACTTCCGCAGCATCATCCTGCTTGCATCTGCACGCCCCTCAAGTGAAAATGAGAAGCATTAATATCACCAAAACAGGATACTGACCTCGTGAAATCCCCTGCTTTTTTCCGTAATGCCCTGTTGTGTCTCGGTCTTTCGCTTTTAGGATTAACCTCAACGCTGGCTGCCGACTGGCCTCGTCAGGTCACTGACAGCCGCGGGACGCGTACGCTCGACAGCAAGCCGCTGCGCATTGTTTCCACCAGTGTCACCCTCACCGGTTCACTTCTCGCCATTGATGCGCCCGTGGTAGCAAGTGGCGCGACAACCCCGAATAATCGCGTCGCGGATGACCAGGGTTTTCTGCGCCAGTGGGGGGATGTCGCCAGACAACGCAAACTCGCTCGCCTGTACATTGGCGAGCCCAGCGCTGAAGCGGTTGCCGCTCAAATGCCGGATCTGATCCTCATCAGCGCCACTGGCGGTGATTCCGCGTTAGCGCTCTACGATCAGCTCTCCGCCATCGCGCCAACGCTTATCATCAATTACGACGACAAGAGCTGGCAGCAACTCCTGACGCAGCTCGGCACGATCACCGGCCAGGAGAAACAAGCCGCAGCACGCATCAGCGAATTTGACAGCAAGCTCAACGCGCTAAAGCAAAAAATGAAACTGCCGCCGCAGCCTGTCAGCGCACTGGTGTACACCGCCGCGGCGCATACCGCCAACCTGTGGACGCCGGAATCCGCACAGGGCAAGCTTCTGGCACAACTCGGCTTCAGCCTGGCACCGCTGCCTGAAGGGCTGCACACCAGCCAAAGCCAGGGCAAACGTCATGACATTCTGCAGCTTGGCGGAGAAAACCTGGCGACCGGTCTAAACGGGCAATCGCTGTTTCTGTTTGCTGGCGACCAGAAAGATGCCGACGCGATTTATGCCAATCCACTGCTCTCACACCTGACCGCAGTGCAGAACAAGCATGTTTATGCGCTTGGCACCGAAACGTTCCGTCTTGATTACTACAGCGCGATGCTGGTATTGCAGCGTCTTGAGGCTTTGTTTGGCTGAGTTATTGCCGGGTGGCGGCTTTCGCCTGACCCGGCCTACTTTATGGGGTCAGTCCAGAAGCGCCGCCGGGCAATCAGGCGGCTTCTTCCACTGGCTCAGCTTCCCGCCGAAATCCACGCAGTTCACGCAACAGCAGAATCAGCAACAGTCCCACGATCGCCAACGCCCAACCGCTGACACTCGCTGCGGCGGCTGGCGTTAACATCGCACCCATTCCACCCAGCAGTGCTGCACCGATGGCATCGCCTGTCACGTTTTGCGCCGTCCACAATCCGTTAATTCTGCCGAGCATCGCTTCAGGCGTTTGTGTCTGAATAAGGGTGTATTGCAGCAGCGAACTGACAGCGCTCAGCCAGCCGAACAGCGCCAGACAAATTACGCCCAGCAGCCAAACTGGCATCAGGCTGAATAAGCCAATCGCGATAAACGCCGCCACCGTGGTGGTTAACATCAGCATTCCAGGCCGTACGTGCTGCGCGAGCCGTCCGCTGGTGAGCGCCCCGAGCGCCGCGCCCAACGGGATTGCCGCGTAAAGCAGGCCAATTTGCGCCGCTGACATTTGCCACTGCATCGCCAGCGCCGGATAAAGCACGCGCACCGCGCTCGCCATCGTCAGCAAACCGCCGAGCAGCGCTATGCCGCCAATTAGCGGGCTGTTAAAGAGAAACTTCAGACCCGCCATTAACGATTTCAGTGGATGCTCACGAGGCTGCGGCGGAGGCGGTAACTGAGGTAAACGCAGCAGCGTCAGAGTGGTGATAAACGTCCCGATAGCCGCCAACAGATAGTTCCAGGAGAAGCCCCCACTGGCGAGCAGCAACCCGCCAACCATCGGAGAAATCACTGAGCCCAGACGGACAGTCAGCATGGTGATGGCCCCGGCCTGCATCAGGTTTTCTCGCCCGACCAGAGCGGGCGTGGCGGCCAGCAGTGCTGTCACGCCGATGGATGCAAACAGCCCGTCCCAAATGCCGAGCAAATAAATCGCCAGTAGCGAAGGTTCTGGCAACGACGCATTCAGCCACAGGCCTAAGAAGCCGATGCCGCAGGTTCCGCGCGCCAGCAGGATCAACTTTTTGCGCTCATAGCGATCGGCCAATACCCCGCCCAGCATCAGACCGATAAACATCGCACCGCCGGTTAAGGTGACGGACAGCCCGACCTGCAAGGTTGAATGGGTCATCATCTGGATTTGCACCGGCACCGCAACGCCGAGCAAGCCGAGAGAAAGAATGGAGATAAAACGGGCAATAAAGACGGCGCGAAACGCCGGGTGAGTCTTCAGCAGGCTGACGTTCAGCAGCCAGGATTGTCTTTGCATCACAGGGCCTTCAACGAACTTTCGGTACCATTTCCGTGGCCGCACATGCTAACATAAACGAATAAGATCGATAACGATAATTACTATCATTATCAACCAAAGGACCTGGCGATGTCGTTCTCCCCCGCCGCTCTGCGCACCGTCGCAGGGCCCGGATTGTTGATACTGTTATCTACTGCTGTTGCCCTCAGCCTGCTGGTTGGTGCCAAATCTCTGCCGTTAAACGTGGTGGTGGATGCCCTCTCCGGCAGTTGTCAAAGCGCCGATTGCACCATCGTGCTCGATGCCCGTCTGCCACGAACGCTGGCCGGTTTGCTGGCTGGCGCAGCGCTTGGCCTGGCGGGCGCGTTGATGCAAACGCTGACCCGAAATCCGCTCGCCGACCCAGGTATTCTGGGCGTCAATTCCGGAGCCAGTTTCGCCATTGTGCTGGGTGCCGCGTTGCTGGGCATGACTTCCCCGCAGGAACAATTACTGCTCGCCTATTGCGGCGCGTTTGTCGCCTCGCTATTGGTGGCCTTCACCGGCAGCCAGGGCGGTGGGCAACTTAGTCCGGTTCGCCTGACACTCGCAGGCGTAGCACTTGCCGCCGTGCTGGAAGGGTTATCGACCGGGATTTCACTGCTCAATCCGGATGTCTACGATCAGCTTCGATTCTGGCAAGCGGGTTCCCTCGATATTCGTTCACTGCAAACCCTGAAGGTCGCCGTTTTCCCCATGTTGCTGGCCACAGCAATCGCGTTAGGGTTGAGCCGTTCGTTAAACAGCCTGAGCCTGGGGGCAGACACGGCGACCGCGTTGGGCAATAAAGTGGCCCGCACGCAGCTGCTTGGCCTGCTTGCCATCACGCTTTTGAGCGGCAGCGCTACGGCATTGGTCGGCCCGATAGCCTTTATCGGCCTGATGATGCCGCATATGGCGCGGTGGCTGGTGGGGGCCGATCACCGCTGGTCATTACCCGTCACACTGCTCGCCACCCCTGCTCTTCTTCTTTTCGCGGATATTCTAGGTCGCCTGCTGGTGCCGGGTGAATTACGCGTTTCGGTCGTGAGCGCCTTTATTGGCGCACCAGTGCTGATTTGGCTGGTACGTCGCCAACCACGCGGAGGTGCCGCATGATTGCCCCTTCCCGCAGGCTGGTGTTGAGTTGCCTTTTTCTGGTGCTCACCAGCCTGATGACTGCGCTTTTCAGCCTCCGCAGCGGTGTCGTCACCCTTGAGTTCTCACAAATCTTCTCGGCATTGTTCGGGGATGCGCCACGTAACGTGACCTTAGTCGTGACCGAGTGGCGTTTGCCCCGCGTGCTGATGGCGCTACTGGTTGGTGCCGCGCTGGGCGTTAGCGGAGCCATTTTTCAGTCACTGATGCGTAACCCACTCGGCAGCCCGGATGTGATGGGTTTCAACACCGGGGCGTGGAGCGGCGTGCTGGTGGCGATGGTGCTGTATGGTCAACATCTGACAGCGATAGCGCTCGCTGCGATGGCCGGTGGGATCGTGACTTCGCTGATCGTCTGGCTGCTGGCGTGGCGCGATGGCATAGACACGTTTCGCCTGATCATTATTGGTATCGGCGTGCGGGCCATGCTGATGGCGTTCAACACCTGGCTGCTGCTGCGTGCTTCGCTGGAAACCGCCGTTTCGGCCGGGCTCTGGTACGCAGGTTCGCTCAATGGCATGACGTGGGCGAAAACCTGGCCGTCAGCCCCTCTGTTACTCATTATGTTGGCTTGCGCGGCACTGTTAGTACGTCGCCTGCGCCTGCTGGAAATGGGCGATGACAGCGCCTGCGCCCTTGGCGTGCAAGTCGAACGCTCTCGCCTGTTGATGATGCTGGTCGCGGTGGTACTCACCGCCGGAGCAACAGCGCTGGCAGGCCCGATTTCCTTTATTGCCCTTGTCGCACCACATATTGCACGCAGGCTCAGCGGCACCGCTCGCTGGGGGCTGACTCAGTCCGCCCTGTGTGGCGCGTTCGTGCTGGCACTGGCCGATTACTGCGCTCAACAACTATTTATGCCTTACCAGCTTCCGGTGGGCGTGATGACCGTCAGCCTTGGCGGCCTCTATCTCATCGTGCTGCTTATTCAGGAGTCTCGTAAAAAATGACCGCCCTCTCCTCCCGACTACACGGCGAGCACTTAACGCTCAGTTATGGCAAAAAAGTCATCGCCGACAATTTAACGGTGGCAATCCCGGACGGGCATTTCACCGCGATAATCGGCCCCAACGGCTGCGGGAAATCGACGCTGCTGCGCACACTCAGCCGCCTGATGACACCGCAACAAGGCCATGTCTGGCTTGATGGCGAACAGATCCAGCACTTTGCCAGCAAAGACGTGGCGCGACGTATTGGCCTGTTAGCGCAAAATGCCACCACGCCCGGCGATATCACGGTGCAGGAATTAGTGGCCCGAGGTCGCTATCCGCACCAACCTCTGTTTAGCCGTTGGCGAAAAGAAGATGAAGATGCCGTTCACAGAGCCATGAAAGCCACTGGCGTCGTAGAACTGGCGAATCAGAGCGTGGACACGCTTTCCGGCGGGCAACGTCAGCGTGCGTGGATAGCCATGGTACTGGCTCAGGAAACGGCGATTATGCTGCTTGATGAGCCCACGACCTGGCTTGATATCAGCCATCAGATTGACCTGCTGGAATTGCTCAGCGAGTTGAATCGCGAAAAGGGCTACACCCTTGCGGCTGTCTTGCACGACCTGAATCAAGCCTGCCGCTACGCCACGCACCTGATTGCACTGCGCGAAGGCAAGATTGTGGCGCAAGGCGCACCGCGCGACATCGTGACCGCAGAGTTGATCGAACAAATCTATGGCATGCGCTGCATGATCATCGACGACCCGGTAGCAGGCACGCCGTTGGTGGTGCCGTTGGGGAGATCCGGCAGCTAAGCTGCGGATTCTGTGAACAGTAATAAGCCTAATACATTCTCTTGCAGCACAAAAAACTCCCTTTTATGACAAAAAAGATCCGCGTAAAGCGTGTCGTAAACGAAAACTGGTTATTCAGACTCATATCTTTGCATATTACTGAATCATTACGCTAAATCCATTTTTAGCCTGTTTTCGTTTGCAGTGTAAATAAATTTTCGAGTGAAAGATAAACTTAATACAATACATTAATGAAATTACTTTATTTCAGCTAAAACAATTAGCCCAACAATCACCCACCACTAAACACACAGAGATAAAATATAATTAAAACAATATTTCAACAATCACCCCCACAGAATAAAACAATAGTGCAAAAAGCCCTCGAAATTGAAATTCATTCATTACCCACCCCTCTTTTGAAAGTAAATTAATTGTATTAAAAACAATATGATAAACACCCAAAAGAAATAAAAACCTTCAGGCATTGAATAATAATAATGACGAGGTAATATGCACCGCGTTTATTATTCGTTGAAGGTGATTGCGTATTCTCGCTGGTGAAATAGCTGGCGTTATGCCTGTCAGAAGCGATAAACGCCGTCAGCCACAATGATAAACCGTGCTTATGCACGTCTTAGCTAACACCATAAAAAGCAATAAAGAATGTGCGAATACAAGCACAGGATAAATTTCGTCTGCAGAACGTCGTACAGACAAAAAAGTAACGCGACGGATACCGGCAAGTATCCGTCGCGTAGGGGGTGGAGTTTGGGTTCGCGAAAACCTGAGCTCCGACGTTAAGTGATTTCGACATCAAATTAACAGGCTTATTAGATATGAAAAAACAGCTTATTGCATTAGCCATTATGGCGGGTGCAGCCTCTGGAATGGCTCATGCGCAGTTGAGTGCCAGCGATCTTGACGTGATTGAGGCTTATCATCAACTTCATCCTGAAGTGCCGATGGATAAAATCAATATTATGCGCGAGAGCTGGCGTGATAATTTGCAGTCAGTAGAAGATGCAATGAATGGCATGACCTATTACAACGGGCATGAAAATGTACCGGTTCCCCCTCTGGACACGTCAATTACCCTTGCACACACGCTCACTCCAGCAACTTACTCACAACCCCCTGCGGTCGTAAATCAGGATGTCACAACTCCGGCAGGCATTACGCCGGAAGACACTACGAGTGCAAACACCAGGACAATCGATGAGCTTAAAACGCATGATGCTGAACAAACGCAGGATATTAACGATAACAGCCACGCGATTAACGACAACAAAGAGCATATCGATCAGGTTGCGCACGACTCTGACATTCGTACCGATCGCCAGAATCAGATCAATACCGCTTTCGCTGACACACTCGTCAATACCAAAGCTCTGGACGCGAAGCAATCCACTGCCATCAACACCCTGGCAGTTGGCGTACAGCAAAACAAAAACACGGGTGCCTACGCACAATCTCGCGCTGATGCCGCTTATGCCAATACTCAAGCCAATCAGCAGGCTCTGAAGGCCACCAATCACCGTGTTGCTGAAAACAGCCAGCAATTGGCGAACCATGAGCAGCGTATTCAAACGCTGGAAGCCAATAACAACACTAGCTTTGGCAAGCTGAAAAATGAAGTGGATGACAACCGTCAGCGCGCCTCTGCAGCGATTTCTGGCGTGGCGGCGATGGCAAACATTCCTCAGGTGATTCAGGGTCAGACTTTCAGCGTAGGGGCTGGCGTGGGCACGACCGATAGCGAGAGCGCGTTAGCCGTTGGTTTCTCTGCCCGCGCAACTGAACATGTTGTGGTGAAAGCTTCGGTGTCTGATGACACTCAGCAGAACTTCGTGGTTGGCGGTGGCGTGAGCTACGGCTGGTAATTTGGAGTTAAACAATGCCCCACCTGCGTGGGGCATTGAGACTGATGACAAACCTCTAACGAATACAGTTTTGTCATGGGTGGCGAAACAAACAATAAGGAAAATCAATTCATTGATTTTCGGCTGCTCACCACAAAGAAGGAAAAACCACGCTTTTTCCTTCTTTGTCAGCACACTGAATGCCCCACCTGCGTGGGGCATTTCCTGTTTTATTGCCCGGCGGCGCTTCGCTTGCCAGGCCTACAGGTCCGAGCTCATCGTAGGCCGGTGCCAGCGAAGCGCCGCCCGGCATTCGCGCAGATTCCACCGATACGTGTGCTGATTTATGATGAACCGTTACCCCAGTATCTCCTTAAGCACCGGGCCAATCCGCTCAAAAGCCTTTGGCGAGATAATATCAACGTGCGCGCAATCCTGGTTAAACACATCCAGTTCGGCCACCCACGGTGCCCACGCTTTATGCGGGTCCATGCCCGGCGTTAGCGTTTTCTGCGCCACGAACAGCGTCGCTTTGCCGTCGAACGGTACGCTGTGAGCCGTTGTCAATAACCGTACTGCATCCGCATAGTTCCCCTCGATGGCGGTGAACAGTTCGCCCGAAGTTTGCCCTTGTTGTGCGGCCAGGAACGCTTCCCGCTCACGGTTAATTTCTGCGAGCACTTCCGGGTCCAGACCGTTAGCTTCCTTCTCTGACCAGTTCTGCGTTTCCGGCGGCCAGGTGTCTAACAGGCCGAGGAAGGCGACGGTTTCACCACGCTGACGTAAACGAGCCGCAATACCCTGCACTAACGTGCCGCCGAGGGAATAACCGAACAAGTAGTACGGCCCGTGCGGCTGCTGTTCCAGTAGCGTCGCAAGATGGTGTTCACACAGCGCATCCAGATTTTCTACGCTCGCCATCGGCCCTTCCGGACGTGGCGACTGAATGCCAGTGATGGACCAGCGTGCCGTCAGCCATCTCGCCAGCACGCTAAACTGCCAGGCGAAACCGGACGCCGGGTGGAAGCACCACAGCGTCGGTCCGGTGCCTTCACGAAGCGGTAAAATTGCTTCATAGCCCAGACGCTGACTTCGCTCATCGTTATCGGACTCAAGCAGTTGGCTGAGTTTACCCACGGTCGAAGCGACCATCACCTGACCCGGTGTCACCTGCCGTTCAAAGCGTCGACTCAGCTGGGCTGCCAGCCGCATGGCGAGCAGTGAGTGTCCGCCAAGGGCAAAGAAATCAGCTTCCACATCATTGACCTCGCAGGCCAGCAATTCGCTGAAGGCTTGAGCTACCGCTTGCTCTGTTTGCGTTTCCACTGCCCTGCCTGGCGCTTTTTGTGACAACTCCGGCAGCGGCAGCGCTTTACGATCCAGTTTACCGTTGGCACTTAACGGCAAGGATGACAGCTGGATAAGCGCCACCGGCACCATGTGCGGAGGCAGCATTTCACGCAGCTGTTCGAGCAGCCCGTCACTATCCAGCGGAAGCCCTGAACCGGAGACAAAGTAGCCCACAAGCTGGCGCGCATCGCCGCCCACGCTGGCAGCCTGATTGAGTACGCAGGCGTGAGCGACGGCTTGCTCTACGTCATCGAGGCTCTGTATCGCGCGTTCAATTTCACCCAGCTCGATACGCTGGCCGCGAATTTTAAGCTGATCGTCACTGCGGCCCAGATATTCCACTGCGCCGTTATCCAGCCAGCGTGCAACATCACCGGTGCGATACATGCGCTCGCCGGGAGCAAACGGATCGGCGATAAAGCGGCTGGCGGTCAGATCGGGACGGCCCATGTAGCCTTGCGCTAACTGGATGCCGGTCAGATAGAGATCGCCCGCCACGCCAAACGGTACCGGACGCATCATGCCGTCCAGAATTCGTAGCCCGGTATTCCAGACAGGGAAACCAATCGGCACGCTATTGCCGGTTACCGCGGCAAGTTCTGGCCCGTATGCCGGATACCAGCTCACATCCACGGCGGCTTCCGTCGGACCATAAAGGTTATGCAGTGGCGCTCCGGTCAACTGTTCCCATTCGCGACACAAGGCGGCTGGTAGCGCTTCGCCGCTACAAAATACGCGTCGCAGTGATTTGCAGCTATGAACGTTATCTTCATCCAGCGAAGCCACAAAAGCCGCCAGCATAGAAGGCACAAAGTGAGTCGTGGTGACACGATGTTCTGCGAAGAATTGCTGCAACGCCTGCGGATCGCGGTGCGCATCCGGCTCCGCCATCACCAGTTTTGCTCCGGCAATAAACGGCCACCAGAATTCCCATACCGAAACGTCAAAACTGCACGGTGTTTTCTGCGCCACCACATCTTCGGCGGTGAGCGGGTAGCTCTCCTGCATCCACAGTAAGCGGTTCACGATGGCCGTTTGCCCGACCATCACGCCTTTTGGCCGCCCGGTGGAGCCGGAGGTAAAGATGATATAGGCGGTCTGTTCCGGTCGGGAAAGCGTAGGCAGAACGTCATCTGTCACTGGCAACGGTGCGGTATAGCAAAGTGTGTCGATGTCAGCGAAGCGATGCAATTGATCGTCGGCGGTGATGAGCAGCGAGGGCTTTGCATCCTCAAGCATCATTTGCAGACGATCGTCAGGATAACCCGTGTCGAGCGGCAGCCAGGCAGCGCCTGCTTCCACAATGCCATGTAGCGCGAGCGTCAGGAAAACAGAGCGAGGCAAGGCCACCGCGACGCTGTCGCCCGGTTTGACGCCACGTTCACGCAACAGCACGGCCAGCGCCTGCACCTGTTGGCGCATTTCACGGTAGCTGAATTGCCAGCGCGCATCCGCCAGCGCCGGAGCATCCGGGGTTTTCTCTGTTTGTGCAGCCACCAGCGAACTGAGGGTTTCCGTTGGCAGCATCATGCCGGTATCGTTGATACTCGCCAGGCGCTGATACTCTGCCTCTGACACCAGTTCCACTTCACCACAGCGCAATTCAGGATTAGTGGCAAACTGCTCCAGCATCGACAGTAAACGCGAGGCATGGTTATGCAGCTCGGCTTCGTTGTAACGCTGTTGGTTTGCCAGAATTTCAACGGACAGGCCACCGGAGTCATCCGGGAACAAGGCCAGTTCGAGATCGTTCACCGGGCCGGTGGCAAGTGTGTGCGTGGTGGCATTTACGCCATCGAAATCAAGCTGATAGTCAAAGACTTTGACGTTAAACACCGGCCCAAACAGCGGTTCATCGCCAGCCGCTTTGCCACTGTCTCTGACGATTTGTTCGGCGTCATAGCGCTGATGACGACGCATTTTTTTCAGCTGAGAACCCAGTCGCTCAGCCAGTTCAGGTAGCGTTTCCTGCGGGCGAATTTCAACGCCCAGTGGCAACACATTCAGCACCGGCCCGGTTGCCGTCAGTGCCGCAGAGCCCATGCGACGCATGAAGATGTACCCCGCCGCATAGTCACTGCGCCCGCATAAACGCCCCAGCCACAGTGCCGCCAGTGCCAGCGCCAAATCAGTTCGCGGGTTTAAGTATGTTGTAACTAATCGTGTGAATGCTTGCTTGTTTGCTGTCAGCTTCAATCGCCAGATGGCAGTGGAATGGGCGCGCCCAGGCAACGGCGCAGAAGAAAGCGATGCCGGTGATGGCAGGCTTTTTCGCTGTTCAGCCCAGAAAGCTCCATCGCGAAGCCAGGCTTCGCTCTCACGATATCGCTGATACTCTTCCACCACTTCAGCGAAAGGCGTGAAGGGAGAGTCGGGCATCGTTTCGCCACTCAGCAGTGCTTTATAAATCTGGACAATCTGGCGGGTGATGGCCGGGAAACTGAAGCCATCGACCAATAAATGGTGGTAGCGCTGATACCAGTACCAGCGGTTTTCTGCGACCTGATAAAGCTGATGGCAGACCAGCGGGTTTCCGCTATCCACACGCGTGTTTTGGGCTAAATCAGCCTGCATTTGCGCTTTTGCTGTGGCACAGGCATCGGCCTCACCGCGTAAGTCGAACAGGGCTGGCGTGGCGAACGTCTGATCATCAAGCCACTGCCAGGCTTCGCCATTTTCTTGCGCAAAGCGCGTCCGCACGGTCTCTGTTTGATTCAGGCCGGTTGCAATCGCCTGCTGAAACAGCGCGCCGTTGATGTCGCCTTCCAGCTCAACATAATGGGCCACGCTCCAGGCATTAGGCAGCGTGGAGAGCTGCTCCGCCATCCAGATCCCCGGCTGTGCCGCCACCAGCGGTAAACGTTCACTCATGGCGGGCTCCGGCATAATAAGAAGGATTCAGGGTCGTCCAGCGTTCTGCCAGCCAGGCATTGCAGGCTTCCGCCGATTGCGGCTGACATACAACACGCCAGCCTTCGGGCAACGCACAGTGCTGCGGCCACAGGCTGTAGTGATGATGAGCATTTCGCAGAATAGAGAACTGCCCTTGCGCATCATCGAAAGGGTTACTGATTTGCATACCAAACTCCTGTCGTAAAGCGCGCTTATGCCGTGACGAGTGGCAGCCAGAGCGCAATCAGCCCGGCCGTGAGTCCACCTCGCCAGCACAGCGCATCGTGTCCGCCGTCAACCTGACGCCAGAAAAGCGGCTGCTGTGTCTGCTGTAGTTGGTGTAAGAGGGCCTGATTGGCCTGAAAGATAATCGGTTCACGTCGCCCGGCCTCAAGCCAGATACGCAAGCCCTGCGGTGAAACTTCACCGCGAGAAAGTTTTTCGAGGATCACGCCGCCGTGACCTTCGCCGCGTGTCGGCCACCAGTAAGAACCTGACTGGCTTAGCACACAGCCAAATCGCTGCGGCCAGTTCAGCCCGGCAAACATTGCCGCTAAGCCACCGAAGCTTTGCCCGGCGACCACGGTGCGTTGCTCACGCTCACTGAAAGGCGCGATACGCTGAATTTGCGGGAGAAGCTCCTGCTGAAGCGCCAGCCAGAAATCAGTGTTGCAGGGCAGCTCTGCGCCGCGGTACGCCGTGTCGATGGCATCCACCAGCACATACACCGCCGCCGGAAGCTGCCCTTCGCGGGTCAACCGGGCCAACGGCGACCAGACAGGCATGCTTTCGGCCCAGAACTGGCCATCAAGCAGCAGCGCCATTGGCCGTTCTGCGGCTTCACCCGTGGTGTAAATCCACACTTTGCGCGAATTTCCCAGCCGCTGGCTATGCCAGTGAATGCAGACTGGCGGCGCGTACGGCACGTCGGGTAAATCCCAGCCGGGCTGAACAGGCGCATCAGGCAGTGAAAGCGCTGAAACCGCATGGCCTCGCCCACCCCGCCAGCTTTGCGCATTCAGCGGATCGGCTATCGCCTGGGGCAACAGCTTTCGCCAGCCTTCGCGCAGCAACGGGCGGTCGGGCTTGTCGGTGTGAAACAAAGAGGCAGCAAAATCGTTTTCAGTCGTCACCGGAATGAAGCAGTAACTCCCACGCCAGGTGGCGGGCAGCGTGGTTTGCCACTGCCAGACGTCAGTGCCGGGCAGACGGGACAGCGTCTGCGGCACGGCGTTCTGGTGATGATCGGTGACGCCGGTGATGTAAATCCACACCCGCTGGTACGGCGATGTTTCTTCCTTTCCGGCAGGATCACGCCAGTAAAACGTGACATGGCATTGGTCACCTTCCCTGTGCCACTGCGGCCCGTGGAGGGTTTTCCACCACTCATCACTCCCTGTTACTGCCGTTTGCATCACGTTAACCCCGTGTTTGCTGTGGAATGCTTTGTTACACGTTAAAAATTATTGATAATATTATTGATAACTATTTGCATTTGCAATAGCGTATTGACGCGCGTTTTTGACACACACAACTGCCAAGCAGGACGATAATGAATAACAAGCTCAAATCATTGGCCTTACTGGTCAATCTGGGGATTTATGGGGTGGCGTTTCCTTTGCACGCCGAGGGAACCGCTGAGGAGAAAACCACGGCGAATGATGAAACGATGGTTGTCACCGCGGCTCAGCAGAACCTGCAGGCTCCGGGCGTTTCCACCATCACCGCAGAGGAAATTCGCAAAAGACCTCCCGCTCGCGACGTCTCTGAAATCATCCGCACCATGCCTGGGGTAAACCTCACCGGCAACTCCACCAGCGGCCAGCGCGGCAACAACCGCCAGATTGATATTCGCGGGATGGGCCCGGAAAATACCCTGATTTTGATTGACGGTAAGCCTGTCACCAGCCGTAACTCTGTGCGTCTGGGCTGGCGTGGCGAGCGTGATACCCGCGGCGATACCAGTTGGGTTCCGCCAGAAATGATTGAGCGCATTGAAGTGATTCGTGGCCCTGCTGCGGCCCGTTACGGCAACGGCGCAGCGGGCGGCGTGGTGAACATCATCACCAAAAAAGCCAGCAACGAGTGGCACGGCTCCTGGGACACCTACATGAACCTGCCGGAGCACAAAGACGAAGGCTCCACCAAACGCACCAACTTTAGCCTGACCGGCCCGATGGGCGGCGATTTCAGCTTCCGTCTGTTCGGTAACCTCGATAAAACACAGGCCGATGCCTGGGATATCAACCAGGGCCATCAGTCTGAGCGTACCGGTATTTACCAGAATACCCTGCCTGCCGGGCGTGAAGGCGTTGAAAACAAAGACATCAACGGCCTGTTGCGCTGGGACTTCGCCCCGATGCAGTCTCTGGAGCTGGAGGCAGGCTACAGCCGCCAGAACAACCTTTATGCGGGCGATACTCAGAACACCAACACCAACAATTTCGTCAAAGAAAACTACGGCAAAGAGACCAACCGCCTCTACCGCCAGAACTTCTCTCTGACCTGGAACGGCGGCTGGGATAACGGCCTGACCACCAGCAACTGGGTGCAATACGAGCACACCCGCAACTCACGCAAAGGCGAAGGCCTGGCAGGCGGCACCGAGGGAATTTTCAATAGCAATAAATTCGTCGATATCGACCTCGACGATATCCTGCTGCACAGCGAAGTGAACATCCCGATTGATTTCGTCTTCAATCAGAACCTGACGCTCGGCACCGAGTGGAATCAGCAGAAGATGAAGGATAACGGCTCGAACACCCAGACCTTTATGGGCGGCACGATCCCAGGCTTTAGCAGCACCGGCCGCAGCCCTTACTCTCAGGCAGAAATCTTCTCGCTGTTTGCTGAAGACAATATCGAAGTCACCGACACCACCATGCTGACGCCTGCGCTGCGTTACGATCATCACAGCATTGTGGGCGACAACTGGAGCCCATCGCTGAACCTGTCACAAGGTTTGTGGGATGACTTCACCCTGAAAATGGGCATCGCCCGCGCCTATAAAGCGCCAAGCCTGTATCAGACCAACCCGAACTACATTCTCTACAGTAAAGGCCAGGGCTGCTATGCCAGCGCCAGCGGCTGCTACCTGCAAGGCAATGACGACCTGAAAGCCGAAACCAGCATCAACAAAGAGATTGGGCTGGAGTTCAAACGCGACGGCTGGCTGGCAGGCGCGACCTGGTTCCGTAACGACTATCGCAACAAGATTGAAGCGGGCTATGCGCCGGTGTACTCCAACGCCGCCGGGACAGATGTCTATAAGTGGGAAAACGTGCCGAAAGCGGTGGTTGAAGGCCTGGAAGGTACGCTGAACGTGCCGGTTACCGACACCGTGAACTGGACCAACAACATCACTTATATGCTGCAAAGTAAGAACAAGGAAACCGGCGATCGTCTGTCGATCATCCCGGAATATACCCTGAACTCAACGCTGAGCTGGCAGGTGGTGCAGGACTTCTCGGTGCAGTCGACCTTTACCTGGTATGGCAAACAGCAACCGAAGAAGTACAATTACAAAGGCCAACCAGCGACCGGCAGCGAACTCAACGAAGTGAGCCCGTACAGCATTGTTGGCCTGAGCGGCACCTGGGATGCGACCAAGTACGTCAGCCTGACGGCGGGTATCGACAACCTGTTCGATAAACGCCACTGGCGCGCAGGTAACGCCCAAACCACTGGCGGCGCAACCGGGTATATGTACGGTGCGGGGGCTGAGACTTATAACGAGTCTGGGCGGACTTACTATCTGAGTGTGAATACGCACTTCTAAGTCCAGAACTGTTCCCCTCACCCCGGCCCTTATGTCTTGATCTTCTCCGTTTCTGCGGAGAAGATCCCCGACTGATCATCGGGAGGTTACCGGTGAGCATCACCCGGCCCTGGTGCCCCTGAGCCCGTGGGAGAGATTATGCCCCGGTAACCTGTTTCCCTGTCGCCTCAAGACCGAACGGTATCCTGTGCCCCGAGCACCCACATATAAGGATGGTCCGGCGATATTATTCATAAGGTTATGGAGTGCCATGATGAGTCTTGTCTCCGTCGGCGTTGATATCGCCAAACTCAAGTTTGATGTTGCTGTCCTGCTGCCAAATCAGAAGTACAAAACCAAAA
>NZ_JBLFJW010000019.1:0-105155 GCF_047713085.1 Pantoea sp. sgz302252
TCAGCCTGATGTTTTTCGATAAAGACATACTTCATTTCAGGCGCTTCGCGAAGTATGTCGCGGCCTTTTGGAGAATGGCCAGCTCTTCATCTCGTTCGGCCAATTGGCGCTTGAGTCGGGCATTTTCGGTCGCGAGTTCCTGCTCACGTTCGCAAGCGGACAGGCTCTGCTGTTGCTTGCTGCGCCAGGCATAGAGCTGAGATTCATACAGGCCGAGTTCGCGCGCTGCTGCGGCCACGCCAATACGTTGAGCAAGCTTAAGCGCTTCGTCACGAAAGGCAGGCGAGTGTTGTTTACGGGGCTTGTTTTTCGTTGCTGATGGTTTAGTCATGAGTCACCTCTGGGTTAAGAGTTTACTCACTTAGTGCCGTGTCCACTATTGCTGGGTAAGATCAAACGTCTTTAAGCTGCGTGAAATTGTGCCGATGCCCTCCTTCACCAAACCTGCTGGCATTAAAGCGCCGGTGATGGGTATGGTGAACATTCGCGACCAGATTATCCCGGTTATCGACCTGCCGTCGGTGATTAAGGAAGTGCTGGAGCGCGCCGAGCGTCACGAGGATGGGCCTTTGATCAGCCGTTTGCATTCGGTGTGATGTTTATTGCGAGCAAATCGCAGAGAGAACAGGGTGATTCTCTCTGCGCCAGGGAGGATAAACGCAAGCCCCCCCGTTAAGCCTGACTCTCAATTATCGTGTCCGGGAAGCCGCCATCCTGACCCAGGTATGGCGCTTGCCGCGTACCGCCATCGATAACGTATACACCGCCTGTGGGTCCGCCATGCCAGCAACGCCCGCATCACCGAAATTGTAGACATCAGCCCCACAGCGTTTGCTGGCGAGCGCTATCTGGCGCACCGTCGCTTCGTCCGCCCCTTCCTGGCTACTGCTGATCGTCGTAATCGCCAGACCTCCCGCCGCCTGAATGGCACAGAGAATCGACTCCACACGCGCTTCCGATGCTCCCCGGCAACTGGACGGCGCGGGCACAATAACCCCGTCGGCCCCCGCAGCAATATAGCCCGCATACTCTTCGGCACAGGCAAGCCCTGCGCTGTAGAACTTCGCCACCAGAACAAGTTTATCGGTTAGCCCGCGCAGTTGCCCCAGCGCATCGCGGACGCGCGCCGCGGTAACGCCAGGCTTATCGTAGGCCGTCAGGCAGTAAAAATCCGCATTCGCCACCAGCCTCAGATTCATCGGGTCCCAGGCTCGCGGGTTATCCGGCGTGTCTTCCGCCAGCACTTCCAGACTGACCCCCACCAGACGCCCCGTAAGCTGTTTGAAATGGTGCAGACTGTCGCACCCCTGGATCTTCTGGCTATGGCAATCCATCCCTTTTACCAGCAGCAAATCCGCACCAAAGGCACACAGCAGTTCACCGTTGGTCACTTCGCCGTACAGCGGCGCAGTACCTGCGGCAACTTCTGCCATAATCACCCGCCCTTCCGAAGCGCCGATCGCCTGCTTTAACGCTCCCGCCGTCACCGATTGTGAAAAATCACTGGCTCGGCAATTCAGTATCCGTTGCATATCTTGTCCTTAATTTAACGTCACCAACGCGGGTGATGGCTGGCGAAAAGCCCCGTCGAGTATTTCCAGATTGGCTAACGCCTGCTCTTCGCTAACGTAGTTCGCCGCACCGGTCGTCAGGGTCGCAAAGATGGCATCGTAAACCCGGCCATAGTCGCCCTTCACCGAAGGCAGATGTTCAATATGGTTCACGCCCTGCTCGTCAACGTACTCCAGCCGCGCCCGTTCTTCGTCTTGCGCAAAGTGGGCGTCATTTGGCATCACGTCGTTTTTCAGGCTGGTTTCCTGCTGGTCAATTTGATAGCGCACGAACGAACCGCGCGTGCCATGAACGAGGAATTTAGGGTACGGCGTTTTCACCAGGTGGCTGGTTTTGATAATGGCCGTCATGTCGTCATAAATAAGCTGCGCTTCAAACGTATCGTCGGGATTATCCGGCTGCCGCAGATGTCGCAGGTGATAGAACACCTGCTGCGGGCGGCCAAACAGCGCCAGCATCTGATCGAGCGTATGCACCCCAAGGCCATAGAACGCACCGTCAAAATGGTCGCCTGGCTGACGCTCCGCCTCCGGGCGGAAGTAGTCGAAGTGGCTTTCCACCTCGACAATCTTACCCAGTTTTCCGCTTTCAATTGCCCGCTTCATGGTCAGAAAGCAGCTATCAAAGCGACGGTTCTGGAAAGGGGTAATCAGCAGCCCTTTTTCACGAGCCAACGCAAACAGGGCTTTTGCTTCTTCATAGGTAGTGGTAAACGGTTTCTCTACCAACACGTTTTTTCCATGTTCCAGGCAACGCCTGGCGTAGTCAAAATGGCTGTCGGGATGAGTACAGATTGTCACCAGCGAAATATCCGCATCATTGAGAATATCCTCAACTTGAGAA
Source organism: Pantoea sp. sgz302252 (assembly GCF_047713085.1). Classification (NCBI taxonomy): domain Bacteria; kingdom Pseudomonadati; phylum Pseudomonadota; class Gammaproteobacteria; order Enterobacterales; family Erwiniaceae; genus Pantoea; species Pantoea sp. sgz302252. Next base: position 2,416 of record NZ_JBLFJW010000019.1, read on the forward strand.
GTAAACTGAATACCACGATAGGCCGCTTCCTGCTCGCGCTGCGGGTTTCGCCGATGGTCATAAATACGCTTAACGTTAAACTTCTCTTTGCGTATCAGAACATAAGGCAAATGGTAGCGCGTGGCACTTTTGCCAAAACCAATAAATGCACTGTGAATCATCGTATAACCTCCTGTTAAACCTATTGCGCGCACGCCAGTTGAGCCGCTGCATCTTCGAGGGCGGATTTCCCGTCAAGTTTGCTGAAATATTGCGTATTAATGGGGAGTACCGGACAGGCGGAATGAATATTCGCCACAATGCTGTCTTTCATATAAACCACCTGCGGCCCTAATAAAATCAGGTCAGCCTTGTGAGATTCCTCTTCAATGCGCCCAATATTGACGGCATATACCGAAAGCGAGCAGCCCTGCGACTGCGCGTACTGGCGCATTTTGTTCGCCATAATCGAGGTGGACATTCCTTCGTTGCACGTGAGGATAATGGTTTTATTATGCAGAATATCCAGCCCGCTTAATTCAGGAGCCGTTTCCGGAGCAGCGGTCGTCGTCGCGGCCGCCAGATGATTCACCAGCACCTCGACTTTGCTTTTCAGCATCGTGCGTTCATAAGCCATTAAGAACGGTAAATAGATCATCACGCCTAATGCGATTAACAGCACTTGCAACAGCACGTTGCGAAAATCACCGCCAGAGCCTAACCAGCCGGATAACAGCGGCGGAACGGACCACGGAACATAGGCGACAATTTTCGAAACCATCCCAAACTGAGTGGCGAAATAAGCGATCACAAAGTTAATCTGCGGGTAAATAATAAAAGGGATCATAATCAACGGGTTATACAGCACCGGAAAGCCGAAAATGACCGGTTCGTTGATATTAAACAGCCCCGGCCCCAGCACCGTTCTCCCGAGCTTTTGATGACTGGAGATTTTGCTGCGCAGGAATACCGCAATCAACAATGCCAGCGTGCTCCCCGTCCCTCCCATATGCCCGTACAAATCACGAAATGGCAGCACGATAATATGCGGCGGTACATCACCACGGGCAAACGCGGCCATATTTTCCTGCATTGCCACCAGCAACGGCGGTTCGAGAATCGGGTTAATAATGCCTGACGGATGGATCCCCAAAGAAAAGAGAAAGTTAGTTAACGTAGTGAGTACCAGAAACCCCGGCAGGTTGGTGGTCAGATGAACTAACGGAGCCTGAATGACCGTCTGGATAATTTCATGTACTTCTTTGTCGAAAATCGCCTTCACACCGGCCGCAAACAGCGCAAATGCCAGAACCACCAGCATGATGGAAAACATGGACTGGAACGACTGAACCACCATCGGTGGTACTTCATCCCCCATGCGGATTTGCAACCAACGAACGTTCGCCACCCATAAAAAGAGGTCAGTGGCGATAACCGCCGTAAGAATCGCTACAAAAACCCCGCCAGCATTTGTCAGACTAAACGAAACAACACCGCTGACTTCTACTGGCGTTTGACCGGATAACGGCATCAGTGTTTGACTAACAGGCATCAGCACTAAAAAGCAGGTCAATGAGGCCATCGCCGGAATGATTGGCGAATCAAATTTGCGTTTACTGGCAATACTCCACGACACCAGAATCACCAGCATAAGCGCCAGTATACTCATGGTACCGTTAAGGATCCGATCACCAACGCCGCGCAAACCGACCAGCGTTTTGGCATCAACGATTGAACTAAGGATCCCTTTGCTGTCCAGGAAAACAGCGTTCACCATAATGAACAGGCCTGCGAGTACAAGGAATGGCACCGTTATGATGAAACTGTCACGCAGACTGCGTAAATGGATCTCTGACGCCATTTTCTGCGAGGCATTAGTAATACGTTGTAATACTGTTTCGCGGCTCATTCTTCTATCCCTCCCGGATAACGAGCGTTTATTCTTTAATTAATGAAAGCGCATGCTCGAGAACCGCCTTTGCATTTGTTCTACCAAAATCAACCGGGTTTATGGCATCTACCGGCACACTATTCCCAACACGCTGGCGGATAGACCCCAGTAAATATTTTATTTGCGGTCCAACCATGATCACATCCACCTCTTTGTAGTGACCCTCCAGCGCTGATTCAGGTACCGCTCTGGCTCTGACCAGGATCCCTTGCGCCTGCGCAACTTCATTCATTTTATTGCACAGATACCCTGTCGACATGCCTTCATTGCAGATCAAAAGAATATTTTTCATCACCACTCCTTTAGCATTTATAGTTAAGGGTTCATCGTTTTTGCATCCTGTGCACTTAATACTTTTTCATACAACATCAAGAACGGTAGATAGAAAATAACGCCCAGGACTAACAAGATGAACTGCAAAATAACATTTCGATAGTCACCGCCACTCGCCAGATAACCAGAAATTAACGGTGGCACTGACCATGGCACAAAGACCACGATTTTTGACACCCATCCCCAGGCCGTCGCGTAATAAGCAATAACATATAATACTGATGGCACAAAGGTGAAGGGAATCATCAGAACAGGGTTAAATATAATAGGAAAACCAAAAATAACAGGCTCATTAATATTAAAGGCCGTTGTAGGTATCACCGTTCGTGAAAACGAACGAAGCTCCTTTCTTTTGCACCGGATAAATGTGGCAATGATGAGACATAAGGTCATCCCGGTACCGCCCATTCGCCCATAGAGATCGCTAAATGGGCGCACGATAATATTGGGAATTTCCCTGCCAGCGGCCCAGGCATCCATGTTTTGCTGCATAGCGACCAACATTGGCGCTTCAAGTACGGCTCCCGTAATACCACCAGGATTGATCCCCAATGAAAAAACAAAATTGTTGACCATATCAATCAGGATATAAGCCGGCAAGCTAGTGGTTAACCCCAGCAACGGCGCCTGAATAATATTATTGATTAATTCGTGAAGTTCCATATTGAGAAATCTGACAATCAAGTAAGATGCCAGCGCAAAAGCCAGGATAGTGATCATGACCGCAAAGAGCGTATTAAATGACTGAATAACAGCGGGTGGGACATTCCCCTCAATGCGGATTTGCAGACGCCGGTTTTTACTGATTCGAATAAATAATTCGGTCGCCAGCCCACCGCAAACTAAAGCCACAAACGTACCACTGGTCCCTAACAATGAATAGGGTGCGGCTCCCGTAATCATTATCGTCTCACTAGCGCCTGGTGGCTTAAACTCGTTCATCACCGGCATGAGTACGAATAAACAGCTCATGACCACCAGCGCCGCCATAAGTGGATTCGTGAATTGTCGATTACGGGCAAGTGTGTAACTAAATACGGCCCCGATAAGCAAACCCAAAATATTCATTGTGCCGTTAACGACTTTGTTCCCAACCGTTTGCCATGAGGAGAGCGTCGCGTCAGTAAACAAGCCAGATAAAATACCGCCAGGATTAATGACAATATTATTCACAAGTATCATTATCCCTGATAAAACAAGAAATGGTATCAACATAATAAATGAATCACGCATGGTACGGAGATGTATCTGCGATGCCATCCATTGCGCTAGCGAAAGCATTTTTTTCAAAATAAGGTCTTTCATGATAAATCCCCAGACATGGTGTTAAAACATTCATGAATTGAATTAAAAAAACAAATAAATTCATGATTGTGATTGTATTATCAGTGACCACGTGTTGAGGATGCGTTGAATAAAAAATCAAGTCAATACATTTACTTTAAAAGTAGTCCACTTTTAAAGTAAATGAGATCTGGATAAAATTTTAAGGTGTAGAATATACTTAGCTTAATAGCAAAACGGGGGTGTACATTGCGGCGATATATTGAAATATCAAATATAATAAGAGAAAGGATAATCAATAATATATATTTGACAGGAGAGAAAATCCCCTTTGGGCATCAGCTTTGTGAGGAGTTTAGCTGTAGCAAAATTACGCTGAACAACGCTCTGGAGATCCTGGTCAACGAAGGTTTTATCACTCGCCAGCGCGGATTAGGTACGGTGGTCAAAACAGCCACTCCGCGTTATACCCACTCCGAAGGAAATCCGGTATCACCGATTCTTGGGGTAAGCACGATTAACCTTGCGCAGGGACATAACGTCAGGAGCCATATACTGCTGTTTGAAATAGCCAACCCTTCCACAGAGATCGCGGAAATTTTGGCTATCCAGGGGGAGCGTTTCTGCTGGCACTTTCGTCGTGTGCGCTACGTGGACGACCTGCCCCTCTCCATTGAGGACACATGGTTGCCGCTCCACATTCTGCCGGAATTTACCCGCCAGGACGCACTAAGTTCGATTTACCAGTACGTTGAAACGACGCTAAGGAAAATTCCGACCAGCAGTCATACCCAATTTGCGTCACTTCCAAGCGATGCAGAAGCACAGGAGTGGTTACAGTTACAACCCCATGAGCCGGTTAGCGTGACCCGTTCGGTCACCTATCTGAATGACGGACAGCCATTTGAGTTTTGTACCAGTCGGTATCACTATCAGCGCTTTAACTATAACTCTGTTATCCAGCGAAATGGCACGAATGTGGGCATGTAAGGTTCGCCTTCAACTGGAATGATCAGGAGCCAGCCTCGACTGTCTGGCTCACACACTCTCTTTGTTAGCACGACCCATGTCACCCCGATGGCTTGCGAAATCATAAAACATTAAAAAAAATGAAAAACTGACCTGCTGATAGTTTTTGATTTTTTCCTTATTCGACAGCGAATTATGTTGGTATTCCCTTAATTGCTGAGAGTAAAGAAAATGAAAAATGTCCCCTTATTCGGATGTTTAGCCCTACTTACGCTTCTGTTTGGCCCGCTGACTGCCCAGGCAGGACCGCAGGCGCAGGTCGATTGTAGCTATAGCCACACATTGGGGGACGATCCCATCATGATGTTTGGCAAACCCAATCAGGCCATGATCCATGACTTCTATGGTAATGAGCACACGGACGCATGGTCCGACTATGTCTCGTTGCGCACGAAATCTGAGACAACCTGTGATAATCAGGCAGATGCAACAGGTTACTGGACGCCTGCCCTGCGCCTGCCTTCAGGGGAGGTGGTACACCCGGCTTATCAGAAGACCTATTACCAGGCGACGAGCACGGTCAATAATCCATTGACGGCTTTTCCCCCAGGCCTGCAACTATTAGCAGGTAACCATCACGGCTCATCACCGAATCCTTACGTCAATTTTCTCTGTGCTAATGGCAAAGGCTATACCCATGAAGTGGGTGAGGTTTGTGGTTTAAGATCCACTGGCGATGCCGTACAGTTTAATATTGCCATCCAGTTTCCGGACTGCTGGGATGGCACAACGCTGGCGCCCATGAAAGGCATGCCCAATGCCGTTTACGATGTAGACGGTACCTGCCCGGCCAACTATCCGGTCAAAATACCCACCGTAAACCTCAATGCCGCCTGGGTTCTGCCACAAATCACCTCTCTCGATACGGCACAGGTCAGCCTCTCTATGGACCCCATCATGGAGGGCAATCAACGCATTGAACAGTGGGGTAGCCTCTATACCGCTCACGCTGATTTCATGAACGGCTGGGCCCCAAGAGCGGCGGAATTTATGGTCAGCCAGTGTATGAACCTGGACATGGATTGCGGTACCAATGTCGCTTATGACTGGACAAATGCGCAGGATACTTACGTCGACAGCACTCATCCGGACGATAACTTCAGCGCCAGCCAGCAGTTACTGGTGCAGGATGACTGGAGCGGACAGGGGCGAAACACCCATCCTCAAATCATGACTCTGGTGAAGTTCAGCATTCCTCCTCTGCCGAAAAATCTCTCCCCGGAAGAGGACGCTTTGTACACCTACCAGCTTCGGACCTTCGGGGGAAAAAACGAACATAATGGCTCAGACCAGATCTTTTTTTACCCCACCTCGACGGACTGGAATGTTGATACGGTGAACTGGAATAACCGTCCCGCCTGCAATTACAGCTCGGACGCCATTCTTTACCTCGATGACGCGAAAACTTATCGCTATGTCAACGTTGATCAAGTGGTACGCGATGCTTTAGCTCAGGGTCAAACTGAAGTGGCCTGGTTTATTGGCGGTGACCGGAAAGGCGATACCTTTACGTTCAATTCAGCCGAAACGTCGGAAAACTTTATTCTGATGCTAAAAGGTTATCAGCACGTTCCGGAAAATTAAAAACAAAAGCCCCCGATTTGTTCGGGGGCCAGAGTGTTTTTACTTCAGAGTGACAAATTACATCATCGGCATGGCCATCTGAACAATGTTGATCAGCGGCTGCGGGTAAATACCGAGGATCAGCACCAGCAGGGCGGAAATCAGGACCACGATACCGCCAGCGCTGTACTGCCAGTTCGACGGCGCATCGCGGTTCAGCTGCTGCGGCGCTTCCAGATACAGACTCACCGCTACGCGCAGGTAGTAGTAGAGACCAATCGCAGAACCGATAACCACTGCTGCGGTCAGCCACCACAGGTTGGCCTGAACACCGACGGCCAGCACGTAGAACTTACCGATAAAGCCCAGCGTCATTGGGATACCCGCCAGAGACAGCATCATCACGGTCATGACCGCTGACAGAATCGGACGGTGCCAGAACAGACCACGGTAAGAGTACAGAGAGTCTGCATCCGGGCCACGGTATGGGCTGGACATCAGGCTGACTACGCCGAACGCGCCGAGGCTGCTGAACAGGTAACCGGCCAGATACACGCCAACGGTTTCCATGGACATCTTGCCGCTGTGTAGCGCAATCAGCGCCACCAGCAGATAACCCAGGTGCGAGATGGAGGAGTAACCGAGCAGACGCTTGATGTTGGTCTGACTCAGTGCCATCAGGTTACCGAAGATGATGGAGACGAAGGCGATGACGCCCAGCACCACGCGAACGGCTTCGCTGTCGCCCACTGGCGCGTACAGGAACAGACGCATTACCACGCCAAAGATGGCGATTTTGCTCGCGGTCGCCAGGAAGGTGGAGACCGGTGCAGGCGCGCCCTGATACACATCTGGCGTCCACAGGTGGAACGGCACCAGAGAGAGCTTGAAGCCAAGGCCAACGATCATCAGACCCAGGCCTGCCAGCAGCAGCGGCTCATGCAGCATGTTGTCTGCCAGCGCTTTCCCCAGCGCCAGGAACGACAGGCTGCCGGAGTTCGCGTACACCAGCGCCATACCGAACAGCAGGAAGGAAGACGCTGCAGCAGACAGAATGGTGTACTTGATGCTCGCTTCCAGTGAGCGCTTCTGACGATACGCATAGCCAATCAGGCCGAACAGCGGCAGCGAAATCAATTCGATACCGAGGAACAGCGAGGCCATGTGATTGGCGTTAGCCAGCAGAATTCCCCCGAGGGCAGCAATCAGCACCAGCAGGTAGAACTCTTCTTTGTTGTCGTAGTAGCCCTCAAGCCATGGGTAGGCAAACGTACAGGTGGCGAGGCTCGCGAGCAGTACCAGCCCGGTGTAGAGCATGGCATAGCCATCGACGCGCATCAGCGGCGTCACATCCATTGCACCCGCCTGGCCAACAAACCAGAGCGACAGCAGCGCGGCGTTAAGACCGAGCACCGCCAGCGTGGCATTCAGGAAATGATTGCGTCGCCACGCAATGGAGAGCATCACAACCACCACCGTCAAGCCGACGATCAGCAGCGGTAGCAGTGCGATCAGTTGTTGTGGAGTTATTGTCATGGCGATTTACGGCCTTGTAGTAGAAACAGAATGAACAAACCACTGCTGAATATTGCCCATCGCAGCATGAGAAGTGTCGAGGATCGGCTGCGGGTAGAACCCGAGCAGAACCAGCAGCACTACCAGCAGCAGGATGATAAACAGCTCGCGCAGCGACATCCCCGGCAGCTCTTTCGCTGCAATTTCACTCTTCGCTTTACCGAAGTAAGCGCGGTGCAACATCGCCAGCGAGTAAACAGAGGCAAAGACCAGACCGAAGGTCGAAATCACGGTGATGACCGGCACAACGTGGAAGCTGCCGAACAGGATCATGAATTCACCGACGAAGTTACCGGTGCCTGGCATACCCAGAGTCGCCACAGCGAAGAACATCGACAGCGCTGGCAGCCACTTAATTTTGCTCCACAGACCGCCCATCAGACGCATGTCACGGGTGTGCAGACGTTCGTACAGCTGACCGCAGATGATGAACATCCCCGCCGCCGACAGACCGTGAGCAATCATCATGATAATTGCGCCCTGGTACGCCAGCTGGCTGCCGGTGTAAATCGCAATCAGCACGAAGCCCATGTGCGAAACAGAGGTGTAGGCGATCAGACGTTTGATGTCGTACTGCGTGAAGGCCATCCATGCGCCGTAGAAGATACCGATAACACCCAACCACATCGCGATAGGCGCGAATTCAGCGGACGCATTCGGGAACAGCGGCAGTGCGAAACGCAGCAGACCGTAGGCCGCGGTTTTCAGCAGGATGCCCGCGAGGTCAACAGAACCTGCAGTTGGTGCCTGAGAGTGCGCGTCTGGCAGCCAGCCGTGCAACGGAACCACTGGCATTTTCACCGCGAAGGCGATGAAGAAGCCCAGCATCAGCAGATATTCCACGTTGTGGGCCATCGGCGTTTTCAGCAGCTCTTCATAGCTGAAGGTCCACACACCGGTGGCGTTGTAATGCACGAAGACCAGCGCCAGGATGGCAATCAACATCACCAGACCACTCGCCTGGGTGTAGATGAAGAACTTGGTGGCCGCCGTGATACGCGTTTTACCGTCAGAAGCCTTGTGGCCCCACAGCGCGATCAGGAAGTACATCGGCACCAGCATCATCTCCCAGAAGAAGAAGAACAGGAACATGTCGATGGCGAGGAACACGCCGATCACGCCGCCCAGGATCCACATCAGGTTCAGGTAGAAGAAGCCCTGGTATTTTTGAATTTCTTGCCAGGAGCAAAGTACCGCCAGAACGCCGAGCAGGCCGGTCAGCACCACCATCAGCAGCGACAAGCCGTCGAGTGCGAGGTGGAAGGTAATGCCAAAGCGCGGGATCCACGGCAGAATAAATTCAGACTGCCATTGTGGAATGCCTGCAGCTTGCGTCAGAGAGTAGCCGCCCTGCAGCCACAGCTGCAGGGAGAGGGCCAGTGTCAGTCCCATTGTTATCAGCGCAATCCAGCGCGGCATCTTTTCGCCGAAGCGTTCAGTCTGCCAGCATAAGAAGCCGCCGATAAACGGGATTAGTATTAGCCAGGGTAATAACATGGCGATCTATATTCCTTTTCTGTCAACTCAACGCAAAACCATCAGCAGCGCGAGAACAACCACCGCGCCAATGCTCATGGATGCCACATACCAGCGCAGGTAACCGTTCTCGCTGACCAGCAGGCCTTTGCCTGCGAAGCGGGAAAGAATGGCCGGGATATTCATCAGACTGTTCAGCGGATCGCGTTTCAGCAGCCACGCAATGCCCAGGAACGGCTTAACGAAGATGTTGTCGTACAGCCAGTCGAAGCCCCACGCGTTATACCACAAGGCTCCGAGCAGACGGCCCGGTGCGCTGTTGGCCATCGCAGTAACCAGCGTACGTTTACCCAGCCACAGCCATGCGGCAATCAAGATGCCAGCAATCGCCACAACCCCGGAAGTGATTTCCAGCGTCAGGACGCGGCCATGTTCAAGTTCAGTTGTCTGCGGCAGTACCCCCTGCAGCGGTGGCACAATCATCGCGCCAACGAAGGTGGACAGAACCAGCAGCACGATCAGCGGCAGGTGATGGGTAATGCCCTTCCCTGCGTGAGCGTGGATCTGCTCTTTGCCGTGGAACACGATGAAGATCATGCGGAAGGTGTAGAGCGAGGTCATGAACGCCCCCACCAGACCGGCAATCATCAGGTTGATGTGACCGTTCGCCATCGCACCTGCGAGGATTTCATCCTTACTGAAGAAGCCTGCGGTAATCAGTGGCAGAGCGGACAGTGCCGCCCCCCCGACCAGGAAGCAGACATACACCAGTGGAATCGACTTACGCAGGCCACCCATTTTGAAGATGTTCTGCTCGTGGTGGCAGGCCAGAATGACCGAACCGGACGAGAGGAACAGCAGCGCTTTGAAGAACGCGTGAGTCATCAGGTGGAAAATCGCCGCATCCCACGCCTGTACGCCGAGCGCCAGGAACATGTAGCCAATCTGGCTCATGGTGGAGTAAGCGAGAACACGTTTGATGTCGGTCTGAACCAGTGCCGCAAAACCTGCCAGCACCAGCGTCACCGCGCCCACAATGCCCACCAGATGCAAAATTTCTGGGGTCATCAGGAACAGGCCATGGGTACGGGCAATCAGGTAGACGCCCGCGGTCACCATGGTCGCAGCGTGGATCAGCGCTGAAACTGGCGTTGGGCCAGCCATCGCATCCGCAAGCCAGGTCTGCAACGGCAGCTGTGCCGATTTACCGACCGCACCGCCCAACAGCATCAGCGTCGCCCAGGTCAACATATTGTTGCCTGCTTCGAAGTGCTGCGGTGCCAGTTCAACCATTTCGCGGAAGTTCAGGGTGCCCAGCTCGTTGTAGAGGATGAACAGCGCGAAGGCGAGGAACACGTCACCCACACGGGTCACGATGAACGCTTTCATTGCCGCTGCGCCATTCTTCGGATCGGTGTAGTAGAAACCGATCAGCAGATAGGAGCACAGGCCCACGCCTTCCCAGCCCAGGTACATCAGCAGCAGGTTGTCTGCCAGCACCAGCACCACCATGCTCGCGATGAACAGGTTGGTGTAGGCGAAGAAGCGGGAGTAGCCCTCTTCCCCGCGCATATACCAGGAGGCAAACATGTGGATCAGGAAGCCGACACCGGTGACCACAGACAGCATGGTCAGTGACAGGCCATCCAGCACCAGGTTGAAGCCGATGTTGAAATCACCGACAGACATCCAGTTCCACAGCGGCACGCTGACCGCTTGTTTACCGTTAGCGAAGAAATCAACGCCAACAAAGGCAGCAACAACGGCAGCCAGGCCGACAGATCCCATTCCCACCGCGGCGGAAAGATTTTCCGACCAGCGGCCACGGGAGAAGGACAGCAGCAGGAAGCCGATTAAAGGAAAAATGATGGTTAAGGCAAGCATGTTCATCCACGCAACTCACTTACTGAATCGATGTTCAGGTTCTGGCGGCGACGGTGGAGCTGCAGCAGCAGCGCCAGGCCAATACTCGCCTCCGCAGCCGCGAGGCTGATAGCGAGGATATACATCACCTGACCGTCGGTCTGGCCCCAGTAGCTACCGGCAACCACAAAGGCCAGCGCGGCGGCGTTAATCATGATTTCCAGCCCAATCAGCATAAACAGCAGATTGCGACGGATAACCAGACAGGTCAGCCCGAGAACAAAGAGGATCGCGGCGAGGATCAGTCCATGTGTTAAGGGGATCATGCGTGCTCCTCCGTTTTTCTTTTGCTGTCGTTCGGGCGATTGCTCAGCACTTCGCCACCCCGATCTTCACGTCCGAGGTGGAAGGCCACAACCAGGCCCGCCAGCAGCAGCATGGAAGCCAGCTCCACTGCCAGAACGTACGGACCAAACAGCGCAATACCCACTTCTTTAGCGTTGATGGCAGCGCCTTCAATACCCTGGTCGCTTACGCCCAGGATACCGTAGACAATCACCGCCAGCAGGATAACGGACAGAACGCCCGGCCCAATCCAGACCTGCGGCTTCAGCCACTGGCGTTCCTGCTCGATTTCCGCTCCGCCAAGGTTCAGCATCATCACCACGAACACAAACAGCACCATGATCGCCCCGGCGTAGACGATGATCTCCAGCGCACCGGCGAAATACGCGCCGAGCGAGAAGAACACCCCGGCAATCGCCAGCAGAGAGATAATCAGGTACAGCAGCGCATGCACCGGATTGGTGTGCGTGATAACCCGTAGCGTGGCCAGGATGGCGACGAGACCACAAATATAAAATGCGAATTCCATTGCCCCTCTCCTTACGGTAACAGGCTCTTGACGTCGATAGGCTTGGCTTCGTTTTCCGCTTCGCCCTTATCTTTGCCGTCGATTGCCATACCCGCCATCCGGTAGAAGTTATATTCCGGGTATTTGCCCGGACCGGAAATCAGCAGATCCTCTTTCTCGTACACCAGATCCTGACGCTTGTATTCACCCAGTTCGAAGTCCGGGGTCAACTGAATCGCCGTGGTTGGGCACGCTTCTTCACACAGACCGCAGAAAATGCAGCGTGAGAAGTTAATGCGGAAAAACTCTGGGTACCAGCGGCCGTCTTTGGTCTCTGCTTTCTGCAGAGAAATACAGCCTACCGGACAGGCTACTGCGCACAGGTTACAGGCTACGCAACGCTCTTCGCCGTCCGGATCGCGCGTCAGCACGATACGGCCACGGTAGCGCGGCGGCAGGTAAACCGGCTCTTCCGGATACATCTGCGTTTCGCGTTTGGCGAACGCGTGCATCCCGATCATCCAGATACTGCGAACCTGGGTGCCGAAGCCCACTACTAATTCTTTTAAAGTCATGGTCTATTCGCCCCTTATGGCTGCTGCCAGAGAATGACAGCCGCCGTTACCAGCAAGTTGATCAGCGTCAGCGGCAGGCACACTTTCCAGCCGAAGGACATCACCTGGTCATAACGCGGACGAGGCAATGCTGCGCGGATCAAAATGAACATCATCATGAAGAACGCCGTTTTGATGGCGAACCAGATGAATGGCGGTAAGAACGGACCCTGCCAGCCACCGAAAAACAGCGTGACGATCAGCGCTGAGACGGTGACGATACCGATGTACTCACCCACGAAGAACAGACCGAACTTCATGCCGGAATATTCAATGTGGTAACCGTCCGCCAGTTCCTGCTCTGCTTCCGGCTGGTCAAACGGGTGACGGTGACAAACAGCCACGCCCGCGATAGCGAAAGTAATGAAGCCGAAGAACTGCGGAATCACGTTCCACAAGTGAGCCTGGTTGTTGACGATGTCGGTCATGTTGAACGAGCCAGCTTGCGCCACCACACCCATCAGCGACAGACCGAGGAACACTTCGTAGCTCAGCGTCTGTGCAGAAGCACGCATCGCACCGAGCAGTGAGTATTTGTTGTTACTCGACCAGCCCGCGAACAGCACGGCGTAAACCGCCAGACCGGCCATCATCAGGAAGAACAGAATGCCGATGTTCAGGTCGGCAACCACCCAGGTCGGGCTGACCGGGACAATCGCAAACGACAGCAGCAAAGAGGTGAACGCGATAACCGGTGCCAGGGTGAAGATCACCTTGTCGGTAAATTTCGGCACCCAGTCCTCTTTGAAGAACATCTTGATCATGTCTGCCACGAGCTGGAGTGAACCACCCCAACCTACGCGGTTCGGTCCGTAACGGTTCTGGAACAGACCGAGAAGACGACGTTCGCCGAAGCTCATGAACGCGCCGCAGGTGACGACCACCAGCAGAATGACCACGGCTTTCAGGATGCTTAACAGAATGTCGATAACATCCGGTGTTAACCAACTCATGCTTTCGCCTCCTGCAGATTTTCAATACGTGCACCCGCCAGCACTGGCGCAATACCCGGCATGCCCATTGGCAGACCAATTTGTCCGGCGGTCAGTGCATCGGACAGCACCAGCGGCAGAGTCATGGTTTGGCCGTCGTAGCTGAAGGCAACCGTCGCACCCGCATTCACGCCAAGCTTCGCGGCATCTGCCGGGTTGAGCTTGAGGTAAGGCTGCGGCATACGTTGCTGGAAGACCGGTGAACGCTGTGACAGTTCATCACTGCCGAACAGGTGATAGTACGGCGCAATACGCCAGTTACCGTCCTGCGCTTCGAAGCTTGCCGGTACGGTGCTGAAGTACTCCAGGCCGTTTTCAGACGCTTCAATCAGACGCACGCCCGGATCGCCGTTACGCAGATGACCGCCCACTTCAGCCTGGAACTTGTTCCATGCCTGCGGGGAGTTCCAGCCTGGTGCCCATGCGAACGGAATTTGCGAACGCGCGGCAGTTGGCTGGTTGTTCCCTTCCATCGAGAAGGCGAACATGGTGTCTTTATCCTGAGGCTGACGCGGCTCGTGCACACTGATATCAGCGCGCATAGCGGTACGACCGCTGGAGCGGATAGGTGAACGAGCGAGCTTTTGACCACGGATACGGAACGACGCATCAGGTGCAGCTTCTTTGATACCCGCCAACTGTGGCAGTTTGGCCACTGCGGCGTCGATAACATGATCGAGCTGCGTCCAGTCCACTTCGCGGCTCTGCACGGTGCTGTGCAGCGAGTGCAGCCAGCGCCAGCTTTCGAGCATCACGATGTTGTTGTCGTAGTAAGCCGGATCATAAACCTGGAAGAAACGCTGGGCGCGGCCTTCGTTGTTAATGACCGTGCCATCGCTTTCAGCAAAGCTTGCGGCAGACAGCACCAGATGGGCTTTGTCCATGATAGCGGTACGCTGATGGTCAATAACCATCACCAGCGGCGCTTTGGCCAGGGCAGCATCAACACGGGTCGCAGAAGCGTGACGGTGGAGATCGTTCTCCAGCACCACAACGGCATCAGCAGAACCAGATTCCAGCTCGCTTAATGCTTCTTCCAGGGAACCGCCGCCAATCATGCCGAGGCCGACGCTGTTGACTGCGCGAGCAATCATGGTCACGCCAACGTCTGCGCCACGGCCTTTCAGCGCTTTGGCAACGTTCGCCGCAGCCTGAATCACTTCCGCGCTACCGGCGTTAGTACCCGAAACAATCAGTGGCTTCTTCGCACCGGCCAGAGCCTGCACGATGACGTCAATTTTGCCTTTCAGATCGTTGCTCAGGCCTTCAACCGCTGGCGCGTTGTTATCCAGTGCGTGGGCGATTGCAAACCCTAAACGAGCCTGGTCTTCGACCGGTGCGCAGTAAGTCCACGCCGCGATGTCATCCAGACGAGTGCTGTCGACGTTAGTCACAAACAGCGGATGCTTAGCGCGCTGACCGATGTTAAGGATGGCCGCAATCTGCCAGTCAGCCACTTTCTGGGCTGCCGCCATTTCACGTGCTTTGCCTTTCACCGCCTGACGAACCGCCAGGGCAACGCGGGCACCGGTCTGCGTGATGTCTTCACCCAGCACCAGAACCGCATCATAAGATTCGATGTCGCGCAGCGCAGGCGTGTGGATGCCGCCTTCGCGCAGCACTTTCAGTGCCAGCTGCAGACGTTCCTGTTCACCTTTGGCGATACCGGTATAGAAGTTTTCTTCCCCGACCAGTTCACGCAGCGCGAAGTTGCTCTCTACGCTCGCACGTGGGGAACCGATACCGATGACTTTCTTCGACTGACGTAGAATGTCTGCGGCACCCTGCATCGCCTGCTCAGCGTTCAGAGTAATGAAGTCATCACCACGACGCTGTACCGGCTGACGCGGGCGGTCTTTCAGGTTGACGTAGCCATAACCGAAACGACCACGGTCGCAAAGGAAGTAGTGGTTTACGGTACCGTTGTAACGGTTTTCGATACGGCGCAGTTCACCGTAGCGCTCACCCGGGCTGGTGTTACAGCCAATAGAACACTGCTGGCAGATGCTTGGCGCAAACTGCATGTCCCATTTACGGTTATAACGTTCGGAGTGCGTCTTATCGGTGAAGACGCCGGTCGGGCAGATTTCAACGAGGTTACCGGAGAATTCGCTCTCCAGCGTGCCGTCTTCCGGGCGACCGAAATAGACGTTGTCGTGTGCGCCGTAAACACCCAGATCGCCGCCATCAGCGTAATCTTTGTAGTAACGCACACAGCGGTAACAGGCGATACAGCGGTTCATTTCGTGAGAGATGAACGGCCCCAAATCCTGATTACGGTGGGTACGTTTGGTGAAACGGTAGCGACGGAAGCTGTGACCGGTCATGACGGTCATATCCTGCAGGTGGCAGTTGCCGCCCTCTTCACAGACCGGACAGTCGTGCGGGTGGTTGGTCATCAGCCACTCCACCACGCTTTCGCGGAACTGTTTTGCTTCTTCGTCATCAATAGAGATAAAGGTGCCGTCGGATGCCGGAGTCATACAGGACATCACCAGGCGGCCACGCGTGTCTTCCGCGTTTTGGTATTGCTTCACCGCACACTGGCGGCAGGCGCCAACGCTTCCCAGCGCCGGATGCCAGCAAAAGTAGGGAATATCAAGGCCATGAGAGAGACAAGCCTGTAACAGGTTGTCCGCTCCGTTGACCTCGTATTCTTTGCCGTCTACATGAATCGTAGCCATTAGCGTGCTTCCAGTTGGCCCAGTCGAAACCGGGCGTTAATCAAAATTCTTTGGTGTTTCCACCCTCTCCCTAACCCTCTCCCTGAGGGAGAGGGGATTCCCCGAGCTTTCCCTTAAGAAAGCGGAGGTGAGAGGTGAAAAATTACCAGCGCGTCTTCAGCAGGTTTGGCTGGATGCCATTGATCGCATGGGTGTTGCTGACCTGCTGCTTGATGCCTGCCTCGAACTCTTCGCGGAAATATTTAATCGCGCTTTGCAGCGGTTCAACCGCACCTGGCGCGTGGGCACAGAAGGTCTTACCCGGCCCGAGGAATCGACACAGTTGCTCAAGTGTCTCGATATCGCCCGGCTGGCCTTCGCCACGCTCCAGCGCTCGCAGAATTTTCACACTCCACGGCAGACCATCACGGCATGGCGTACACCAGCCGCAGGACTCGCGGGCGAAGAACTCTTCCAGGTTACGCACCAGCGGTACCATGCCGATTTCATGATCGACGGCCATCGCCAGCGCCGTACCCAGACGGCTGCCTGCTTTACCGATGCTTTCAAATTCCATCGGCAAATCGAGGTGAGATTCGGTCAGGAAGTCCGTCCCTGCCCCACCTGGCTGCCAGGCTTTGAATTTCAGGCCATCACGCATACCGCCCGCGTAATCTTCCAGAATTTCACGCGCGGTGGTGCCAAACGGCAGTTCCCAGACGCCTGGATTTTTCACGCGGCCGGAGAAGCCCATCAGCTTGGTGCCTGCATCTTTACTGGTAGAGATGTTCTGATACCACTCCACGCCGTTGGCGAGAATGGCTGGCACGTTACACAGGGTTTCTACGTTGTTCACGCAGGTTGGCTTGCCCCAGACGCCAGAGCTCGCCGGGAATGGCGGCTTGGAACGTGGGTTAGCACGGCGGCCTTCGAGGGAGTTGATCAGCGCGGTTTCTTCACCACAGATATAACGCCCTGCCCCGGTGTGCACGAACAGCTCGAAGTCGAAACCGGAACCGAGGATATTTTTCCCAAGCAGGCCCGCTTCTGTTGCTTCAGCAATCGCACGACGCAGATTGGCTGCCGCTTCGATGTATTCGCCACGCAGGAAGATGTAACCACGCCAGGCTTTCAGCGCAAACGCGGAGATCAGCATGCCTTCCACCAGCAGGTGTGGCAGCTGTTCCATCAACAGACGGTCTTTATAGGTGCCCGGCTCCATTTCATCGGCGTTACACAGCAGGTAACGGATGTTCATGGATTCATCTTTTGGCATCAGGCTCCACTTAAGCCCTGTGGAGAAGCCCGCACCGCCACGCCCTTTCAGGCCAGCGTCTTTTACCTGATTGACGATTTCGTCAGGCGCCATGCCACCCAGCGCTTTACGTGCGCCTGCGTAGCCGTTTTTCGCCTGATACTCGTCCAGCCAGACTGGCTGTTTGTCATCACGCAGACGCCAGGTCAGCGGATGCGTTTCGGGAGTCAGGATAATGTTTTTCATTATTTATACCGCTCCAGCAGCTCAGGGATGGCTTCCGGCGTCAGATGGCTGTGAGTGTCCTCATCAATCATCATGGTCGGCCCTTTGTCGCAGTTGCCCAGGCAGCAGGTCGGCAGCAGCGTGAAGCGGCCATCAAACGTGGTTTGACCCGGTTTGATGTTCAGCTTAGCTTCAATCGCCGACTGAATGCCCTGATAGCCGGTAATGTGGCAAACCACGCTGTCGCAGTAGCGAATGACGTGACGGCCCACTGGCTGGCGGAAGATCTGGCTGTAGAAGGTCGCAACGCCTTCGACGTCACTGGCCGGGATCCCGAGGACATCGGCGATCGCGTAGATCGCGCCATCCGACACCCAGCCACGCTGCTTCTGAACGATCTTCAGCGCTTCAATGGACGCCGCACGCGGGTCTTCGTAATGGTGCTTTTCGTGCTCGATAGCGTCACGCTCGGCCGCACTCAGCTCAAAAGCCTCGGTTTGTGGTTGTTGATTCTCGTGCATAATTAGCGGTCCACATCTGACATGACAAAATCGATACTACCCAGATAAACGATCAGGTCCGACACCAGGCTGCCGCGAATCGCCGCCGGGATCTGCTGCAAGTGCGCATAGCTCGGGGTACGAATACGGGTGCGGTAGCTCATGGTGCTGCCGTCGCTTGTCAGGTAGTAACTGTTGATCCCCTTCGTCGCTTCAATCATCTGGAAGGATTCGTTGGCCGGCATGACCGGGCCCCAGGAAACCTGCAGGAAGTGCGTGATCAGGGTTTCGATATGCTGCAGCGTGCGCTCTTTCGGTGGCGGCGTCGTCAGCGGGTGATCCGCTTTGAACGGGCCTTCCGGCATGTTTTTCAGACACTGCTCAAGAATGCGCAGGCTCTGGCGCAGCTCTTCCACTTTCAGCATCACACGGGTGTAGCAGTCGGAAACGCCACCGCCCACCGGGATCTCGAAGTCGAAGTTTTCATAACCAGAGTAAGGACGCGCTTTACGCACGTCGAAGTCGATCCCGGTGGCGCGCAGGCCAGCACCGGTGGTGCCCCACTCCAGCGCTTCTTTTGCGGTGTATGCCGCAACGCCCTGAGAACGCCCTTTCAGAATGGTGTTACGCAGCGCGGCTTTCTCGTAGGAAGCCAGACGCTTCGGCATCCAGTCGAGGAATTCACGCAGCAGACGATCCCAACCGCGCGGCAGGTCGTGTGCAACGCCGCCGATACGGAACCAGGCCGGGTGCATACGGAAGCCGGTGATCGCTTCAACCAGATCGTAGATTTTCTGACGATCGGTAAACGCGAAGAAGACCGGCGTCATTGCGCCGACGTCCTGGATGAACGTGGAGATGTACAGCAGGTGACTGTTGATACGGAACAGTTCGGAGAGCATCACGCGGATAACGTCTACACGCTCAGGAACCTTGATACCCGCCAGTTTCTCAACGGCCAACACGTAAGGCATTTCGTTCACGCAGCCGCCGAGGTACTCGATACGGTCGGTGTACGGAATGTAGCTGTGCCAGGACTGACGCTCACCCATTTTCTCCGCACCACGGTGGTGGTAGCCGATATCAGGGACACAGTCGACAATCTCTTCGCCATCAAGCTGAAGAATGATACGGAAAGCACCGTGCGCAGACGGGTGGTTCGGGCCGAGGTTGAGGAACATGAAGTCCTCGTTCTCGGAGCTGCGCTTCATGCCCCACTGTTCAGGCTTGAAGGTCAGCGCTTCCATCTCCAGATCCTGCTTGGCTTTGGTCAGCTCAAACGGGTCGAATTCGGTCGCACGTGCCGGGTAGTCTTTACGCAGCGGGTGGCCTTCCCAGGTGTCCGGCATCATGATACGACGCAGGTTTGGGTGACCTTCGATGTTGATACCAAACATTTCCCAGGTTTCACGCTCATACCAGTTGGCGTTCGGGAAAAGTTTGGTGACCGTTGGTACGTTCAGATCGTTTTCAGAAAGGGCCACCTTCAGCATGATGTCGCGGTTGCGATCGATAGAAATCAGGTGGTAGAAAACGGAAAAATCCGCGGCGGGTAACCCGTCACGGTGTGTGCGCAGACGCTCGTCCATGCCGTGTAAATCAAACAGCATGACGTAAGGTTTTGGCAATTTCTTGAGGAAATCGACCACTTCCAGTAACTGTTCACGCTTAACCCAAACCACCGGAACCCCGGTGCGGGTAGGCTGAACGGTAAAGGCATCCGGCCCAAAACGGTTGCGCAGTTCGCCAATCACCGGGTCGTCGAGATGATCCCGGGTCTGCCATGCGGCGGCGTCATGCGCGGTTAAATCGGTCATATTGTTCACCATTGCAAAAGGTCCGTGCTGACTGTTGGGCGTGGCTCCGCGCTATTAATTTTGATATGCGAAGGCTTATTCCACCGCCCACAGGCGCAAAGTTAAATCTCGTCAGGTGTACGAAGATTCGTCACAGCAATACGTTCGCCGCGTTTACGCTCGCGCTCAGATTGCATATTGGCGCGATACACGCCCTGATCGCCAACCACCCAGGAGAGCGGACGACGTTCTTTGCCGATGGATTCCTGCAGCAGCATCAGTGCCTGCATGTAGGCTTCCGGGCGCGGCGGGCAGCCAGGGATGTAAACATCAACCGGGATAAACTTATCAACGCCCTGCACGACAGAATAAATGTCGTACATGCCGCCAGAGTTTGCACAAGCGCCCATGGAGATAACCCATTTCGGCTCCAGCATCTGGTCATACAGACGCTGAATGACCGGCGCCATTTTGGTGAAGCAGGTTCCGGCTACGACCATCAGGTCAGCCTGACGTGGGGAAGCACGCAGTACCTCGGCGCCAAAACGCGCAACGTCATGCACCGCAGTGAATGACGTCACCATTTCAACGTAGCAGCAGGAAAGGCCAAAGTTATAGGGCCAGATTGAGTTCTTGCGGCCCCAGTTGACCATGTCGTGCAGAGCATTTTCGAGCTTGCCCATGTACACGCTTTTGTTCACTTCCTGCTCAAGAGGGTCGGTTACGATCTCCTGTTTTTGCAGGGGGTAACGGTCGTTCTCACCGTTAGGATCTATGCGGGTGAGCGTATAATCCATCTTATTGCCTCGCTTCTACTGCGTATGACGATTAGTGTCGGTTTCCGGGTTAACCAGCGCGCGACGGGAGCGCGCAGGCGTCCAGTCCAGTGCGCCGATGCGGACGAGGTAAACCAGGCCTGCCAGTAACACTAAAATGAAAATTGCGGCTTCCACAAAGCCCACCCATCCGCTTTCGCGAATTGACGTAGACCATGCGTAAAGGTAAAGGGCTTCCACGTCAAAGATGACGAAGAACATGGCGACCAGGTAAAACTTCGCCGAGAGACGTAAGCGGGCTGTGCCCACAGAGTCGATACCCGACTCGAACGGGGTGTTCTTGCTACGCGCGCGCGCGCGACCGCCGAGATACCAACCGCCAATCAGCATCAAACAGCAGAGGCCAATGGCAACGATGAGAAATATAGCGAGTGCCCAGTGATGAGCGATGACTTCAGTGGATGTTGACATACGCAAAGCTTTACCAAAATAAGTAGCGCTAAACCCTCTGTTCTTGCTGACAGATGAACGCCACATGATTCATGGGGAGGAATTAAAAAAACCACATAAAGTGTGCCACTAATGGGCTTAAACATCTAAATGATGTGGTTTTTTACTCCTTTCTATAACCTTTTGTCAACTTTAACAAAAGTTTCCTCACAGTAATTTACACCAAGCACGTTTCATTAACATTAAATGCCCTTTACCCTGGTGGGTACATGAGAGATATGGAAATTTACGGCTGGTGAATCGTGTCCGCTTGAGGCTAAAACATCAATTACCCCTCTATTTTGACAGGAATCCACGGTGATTCCTCCCCCTCATGGGGAGTATTTTCTTGATCTGAGACACGCTTTTGTTAATTCGCAATAAAAAACGACAACAATGCGATCGTTTTTTTAACATTAGCAGGAAGTTTGAACTTGTGGGTGTAAAGGTGCATAAAAGTACGAGGAGAAAAATAACATACTGAAAAATAACAATGAAATTGCAAATCTCTGGCAAACCGATGACGCTTGATACAAAAAAAGGCCGCTGAACGGAATTTATACGCCAGCGGCCTTTTTTTTGCACTTACATTTTGTTACCAGATATCGGTGCGATTGTTACTCCAAATCCCCTGCCTTAATAAGGGTATCATCTCCTCCTTCGGAGGTATAAGCCCCGTACTGATACCAGGGATTATTGTAACTTTCGAGCGACTGGAAAATGGCCTGCACCAGCTCATTGCTGTTCTGGTTATTGCAGCTCAGCAGATACTCGGTATCCGGAAGCTGCGGCAAACCGTCACTTTTGCCCAACACACGCAATTCTGGGCTCATCATCTCGACAGGACGAGCGGTTACGCCAAGCCCTGCTTTAACCGCCGCACGCACAGCGGAAAGCGTAGAAGCCACATAGGCCAGACGCCACGGGATCCGTGCTGCATTCAGAGTATCGATGATCATGTCACGGAAAGGACTGGGATCATCGAGTAAAACCAGTGGCACCGCTTCGCCAGGCGGCATGACATAATCCGCTGCACAGTACCACAGCGTTGGCGAGATCCGTAGTGAAGTCGACTCAAAATGCGCCAGCCGATGGGTGGTCAGCGCCAGATCCACGCTGCCCGCCTGGAGCATTTCGCCCATTTCCGCATGGCGTTTCACGCGAACGTCCAACGCCAGCTTCGGGTACACCGAACTGATGCGGTTGAGCAGGAACGGCAGAATGGTATCGGCTGATTCATCAGAAGATCCAATGGTCAGCATCCCCTGCAGCGAGCTAAACATTAACGATGTGCACGCTTCATCATTGAAGCGCAAAATCTTGCGGGCATAGCCCAGCAGCTGAATGCCATGTTCAGTGAGTAACTTGTTGCGGCCATGCCGGGCGAAAAGCTCTTTGCCCACCAACTGCTCCAGACGCTGCATCTGCTGACTTACCGCTGACTGTGTGCGACACACGGCAGCCGCCGCTGCCGCGAAGGTGTTCAGATCAGCGACCGCAACAAACGTTCTCAGCAGATCGAGATCGAGGTTCAATATCGGACGATTTGCGTTAATCATATTTCTTCACTTACAGGTTGCTTCTGCTGACCTGCCTGGTTGATGCTGTGCTCTGGATAAGTCAGGCAATTCCCTTTGAATCCCTCCTCCAGCCCAACAAGCCGAAAGAACACCTGAGAGAGCGTTATTGCATTCTATTTGCTTGCCTGTGACACATTGCACAGACCCCTTAGCTATATTTTCACTTACACCCGGATAACGAATTAATTATTTCGGCACTTTTATGTGATATATTTCAAAAAAAACCTTCACTTTTACCAAGAGTTCTTTAAGAACACTCAACTTTACTGCCAAATTTAACAAGCGTTTCGATGCAAGTAAAAACACAGGCAATAACATCACGTCGTATTGTTATCAAAACCAGGGAAGTCATACACATAGAGACTGTTCTGGCTTGTATACCCGCGTATCCTACCGCAAAAACATTATCGTTATAAGTGGTATTAGGGATAATCTTACGTAAATATTTTTAAATACACCTACTTTCAGGAATAAATTAACATCCTCTGAAACCTGTCTGGAAATTAATGCAAAAACATTAATTGATTAAATATTCTTTCATTAACAATGCTTAACAATACATTCACAGATATAAAGTATTAGCGCCCATCCTTTTCTTTGTAAACCCTCAGGCCCTGGACAATTTTTGAACGGTCACCTCGTGAGCGAAACAGAAGACTGTTCGGCTGCAATAATGAATTTAGTGATAAATTCAAAAACAAACCAAAACATCAACATTTACAACCATGATTAATATTAATCATGGTGAATTAAATAGTCGAAGCGGCGTTCTAACAGGCAAACAGAAAGCATCAACTTCCGCGATGGCACAAAATCTTCTCCTGTCGACCCTTCAAAATGCCCGGGATGGGGAGTACATTGTTCCGTGCTGACTTCCACGGCAGGGAGTGGCAAACTAGCGAAAAGGTCAAGATTCATGTCTCCCATCGAAAAATCCAGCAAATTAGATAATGTCTGTTACGACATTCGTGGTCCGGTTCTTAAAGAAGCCAAACGTCTTGAAGAGGAAGGCAATAAAGTCCTCAAGCTGAACATTGGCAACCCGGCTCCATTTGGTTTTGAAGCGCCTGATGAAATCCTTGTTGATGTGATTCGCAACCTGCCTACGGCGCAGGGCTACTGCGATTCCAAAGGGCTCTATTCTGCCCGTAAAGCCATCATGCAGCATTACCAGGCGCGTGATATTCGTGACGTAACGGTAGAAGATATCTACATCGGTAACGGCGTGTCTGAACTGATCGTTCAGGCGATGCAGGCGCTGCTGAACAGCGGCGATGAAATGCTGGTTCCCGCCCCGGATTATCCGCTGTGGACCGCTGCCGTATCGCTTTCCAGCGGTAAGGCTGTGCATTATCTTTGCGATGAATCTTCTGACTGGTTCCCGGATCTTGACGATGTTCGCAGCAAAATCACCCCGCGCACTCGCGGCATCGTGATTATCAACCCGAACAACCCGACCGGTGCGGTTTACTCTAAAGAACTGCTGCTGGAAATCGTCGAAATTGCCCGTCAGCACAACCTGATCATCTTCGCCGACGAAATCTACGACAAAATTCTGTATGACGAAGCGCAGCATCATTCCATTGCTGCCCTCGCGCCAGACCTGCTGACCGTGACCTTTAACGGCCTGTCAAAAACCTACCGCGTGGCGGGTTTCCGTCAGGGCTGGATGGTGCTGAACGGCCCGAAAAAACACGCCAAAGGCTACATTGAAGGGCTGGAAATGCTGGCCTCGATGCGCCTTTGTGCCAACGTTCCGGCACAGCATGCGATTCAGACCGCACTCGGCGGTTATCAAAGTATCAGCGAGTTTATCGCCCCTGGCGGTCGCCTGTATGAACAGCGTAATCGCGCATGGGAGCTGATTAACGAGATCCCCGGCGTTAGCTGTGTGAAGCCGAAAGGCGCGCTGTACATGTTCCCGAAAATTGATGCGAAACGCTTCAATATTCATGATGACCAGAAAATGGTGCTCGACTTCCTGCTGCAGGAAAAAGTGCTGCTGGTTCAGGGGACTGCGTTTAACTGGCCATGGCCGGATCACGTGCGTATCGTCACGCTGCCGCGCATGGATGACCTCGAAATGTCGATAAGCCGCTTCGGCCGTTTCCTGTCTGGTTATCATCAGTAATCTCTCCTGACCGCCGGAATTTGCATCCGGCGGTCAACTCTGCGCACAATGGATTTCCTGCTGTAACGGATATAGGAACACCATGAGCCAGAGCCATTTCTTCGCCCATCTTTCCCGTCTGAAACTGATCAACCGCTGGCCGCTGATGCGCAACGTGCGCACAGAAAACGTCTCCGAGCACAGCCTTCAGGTTGCGATGGTTGCCCATGCATTAGCGGCTATCAAAAACAAAAAATTCGACGGCAACGTTAACGCCGAACGCATCGCTTTACTGGCTATGTATCACGATGCTTCAGAAGTGCTTACCGGTGACCTGCCTACGCCTGTCAAATACTTCAATTCCCAGATAGCGCAGGAATATAAAGCCATCGAAAAAATTGCTCAGCAGAAGCTGATTGAGATGGTGCCGGAAGAGTTACGGGACATTTTCGAACCGCTGATCGATGAGCATCGCTACAGTGATGATGAAAAATTGATCGTCAAGCAGGCCGATGCCCTGTGTGCATATTTGAAGTGTCTGGAAGAGTTGTCTGCGGGTAACAACGAATTTTTGCTGGCTAAGGGCCGTCTTGAGAAAACACTGGAGTCCCGACGCAGCGCTGAGATGGATTACTTTATGCAGGTCTTTGTGCCAAGTTTTCAGCTGTCGCTGGATGAGATAAGCCAGGATTCACCGCTGTGATTGATTGCCCGGTGGCGCTGCGCTTACCGGGCCTACAAACATGTCCAATGTGAGCTCCACCGGGGAGTCCATTAAAACGGAAACAGCACCGGAATCAGGATCACACACACCACCATCACCAGCAGCGTGAACGGTACCCCCATCTTCACAAAATCGCTGAAGGTGTATTTTCCAGGCCCCAGCACCAGCGTGTTCACCGGTGATGAAACGGGGGTCATAAATGCAGCCGACGCGGCCATGGCGACCATCATCGCGAACGGATACGGCGAGACGCCCATCGATTTTGCCGCAGCCAACGCAATCGGCGCCATCAGCACCGCAGTTGCGGTGTTCGAGATAAAGAGCCCGATAGTTGCGCACATCACGAACAGGCAAATAAGCATCAGATAAGGCCCTTGCCCGCCGCCAATCTCCATCAACCCTTTCACCACTAAGTCGACACCGCCGGTCTTTTGCAGCGCATGCGCAAACGGCATCATGCCGACAATCAGGATGATGCTCGGCCAGTGAATCGCTTTATAGGCGCTTTCCGCATCGATACAGCGAAATTTACCCATCAGCAAACAGGCGATAATGGCGGCGATCGGGTTGGGAATTTCATCGGTGAGCATCAGCGCCACCATCAGCACCAGGCAGAAAATGGCATGCGGTGCCTGGCTGTGAGCAGGCGATGCGTCATTCACTTCAATCGGCATGTTGTGAACCACAAAGTCACGCCCCTGCTGTGAGAGTTGCGCTATCTGTCGCCAGTTGCCGACCACCAGCAGGATATCGCCAGGCTCGATGGCATCGTCGACCACCAGCCCTTCGACGGCTTTCCCGTTTCGCTTCAGGCCCACCACGTTCAAGCCAAAACGGGTACGAAAGCCCATTTCACGTACCGATTTCCCCACCAGCCCCGAATCGGGGATCAGCGAAATCTCGGCCATCCCCACATCCAGCGCCTGGTCGGAAAAATACTCGCCGCGCAGCACCATCGGCTCCAGCATCTGCTCACCGCAAAACTGGCGTAAATCAACGTCGGCTGCCGACATGTCAATCAGCAGCACATCTCGCGCCCGAAATTCAGACACGCCATTCACATTGACGATCACCCGACGAAAGCGCCGCCAGCGCTCGACGCCAATCACGTTTGCGCCGTAACGTTCACGCAATTTCAAATCATCAAGGCGCTGGCCGACCATCGGCGAACCTGGGCGAATAGTCAGACGACGCGCACGCCCGTTGAGGCGATATTCTTTAATGAGGTCGCGGAAAGTGCGGCGCTTATCATGCCGCTGTTCATTGTCATCACCCGGCAGCATAAAACGCATCAACAACATATACACAATGCCCAGCAACAGCACGACCAGCCCTATCGGCGTGACGCTGAAAAAGCTAAATCCCTCCAGCCCTTCACGTAAAAGCTCGCTGTTGATAACCAGATTGGGCGGCGTGGCGACCAGCGTCATCATGCCGCTGATAAGCCCGGCAAAACTTAGCGGCATCATTAGCCGCGAGGGAGAAGTGTTCATGCGCATGCAGACGCTAAGCACGACAGGAATAAAGATCGCCACCACGCCGGTCGAACTCATAAACGCTCCGAGTCCGGCGACGGTCAGCATCAGAAAAACCAGCATTTTGATTTCGCTGTTTCCGGCCACTTTCACCAGCCACGTTCCCATACTGGTGGCAACCCCGGTGCGCACCAGTCCATCGCCAATGATAAACAGCGCGGCAATAAGAATAACGTTAGGGTCGCTGAAGCCAGAAAACGCTTCGCTTAAGGTGAGTGTGCCGCTGAGCACAAAGGCCACGATAACCAACAGCGCCACCGCATCCATGCGAACTTTGCCCGTCGCAAAGAGCAGTACGGCCACCACCAGCAGGCAAAGCACCCAAATCAATTCGCTGTTCACAACATATCCTTGTCCGAAAAGTGAGTGGGGAATTTGGCATAAAAAACCCCGTCAAAACGGGGCTAAATCATGCGTTCAGTCTTTCAGGCTGACATTCACCGTGCCGTCAGCTTGCCGGACAACGTTGAGCGCTTCAAGCGTGGTCAACACATAGTCCGCCTCGCTGAGTCGTGGAGTATCCTCGGGAACATTTACCGCTATCACATGGCAGCCAGCCGCCAGGCCAGAGAGCACACCAGCGGCGGCATCTTCCACCACCGCGCATTCACCCGGTTCAAGGGAGAGAAGCTTCGCACCCAGCAAATAGGCATCAGGTTCGGGTTTGCCCCGCTTCACCTGTTCCGCC
This sequence comes from Pantoea sp. sgz302252, assembly GCF_047713085.1. Taxonomy (NCBI): domain Bacteria; kingdom Pseudomonadati; phylum Pseudomonadota; class Gammaproteobacteria; order Enterobacterales; family Erwiniaceae; genus Pantoea; species Pantoea sp. sgz302252. The sequence continues at coordinate 30,269 of NZ_JBLFJW010000019.1, forward strand.
GTGACAAACGCTTTTGGTGCAGGCAACCCTGCCGCTTTATGCCGTGCATGGGCAATCGGAATCGAGCCTGATGTCACAATGGCCCACGGAATACCCGCTTCGTCCAGATGATTGAGCAGTTCGACGGCGCCAGGTAACGCGGTGATGCCTTCGATATCATTCGCTTCAATTTGCTCAAGCCAGGTAAATTCAGCCTGGATTTCCGCTTCCGTTTTGCCTGGCAGGAAATGGCGCAACGAAGTTATCGCCTGTTTACCGTGAATAAAATTCAACACCTCATCGTGACTCAGACTATGTTTATCCGCCCAATTGCACCATGAACGCTCAACGACTGGCAGAGAATCGACCAGCGTGCCATCAAGATCAAGCAAAAAGCCTTTACACTGCACAGCGGCCTCCATCAGGCGTTGATGATCTGGTTAATTTCGTTGCTGCTTAAATGATACTGGCGCGGGCAAGCGTGCCATGCGCCCAGCATGCGCTGGTATTTCTCCCACATTGGGGTCTGCGCGTTGAAACCATGAGTGCCGGCATCAAAGTGGGTATAGCGGCCTTCGGTGTTCACCATGAAGCGAACGTAGCCGAGATAACGTGCTTCGGTTGCCGCATCAAAACCGAGGAAGGTGACGCGACGTTCGTCGATGCTGCTGCCATCTTTAAGGTTGGTCCAGGAGACATGCAGCGCGTGATACATCTCCATGATGTCGATAATCACCCGACAGGTGTCTTCGGTCAGTTGACCGAATTCACGATCCAGTTCGCGCATTTGCAGCCCATAGCCGCGCTCGATGATGGTCTGCAGACGGCGGTAACGCTCAGCGTTATCCGGATCCATCATGGTCATCATTTTGTACTGATTGGACAAAATCAGACGTTGAGCGTTGGTCATTTCCATTTTTCGACTCCTGTTGCACTTTCGGCAAGAAAAAAGAGGGCTTACAAACTGTATGCCCTCTTTTATATGCGTTTTTGATGGTTAATTACAAATCATCGAGGAAAGTTTTATCCAGTTGTTTGAACGCACGCTTAAGCGTGTCAGCTAACGCCTGGTAATCGGGTTTCCCTTCAACGGGCGCGAGCGCCTGGCCGGACTCCTGCAATTTGCCGCGGACTTCATAGAACCAGCTAAGAATGGTAGGCGGCAGCGGCGTAACCGAGCGCTTGCCCAGCCACCACATTCCCTGCATCGGTAGACTCAGCGCGAAAAGCGCAGTGGCGGCGGCCGGGCCAAGCTGCCCACCGAGCGCAATTTGCCAGCACAGCGTAAACACAGCCAGCGGTGGCATAAAACGGATCGCGTGGCGAGTGGCACGGATCACACGATTCTCAACAAACACCGGGGCAAGGCGTTTTTCCATTGGCCACGTCTTTGCGTAGTGCTGCCCACGGCGAAACAGACTGAAAAAGCTGACCGGGCGGTTATCGGGTGTCGACATGGCGTTACCTCAACTTCACTGATAAAAATTCAAAATTTTGTACAAAACAACAACTGGGTATGACAACGTTCAAAAGATTTTGCCTTCAAAGGTGGCAATCGGGTATTCTGTGCCGCTTGAGACGGGCGTAGACCTCATCTCGCGATTCGTCAAATTATTGCATATTCTGCCATTGGCTGAAAATTGTGCAAAACTGGATGTTGAACCATCGAATTTTCTTCGTCATGCCCGAAAAAACTATCAGGCATGATGTTAATCATAAATGTCAGCGCCATCCTGCGCTACGCTCTTTGGCTCACTGACGTTTTTTTAGCCACATAAGATAAAATAGGTACTTCCATGTCGAGTAAGTTAGTACTGGTTCTGAACTGCGGTAGCTCCTCACTGAAATTCGCTGTTATTGATGCAGCAAACGGTGAAGAACACCTCTCTGGTTTGGCCGAATGTTTCCATCTCCCAGAAGCACGTCTCAAATGGAAAATGGATGGCGGCAAACAAGAAGCGGCTTTAGGTGCAGGCGCCGCTCACAGTGAAGCGCTTAACTTTATCGTTAACACTATTCTGGCACAAAAACCAGAACTGTCAGCGCAGTTGACCGCAATTGGTCACCGTGTTGTTCACGGCGGCGAGAAGTACACCGGCTCTGTGGTTATCGACGATTCCGTGATTCAGGGTATCAAAGATGCAGCCTCTTTTGCACCACTGCACAACCCGGCGCACCTGATTGGCATCGCGGAAGCGCTGAAATCCTTCCCGAATCTGAAAGACAAAAACGTGGCTGTGTTCGACACCGCGTTCCATCAGACCATGCCGGAAGAATCCTACCTGTATGCCCTGCCGTACAGCCTGTATAAAGAGCACGGCGTTCGTCGTTATGGCGCACACGGCACCAGCCACTTCTATGTGACTCAAGAAGCTGCAAAAGTGCTGAACAAGCCGGTTGAAGAACTGAACATCATCACCTGCCACCTGGGCAACGGGGGTTCTGTTTCTGCTATCCGTAACGGCGAATGTGTTGATACTTCTATGGGTCTGACCCCGCTGGAAGGTCTGGTGATGGGTACCCGTTCTGGTGACATCGACCCGGCAATCATCTTCCACCTGCACGACACCCTGGGCATGAGCGTTGACGCTATCAACAAAATGCTGACCAAAGAGTCTGGCCTGCTCGGTCTGACCGAAGTCACCAGCGACTGCCGTTATGTTGAAGACAACTACGAAACCAAAGCTGACGCTAAGCGCGCAATGGACGTTTACTGCCACCGCCTGGCGAAATACATCGGCTCTTACACCGCGCTGATGGACGGTCGTCTGGATGCAGTTGTGTTCACCGGTGGTATCGGTGAAAACGCCGCAATGGTTCGCGAACTGTCTCTGGGCAAACTCGGCGTACTGGGCTTTGAAGTTGATCATGAACGCAACCTGGCTGCCCGTTTCGGCAAGTCTGGCTTCATCAACAAAGAAGGCACCCGCCCTGCCGTGGTTATCCCAACCAACGAAGAGTTGGTTATCGCACAAGACGCCGCTCGTCTGACTGCCTGATTCCACACCGCCAGCCTGGCTGGCGGTGCTGTTTTGTCTCCCGCCCCATCTGGCGGTAACGAAAGAGGATTAATCGTGTCCCGTACAATTATGCTGATCCCTACCGGAACCAGCGTCGGCCTGACCAGCGTCAGCCTTGGCGTGATCCGCGCTATGGAACGTAAAGGCGTTCGTCTGAGTGTCTTCAAGCCTATCGCTCAACCGCGCGCCGGTGGCGATGCGCCAGATCAGACCACCACTATCGTGCGTGCCAACTCCAATCTGCCAGCGGCTGAACCGTTAAAAATGAGCCATGTTGAGTCTCTGCTCTCCAGCAATCAGAACGATGTGCTGATGGAAGAGATCATCGCTAACTACCACGCCAACACTCAGGATGCTGAAGTGGTGCTGGTTGAAGGCCTGGTGCCAACGCGTAAACATCAGTTCGCACAGTCCCTGAACTACGAGATTGCCAAGACGCTGAACGCAGAAATCGTGTTCGTGATGTCTCAGGGCACCGACACTCAGGAAGAGCTGAAAGAGCGTATTGAACTGACTCGCAGCAGCTTCGGCGGCACGAAGAACACCAACATCACCGGCGTTATCGTTAACAAACTGAACGCGCCAGTGGATGAGCAGGGCCGTACTCGCCCTGACCTGTCAGAAATTTTCGATGACTCTTCCAAAGCGAAAGTTGTGAAAATCAACCCGACAGAACTGCAGACTGCAAGCCCACTGCCCCTGCTCGGCGCGGTGCCATGGAGCTTCGATCTGATCGCAACGCGCGCCATCGATATGGTTCGTCACCTGAATGCGACCATCGTTAACGAAGGCGACATCAACACGCGTCGCGTGAAGTCCGTGACCTTCTGTGCGCGCTCTATCCCGCACATGCTGGAACACTTCCGCGCGGGTTCTCTGCTGGTGACATCTGCAGACCGTCCAGACGTGCTGGTTGCTGCGTGCCTGGCCGCGATGAACGGCGTTGAAATCGGCGCTATCTTGCTGACCGGTAACTATGAAATGGACGCGCGCGTCAGCAAACTGTGCGAACGTGCTTTCGCTACTGGCCTGCCAGTCTTCATGGTCAACACCAACACCTGGCAGACTTCCCTGAGCCTGCAGAGCTTCAACCTTGAAGTTCCGGTTGATGACCATGAGCGTATCGAGAAAGTGCAGGAATATGTGGCAAGCCACATCAATGCAAGCTGGATTGACTCTCTGAGTGCGACCTCTGAGCGTAGCCGTCGTCTGTCTCCACCAGCATTCCGTTACCAGCTCACCGAGCTGGCACGTAAAGCCGGCAAACGCGTTGTTCTGCCAGAAGGCGACGAACCACGTACCGTTAAAGCAGCAGCCATCTGTGCTGAACGCGGTATCGCCACCTGTATTCTGCTGGGTAACCCGGAAGAAATTAACCGCGTTGCGGCAGACCAGGGCGTTGAACTGGGTGCGGGTATCGAAATCGTTGATCCAGACGTGGTACGTGAAAGCTATGTGGCTCGCCTGGTCGAACTGCGTAAGAGCAAAGGCATGACCGAAGCCGTGGCTCGCGAACAGCTGGAAGACAACGTGGTTCTCGGCACCCTGATGCTGGAGCAGGACGAAGTTGATGGTCTGGTTTCTGGCGCGGTTCACACCACCGCCAACACCATCCGTCCACCGCTGCAGCTGATCAAAACGGCACCGAACAGCTCGCTGGTGTCTTCCGTGTTCTTCATGCTGCTGCCTGAACAGGTTTACGTTTACGGTGACTGCGCGATTAACCCAGATCCAACGGCTGAACAGCTGGCTGAGATTGCTATCCAGTCTGCGGATTCCGCTGCTGCATTCGGTATCGACCCACGCGTTGCGATGCTCTCCTACTCCACCGGCACCTCCGGCCAGGGTAGCGACGTTGAGAAAGTGCGTGAAGCGACCCGTATCGCACAGGAAAAACGCCCAGACCTGGTTATCGACGGCCCACTGCAGTACGACGCCGCGGTCATGGCTGACGTTGCGAAATCCAAAGCGCCGAACTCTCCGGTTGCAGGCCGTGCGACCGTGTTCATCTTCCCGGACCTGAACACCGGTAACACCACCTACAAAGCGGTACAGCGTTCTGCCGACCTGATCTCCATCGGGCCAATGCTGCAGGGTATGCGCAAACCTGTGAACGACCTGTCTCGTGGCGCACTGGTTGACGATATCGTCTACACCATCGCTCTGACCGCGATCCAGTCCGCTCAGCAGGATTAATCCAAATGCCCGGTGGCGCTAGCGCTGACCGGGCCTACAGTAGGTCCGGCAAACGCAGTGCCGCCGGGCAAAAAAAGGCGATCCATTAACAGGATCGCCTTTTTTATTTCCTGAGAACCGTCACAGCAGCGCTTTCGCCGCCTTCACAATCTCATCTGCCGTCAGGCCATATTCTTGCTGTAAAAACTCCTGGGTTCCTACCTGACCATAGCGTTCTTTCACGCCAACACGACGCATCGGCACAGGACAAGTTTCCACCAGCACTTCCGCCACAGCAGATCCCAGCCCATTGTGAATACTGTGATTTTCACAGGTCACAATACGCCCGGTTTTCTCCGCGTAGTTTTTCACCAGCATTTTGTCGATGGGCTTCAGGGTAAACATATCGATAACGGCCGCGCTGACCCCTTCTCGCTCCAGTCGACGCGCCGCTTCCAGCGCTTCCGCCACCATGATGCCGTTGGCAATCAGGGTGATGTCGTCACCCTCACGCAGCACGTTGCCTTTGCCGATGGTGAAGGTTGAGCCAGCCTGATACACCGTCGGCGCCTGTTTACGAATCGTGCGTACCCAGTAAAAACCTTCCAGACTGATCAGTTGATTGAGAATGTCTTTGAACATCGTCGCGTCAGTGACTTCCAGCACTATCGAGTTCGCCAGGCCTCGCACAATGCCCATATCCTCAAACGACATGTGCGTCCCGCCGTTGTGGCAGGCCGTTACGCCAGCGTCAGAAGCAATCACTTTGACGTTATTGCGCTGATAATCGAGCGACATAAACAGCTGATCGAAACAGCGACGGCTGGCGAAAGCCGTGAAGGTGTGCACGAAAGGTTTTCGCCCGGTCAGCGACAGCCCTGCTGCAGTACCAATCACGTTAGCTTCCATAATCCCGCAGTTAATCACCTGCTCAGGATATTTTTTATGGACACCGTCCATCGCCATGGAGCTCATCAGATCCGCCTCCAGCGCAATAATCTCGCTGCCGGCTTCAATCTGTTCAGCGACAAAACCCGCGTAAACCTTGCGCATCTCGATGGCGTCTTTTTCCCCGGTAAGTGCGACCTTAATCATGCGCGGCCTCCAGTTTGGCGATGGTGTCGTTAAGGATGGTTTTCATGTCGTCCGTCAAACGCAGGTGATGCGAGTTGCCCAGGTTTTCCAGATACGGCACGCCCTGCCCTTTAATGCTGTCGAGGATAACCACTCGCGGTCGTGCATCGGGTGCAGGAACGGGTTTTACCGCCTCCAGAATGGCGGCAATGTCATCCCCTTTTACCGTCACAGCATCGAACCCGAAGGCGGTAAATTTCTCTTCCAGAGAGAAAGCACAGATGATGTCGTCCAGCTCACCGTCTAATTGCTGTTTGTTCCAGTCAATGAACACCGTCAGGTTGTTCAGCTTGTGATGAGCAATAAACTGAAATGCCTCCCAGCACTGGCCTTCGTTCAGCTCTCCATCGCCCATAATGCAGAACACGCGGTTGCTGCGCCCGGCGAGTTTGTGTGAAAGCGCCATTCCGCCCGCAATGGAAATGCCTTGTCCTAACGATCCGGTGGTCGCATCCACACCGCGTGTTTTCAGCCTGTCCGGATGGCTCGGCAGTTTTGTGCCGTTGTGGTTCAGGGTGCTCAACTCTTCCTGCGGGAAATAGCCTTTGATGGCTAATGTGCTGTACAGCGCTGGCCCCGCGTGCCCTTTTGACAGCACAAAGTAATCGCGCCCTTTCCAGTCAGGATCGCCCGGATCGATTCGCATCACATCGCCGTACAGCACTGCCAGCGTTTCCACCACCGACATGCTGCCGCCGTAATGCCCAAACCCCAGTTCCGTCAGTGATTTCAGTGTCGCCACGCGGATATCTCGCGCCAGGTTCTTTATTTCAGCAAGCGTCGTCATTATTTGGCTCCTGTATTCTGCGGTGAATCATTGCCCGCCATTTTGCTTTTCGCCAGATAGTTGAACAGCACCAGCAGCGCGAAAATCACAACAACCAGCCCGGTGATCGCCATCGGCGACAGATAGCGCGCCAGATTACCCAGCACGATACCCACCGCACCAAAATCGGCATCAGAGAAGGTTGTGTTGGCGAAACCCAGTGCGCCAAGCACGGGCAATAACAGCACTGGCAGGAAAGTGATCAGCAAACCATTCGCGAAGGCGCCTGTCATGGCCCCGCGACGGCCGCCAGTGGCGTTTCCGAAGACACCCGCCGTTGCGCCAGTGAAGAAGTGCGGCACAACGCCGGGCAGAATGAGCACCCATTTGAACTGACCACAGAGGAATAACCCCACCAGGCCACCGAGGAAGCTGAACAGGAAACCAATCAGCACGGCGTTAGGCGCATACGGATAAACGACCGGGCAATCGAGCGCAGGACGCGCATTCGGCACCAGCTTTTCTGAGAACCCCGTAAAGGCCGGAACGATCTCTGCCAGAATCAGACGCACGCCCTGCAGGATAATGAATACGCCCGCCGCGAAAGTGATCGCCATGATGATGGCGTAAACCAGGTAGTTCTGGCCGCCGCTAAACTGGCTTTCCACGTATTCCCGCCCGGCACAAATCGCCATGATCAGGTAGATTACCATCATCGTCAGCGAAATGGAGATGGAGCTGTCACGCAGGAAGCTGAGGTTTTTCGGCAGGTTCATCTCTTCCGTAGAGCGCGAACCTTTACCCACCTTGCTGCCAATCCAGCCGGAAAGCACATAGCCCAGAGTACCAAAGTGGCCAAAAGCGATGTCATCATTGCCGGTAATACGCTTCATGTAGCGCTGCGCTATCGCCGGGAAAAACGCCATCACCAGCCCGAGAATCAGCGATCCGGTAAACACCAGAGCAACGCCTTCAAACCCAGCAACCGTCAGGATAACCCCAATCATGCAGGCCATGTAGAAAGTGTGGTGGCCGGTCAGGAAGATATATTTAAGGCGTGTGAAGCGGGCGACCACGATGTTTGCCACCATGCCAAATGCCATGATGAGCGCCGTCGCTGCACCGTATTTTTCCAGCGCAATAGACACAATCGCTTCGTTATTGGGGATAATGCCCTGAATGCTGAAAGCATGTTCAAACATCCCGCCCAGAGGATTTAGCGAGCCAACTAATACACCGGCACCGCCGCCAAGCACAATAAAGCCAAGGATGGTTTTTACAGTACCTTTAACAACGTCTGAGAAGGATTTTTTCTGTGCCACCAAACCGATTAAGGCAATAAGCCCTACCAGCACTGAAGGCACTTTTAAAATATCTACCACAAAGTTAAGCGTTTCGAGGATAAACATATCTGCCCCTCACTCAATGTGATGTTTGATTAACGGCTGGCAAAATAAGCGCTGAGCTTATTTTCCAGTTCGTTGATGTCGATAATATTATTAATGACCACCAGTTGATGGTCTGGCACGCTGGCGCTTTCGGCAATGTCCTTGGCCATAACAAAGACGTCAGCCGCATCCGACGTGGCTGACGAGAGGTCTGAATGCTCCACTTCAGCCTCAATATTCAGCTTTTTAAGCACTTTTTTAATATTCATCTCGACCATAAAACTGCTACCCAGGCCGGAACCGCAGATCGCCATAATTTTCATTATTGTCACCTTTTTTATGTAGAGTCAGCCCGCACTTTACCCGAAGGTAAAATGTCAGAAGTCAGGGGTAAAAATTAAAAAATCAGAAACGGTTAATAATCTTTTTTATCTCCTCAAGGGTTTTCACCTGGTGCAGCAACAGCATGTCGTCGTCACTGGAAAATAATTCCGCGAGCGATGAAATCATTTCTATGTGACTGTGTTTGTCGGGCGCCGCCAGCATAATAATCAGATCCACCGGATCGTGCTCTGGTGAGCCAAAGCTGACGCCTTGTTGCAGTTTGAGCAGAGAAAGCCCTAACCCTTTCGCCCCTTCTTCCGGCCTGGCATGCGGCATCGCTAATCCTGGTGCCAGCACGTAATAAGGCCCGAGTTTCTGGTGCTGTTCGATGATCGCCGTAATGTACTCCGGCGTGATCGTTTGTGAATCCAGCAGCGGCTGAGCGCATAGCTCAAGTGCCTGCGACCAGCTCTCAACGCTGTCCCGCAAAGCAATCGTACCATCGTGGATCCATTGACTCAGCATGGTGTTCTCCTGTCGAGTTGGAAAGTGAACAAACTTTATGCAAGGTCTTCGCCACTGACTGTGACGATAGTCGCAAAGATAGCGCTACCAAAAAGGATCATCCTGAATTTGTGATAGCGCTATCAAAATGTGAACATGCTGTAATAACTCAGCAAAAAGAGGGAGTTCCGGCGTATACTGCTTTCACTTTCAAAACGATATTTCAATCAGGAAGAAGCATGTCTCTGACGCGAAAACGGCGTAGCACGGGTAAAGTCACGCTGGCAGATGTGGCGCAACTGGCGGGCGTAGGAACCATGACGGTTTCTCGTGCGTTAAGAACGCCCGAGGCGGTGTCCGATAAGCTGCGAGAGAAAATCGAAGCGGCGGTGCAAGAGCTGGGTTACATGCCCAATTTACAAGCCAGCGCCCTGGCCTCTGCGTCTTCCTGGACTATCGGCATGGTTGTTCCAAGCCTGAGTGAAGCGGGCTGTTCTGAAATGTTTGCAGGCTTGCAACAGGTGCTGCAACCTGCCGGTTACCAAATCATGCTGGCGGAGTCCCGTCATCATCTTGAGCAGGAAGAAAAGCTGCTCGAAACGCTGCTTGCCTCAAACATTGCGGCGGCAATCCTGCTGAGCGTGGAACACAGTGATACGGTTCGTCAGTGGCTGAGCAACAGCTCAATTCCGGTGATGGAGATTGGCGCGAAACGCACCGATCCGCTGGATATGAATATCGGTATTGATAACGTTGCGGCGATGTTCGAGCTGACGCAAACGCTTATCCAGCGCGGCTATCAAAATATTGGCTTACTGTGTGCCAACCAGGAACAGTGGATTTTTCAGCAGCACCTTCAGGGCTGGTATAAAGCGATGCTGCGCCACCACATGTCGCTCGACCGGGTCATCAATGCCGCTGAGCCCCCCACGTTTACAACGGGTGCCGCACAGCTACCGGAGTTTTTGCTGGCATGGCCGGAACTGGATGCGCTGGTCTGTGTGTCGGATGAACTGGCGTGCGGCGCGCTCTATGAGTGTCAGCGCAGAAGGATTAAAGTGCCGGACGACCTGGCGATTGTCGGTTTCGGCGATAGCGACGTCAGCCGCGTTTGTCAGCCACCGCTGACAACCATTGCCGTTCCGCATCGTCAAATTGGGATTGAAGCAGGACGCGCCCTGCTGGCGCGTCTGAATGATGAAGAGTGGGATGAAACAACGCCTATCGCCGCAAAACTCTGTTTGCGAGAGAGCTGTTAATCGTTACTCCGTCTCTTCTTCTTTGTGGGTTTCGTTGCTGGCATTACGGCTCATCCACAATGCCAATGCTTTCAGGGAATCCGGCGTGAACTCATCACAGCGAGCGGTTATCTCTTCTGGCGTCAGCCAGCAGACTTCGCTGACTTCTTCTTCCTGCAGGGCAAAGGGCCCATGGGAGACACAGCTGAAAAGGCTGCCCCAGACGCGGCAGTTTTTGTCTTCAAAGTAGAACTGCCCATGGTCGGCAAACGGAACGCCAGCAATGCCTAACTCTTCTTCTGCTTCACGACGCGCCGACTCCAGCAGTTGTTCATCAGCCTGCACCACGCCACCGGCGGTGGCATCAAGCATGCCGGGCATAAAATCTTTGGTTTCTGTACGGCGCTGCACCAAAATTTTGCCCATGCCATCGTGAACCACAATGTAGGTTGCGCGATGACGTAAGCACTGCGCCCGCATTTGTCCACGGCTTGCCTGCGCAATCACCTCATTGTCTTCATTGACAATGTCCACCCATTCAGTGCTTGCAAAATTCTGCTCTACCATCAGAAAACCTTCTCTCTAAAGCGCTCTCGCGGCGCGTTTGCAGTTGTCGGGTAAATTACGGATTAATTGCCACCTCTGCAATAACCCGTTGATCATTGAGTGCTAAAACCTGCCATTTATTGCCGTCCATCATGCCAAAGCTTGCCGTATTGCCCCCTTTGGGGAGGCTGACGGAGCCTGGATTAAAGTGGAAGAGTTCCCCTTTAAGCGCTGCAACCGGAATATGAGTATGACCATAAACCAACACATCGCCAGCACTCAGCGGTGGCAGATTATCCGGCCCCAACAGATGACCATGAGTTAAAAATAGCCGCTGTTGTTCGGTTATCACCTGTTGCCAGGGCGCTGTTAGCGGGAAGTGCAGCAACATCTGGTCTACTTCGCTGTCGCAGTTACCGCGAACAGCAATGATTTTGTCGGCGACAGTGTTGAGCTGTGCCGCCACTTCAGCAGGCGCGTAACCTTCGGGCAGCGCGTTACGCGGCCCGTGGTTCAAGACATCGCCGAGGATAATCAGATACTTCGCCCCGCTCTCCCCGAACAAGGACAGTACACGCTCGGTGGCCGGTAAAGAGCCATGAATATCCGATGCAAACATCAGTTTCATCAATCAGTCCCTCACAAAAACCGCACTATCATAACGGATTATTTCCGCCCGTTCAGCCCGTGTGTTTTGCAGAAAGTGAGATAAACCGCAGGACAGAAGCTCGCTGCCATTGAAACGTCGCGTAGTCCACCAGCGCTTCTGGAACATCATCCCCGTTAAGCACCAGACGATTAAGCATCAGCGCTAAATCCGTATCAGCGATACACCACTCGCCAAATAAATTGGGCTTCCCGTGGGCGAGCAGATCCGTGGCGGTATCAATCAATTTGGTCGCGGTTTTTTGCCCTGCCGCACTGAGCGCGGGCTTCTTCACGCCACCAAAGATAACGTCGGTAGAACGCTCTTCGCGGATAGCCATTAAATCGCTGCGTAACCAGGCCTGAATCTGTCTGGCTCGGGCACGCTTTTCAATATCGTGCGGGTAAAGACGTTCCCACTCTGGTGGCGCAAAGCACTCATCCAGATATTCAGTGATGGCTGAAGATTCCGTCAGTTGAAAATGATCGACTTCCAGCAAAGGCACACGGCGGGTATGACGATAGCCCTGCCAGCCGGACTGCAGGTGTTCCCCTTTATTCAGGTCCACCGTTTTCAGGCTAAATGCCAGCCCTTTTTCCTGCAAAGCGACATACACGGACATCACATACGGCGAGTAAAAATTGGCATCAGACCACAGCGTAATCACAGGACGACTCATAGTTTCCTCGGGAGTGTTCGGGGGAAAGCTTCAACATATCGCGTCTTTTAAAGGCTGTCACTTGATGAAAACTCACACAATTGTCGTAGCCGCCTATACTGCAATTGTCATCAAAATAGCCCAGGAACAGGAGTTACAATGATTGACCTTTATTACGCCCCGACCCCTAACGGCCATAAAATCACGTTGTTTCTGGAGGAAGCACAGCTGGCGTATCGCCTGATTCGTGTTGATATCAGCAAAGGCGACCAGTTTCGCCCTGAATTTCTCTCGGTGTCACCGAACAATAAAATTCCCGCGATTGTCGATCATGTCCCCGCAGATGGCGGTGCGCCGCTGAGCTTATTCGAATCCGGCGAAATCCTGCTGTATCTGGCAGAAAAAACAGGAAAACTGCTGAGCGGTGAATTACGGGAGCGCCATGTCACGCTGCAATGGCTCTTCTGGCAGGTTGGCGGGCTTGGGCCGATGCTGGGCCAAAATCATCACTTTAATCATTTCGCCCCTCAGCCCGTGCCATATGCGATTGAGCGTTATCAGGTCGAAACGCTGCGCCTTTATAACGTGCTGAACAAACGCCTTGAGACTTTCCCCTGGCTTGGCGGCGAGCATTACAGCATCGCTGATATTGCCTGCTGGCCCTGGATCAATGCCCATCAACGCCAGCGCATCGACCTGCAAAACTTCCCGGCCGTGCAAAACTGGTTTGAGCGGATTCGCACTCGCCCAGCCACTGAACGGGCGATGCAGAAGGTCGACTCGAAATAGCGTGATTTTGTTGTAATATGACTGGGATAACAACTCAGAGGAAGCCTGCAATGTCCCAGCCAGACGCCATTATTCGTATCAAAAACCTGCGCCTGCGTACTTTCATTGGTATTAAAGAAGAGGAGATAGCGAACCGCCAGGATATCGTCATTAACGTGGCAATCCACTATCCGGCAGACAAGGCGCGCGGCAGTGAAGACATTAACGATGCGCTGAACTACCGCACCATGACCAAGAGCATTCTTCAACACGTCGAGAATAACCGCTTCTCTTTACTGGAAAAATTAACTCAGGATGTGCTCAATATCGCATGCGAACATGCCTGGGTCACCTATGCTGAAGTAGAAATCGATAAACTTCACGCGCTGCGGTACGCCGATTCAGTCTCCATGACCATGAGCTGGCGTCGTTAAGCGCCTCCTGGAGGTTGCATGAAGATTCTGGTTACCGGCGGGACCGGGTTGATCGGCCGTCATTTAGTGCCGCGTTTGCTTGAAATCGGCCACCGTGTCATTGTCCTGACGCGAAGCCCTGAAAAAGCTCGCCAGCTTCTGGACGCTCGGGTAGAACTTTGGAAAGGGCTCGACGACCGGCTAAACCTGGACGGCATCGATGCGGTAATCAATCTCGCGGGCGAACCTATCGCGGATAAACGCTGGACCGAAGAGCAAAAGCAGCGGCTGTGCAACAGCCGTTGGCAGATAACTCAGCAGCTTGCTGAGTTATTCGCTGCAACAGCTTCGCCGCCCGGCGTGCTGATTTCGGGCTCAGCCACCGGGTATTACGGCGATCTCGGTGAAGTGGTTGTGACGGAAGAAGAACCGCCTCATAACGAATTCACCCACAAGCTTTGCGCGCGCTGGGAGCAAATTGCCTGTTCAGCCCAAAGCGAATCAACCCGCGTTTGTCTGCTGCGCACGGGCGTTGTATTGGCACCGTCTGGCGGGATTCTGGCTAAAATGGTGCCCCCTTTTAAATTAGGACTCGGTGGGCCTATTGGTAACGGGCGTCAATATCTGGCCTGGATCCACATCGATGATATGGTCAACGGCATTCTCTGGCTGCTCGACAACGATCTGCGCGGCCCGTTCAACATGGTGTCACCCTACCCGGTTCGAAATGAGCAGTTCGCACATGCGCTTGGCCATGCGCTAAAACGTCCGGCTATTCTGAGAGTGCCGGCAACCGTCATTCGGCTGTTAATGGGGGAATCCTCCGTGCTCGTGCTGGGGGGCCAGCGCGCACTGCCCAAACGCCTGGAGGATGCTGGCTTCGTGTTCCGTTGGTTCGATCTCGAAGAAGCCCTGGAGGATGTTTTAAAAAACTGACAGCCTGCTACGCATCTCTTCTCTGCCTCCAGTGCAACTTTTCAGTTGTGCTGGAAGGACGCTCGCAATACGAATGTTTTCCCCCCTGTATTCGCCGCAACCACGCTTGATTTCCTGCCACTACGGGTACTCTTAGCACGGAGACGCGCTGCTTTTTCACCCAAAACAACTGTTGACATGCGTCAACATTCGTATTCATAATGAGCAGGAAGACATGATGAAGGAACATCCAGACAAACATATTCGGGCAGCAATACGCTACGCAGAATCCAAAGGTTGGCACTTCACCTTCGGAGGCAAAAGTTCACATTGTTACGGACGGTTGATGTGCGGGGTTCCCTGGCATCGGGAACATATGATGAGTGTCTGGTCAACGCCCGGTAACCCGCAAAATCATGCTTACCAAATCATCCGGAAGGTAGACAGTTGCACCCCGGAATATGGCACAGAACAAGGGTGGTTGATGTGAGAAAACAGAAGGAAATAACCATGGCACTTTATAATTTTACACTGACGCTTTCAGGGGTGACATCAGACACTCCCGGTCTGGAAGATGCTTTATTTTCAGCCGGTTGTGATGATGCTCTGGTCTGTTTTTATGGCACGGCCGTGTATCTCGAATTTGACAGAGAAGCCGAAACGCTGACAACGGCCGTCATGTCCGCCATCCGCGATATCGAATTTGCCGGTCTTAATGCCCGGGTTGAATCGGTTGATTCAACTCTGGTTGGCTTAAGCGATATCGCGGAACTTGCGGGCCTGACTCGTCAGGCCATTGCCCTGCTCAAAGATGGCGCCAGAGGCTCAAGACAGTTCCCGGGCCCGGTGCAACGAGTCAAAGGCAACTCCCCTCTCTGGCACTGGCGCACGGTCGTTGACTGGCTGGCGAGAGAAGGCCGCATTCCGGCGGATTCGCCGCTGATTGCCAACGCCCACGTACTTGATAGCCTCAATCTGGCGTTACAACTTCGTGCTTCTCTCGAAAAAAATGAGGTGCTGAACTTTATGCATCAAATGGAAAACAACGAGACTGCGCGTAAAGTGCATTGACTTCAGGAGGCCACATGCCGGTTTTAACAACGCCTCGCCTCACGCTTTCATCACTGGAAGAAAGCGACTGGCCGGGCTTTCTGGCTCTCCGACAGGACCCACAGGTCATGCGGTTTATGGGGGAACAGCAAACGGAAGAAGCCATCCGGCGGAAATTTACGTCTCGCTTGCATTCAACGGTATTTGCTATTCGTAGCCCACAGTGCGCTTTTCTCGGTGATATTGGCCTAATGGTCAGCGATCGCTATCCACAAGAAGCGGATATCGGCTACGCACTGTTGCCGCAGGCACAGGGAAAAGGCTATGCACAAGAGGCACTGCAAGCCGTGTGTGACTACGGTTTTGAGCAACTCGGTTTGCAGGCCATCAACGGCTGGGTACTGGCTGAAAATGCGGGTTCTGTGGCGTTGCTGGAGAAAACAGGTTTTATCCGAACGCAAATCCTGGAGAAAGCCTTTCAGCTTAATGGCGAATGGTACGACGACTGGGTCTATCGGCGGGAGAAATAACCCCTCGCAGAGCGCGAGGGGCAAAGACTTACTTGAGCGAACCTTTCAGGAACTGTTGCAAGCGCGGGCTTTTCGGGTTGCCAAACACCTCATCCGGGTGTCCTTCTTCCTCAATGAGCCCCTGATGCAGGAAGATGACATGGGAAGAAACGTTACGGGCAAAGCCCATTTCGTGTGTGACCACCACCATGGTTTTCCCCTCTTCCGCCAGCTTCTGCATGATGCGCAGCACTTCACCGACCAGCTCAGGATCAAGTGCAGACGTTGGCTCATCAAACAGCAGGACTTCAGGCTCCATCGCCAGCGCACGGGCTATCGACACACGCTGCTGCTGACCACCGGAAAGATGCACCGGATACTTAATCTGCTGACGCTCGTCAATACCGACTTTTGTCAGGTATTTTACCGCACGCTCACGAGCTTCCTGCTTGCTAAGCCCTAACACCTGAATCGGCGCTTCCATGACGTTTTCTAACACCGTCATGTGGCTCCACAGGTTGAAATGCTGAAACACCATCGTCAAACGAGTCCGCAGCAAACGCAGCTGATTTTTATCTGCCACCTTGAGTTGCCCGTCTTTGTCGCGAATCAGGCCAATGTTCTGACCGCTCACCACGATATTCCCTTCGCTCGGTTTTTCGAGGAAGTTAATGCAGCGCAGAAAGGTACTTTTCCCGGAGCCGGACGAGCCGATAATACTGATAACATCACCAGCATTGGCCTTCAGTGACACCCCTTTCAGCACTTCATGTTCGCCGTAGCGCTTGTGCAGGTCGATTACGTTTAATTTATTGTCAGCCATGATGTTCTCAGTGTGTCGAAGACGGGTTCACATGTTGCAGCCAGCGTTTTTCCGCTTTGCGGAACAGGCTAATCAGCACATAAGAGATAATCAGATACAGGACCGCCGCAATCCCGAATGCCGTAAACGGCTGGTAGGTTGCAGAGTTAATATCACGCGCGATTTTCAGCAGATCCGGTACCGTCGCAGTAAACGCCAGCGCGGTCGAATGCAGCATCAGGATAACTTCGTTGCTGTAGGCAGGAAGCGCGATACGCAGGGCTGAAGGCAGAATGATGCAGCGATAAAGCTTCACACCCGAAAAACCGTACGCACGCGCCGCTTCGACTTCACCCGCAGGCACAGAACGAATAGCCCCTGCGAAAATCTCTGTGGTATACGCACAAGTGTTGAGCGTCAGCGCCAGCACGGTACAGTTCAGGCCGCTGCGGAAAAAGGCATTCAGCAACTCAGTCCCTTTCACAATCTCCAGCGTGTACATTCCCGAGTAGAACACCAGTAACTGCACATACAACGGCGTGCCGCGGAAAATGTAGGTAAAGAGCCAGATAGGGAACTGGATAAATTTGTTGCTTGAGACACGGCCAATCGCCAAAAACACCGCCAGAATGCCGCCCATCACCACGGACGAAATCAGCAGCCAGAGCGTAATGGCAACGCCCGTGAAGCGATAACCGTCGGTCCACAGCAGGGACTTCCAATACTCCTGAATAATCTCGATCACAGGTCAGCCCTCTTCACACCCACGGAGTAACGACGCTCCAGCAAAAGCAGCACACCGTTCGAGACCGTTGTGAACACCAGATAGATAATGCCGCAGACAATAGCGAAGTAGAACGGCTCCCAGGTGCTTTTCCCGGCGAGCTGGGTTGCTTTCACCACATCTTCCAGGCCGAGCAACGACACCAGCGCGGTGGCTTTGAGGATAACCTGCCAGTTATTGCCAATGCCCGGTAAAGCGAAGCGCATCATCGCCGGAAACAGAATACGAACGAAGGTCTGACGAGAGGTGAAACCGAAGGCCGTCGCCGCTTCAATGTGTCCTTTTGGCACGGCAAGAAAGGCCCCGCGGAAAGTCTCAGTGAAGTAGGCTCCGTAGATAAAACCAAGGGTGATGATACCGGCAATCATCGGGTCGATATCAAACTGCGCCATGCCCAGTGCATCGGTGATGCTGTTCAGCGCAATCTGCAGACCGTAGAAAATCAGCAGCATCAATACGAGGTCCGGCACTCCGCGAATCAGCGTGGTGTAAGCTTCAAAAAGCAACGCCAGCACACGATTTCCGGAGAGTTTGCCCGCCGCACCCGCCAGGCCAATGAGCACGGCCAGCACCACGGAGCTGATTGCCAGCTCAAGGGTGACCAGTGCGCCCTGTAATATGACTTGAGAAAACCCGTACAGCATTGAGCCTGTCCTGTCTGTCCACTACCGCCAGGCCCGGGAACGACGGGCCGGACGGTAAAACGGCAATGACTCGCCGTCTAATTGTTGGCAAAGAAGGAAAAAGCGTGGTTTTTCCTTCTTTGGGTTAACAGCCGAAAATCAATAAATTGATTTTCCTTATTCTCTGTTTGGTGAAATAGGACAACCCAACGTCGTAATGAGACCTGTCACTGGTCTCACGGCGATCACTCGCCGTATACGTTAAAGTCGAAATACTTCTTCGCCAGCTTGTCGTAGGTGCCATCTGCACGCATCTCAGCAAAGGCTTTATTCAGCGCAACACGCAGTTCGTTATCCTCTTTACGCAGACCCATACCGGTGCCTACGCCGAACAATTTTTCATCCTTAATAGACGGGCCGCCAAACTGATAATCTTTGCCGATAGGCTGCTTCAGGAAGCCTTCGCTTGCCGCCACTTCATCCTGGAAAGCGGCGTCGATGCGCCCGGCCGTCAGGTCAGCATAGATATTGTCCTGCCCTTGATAGGAGACAATTTCGATACCTTTTGGCGCCCAGTGCTCGTTACCGTAGGTTTCCTGAGTGGTGCCTTGCAGCACGCCGACACGTTTGCCCTTCAGCGTGGCCAGGTCCGGTGTTACCGGGCTGCCCTTTTTCACGACCAGACGGGAGTCGGCGGCATACAGTTTGTCGGTGAAGGCAATTTGCTGCTGGCGTTTTTCCGTGATTGACAGGGAGGACATAATGGCGTCGATTTTCTTCGCTTGCAGCGATGGGATCAGCGCATCCAGCGGGTTCTCAATGAAGGTACATTGCGTTTTAATCCGCTTACACAGCTCTTTTGCCAGATCGATATCAAAACCAATCAATTCCCCCTGCGCATTTTTCGATTCAAAGGGGGCATAAGTCGGATCGGTACCGATGCGAATTTTCTGCGGAATGGCTGCGAATACGGTAGAAACGCTGGAAAGTGCCAGCATAAGAGAAAGAGACAACGCCAGTTTTTTCATCACTATCCTCAACAGACTGTCATTTAACGGGTAATCAGAAGTATCGAGGGGTTATCGTGCCACCTTTTATGCGGGTAAGGCAAAAGGTTATGCGGTTCGGTACGCACTTTTTTGCATTAAGAATGCTTAACTATGCAGTTGCGCACCGTTTTGGTGCGGGTTTTGCACCACAAAAAAGCATCCCCACATTATGTCACACATGTATAGATAACCACTCAGCCCGAAAGGCCCGGTTTCCCGGGCCGACAGCCTTAGTCACCGTAGACGTTAAAGTCGAAGTACTTCTTCGCCATCTTGTCGTAGGTGCCATCTTTGCGCAGCGAGTCGAATGCTTTGTCGAACGCGGCCTTCAGCTCAGTATCGTCTTTACGCAGACCGACACCGGTACCGTCACCGAAGTATTTTTTGTCTTTAACGGAAGGGCCGGCGAAAGCGTAATCTTTACCCGCTGGCTGCTTCAGGAAACCTTCACTGGCTGCCACTTCGTCCTGGAATGCAGCATCCAGACGCCCGGCCGCGAGGTCAGAATAAATCAAATCCTGGTTCTGGTAGGCCACCACGTCGACACCCTGGCTACGCCATTTGTCGTTGCCGTAAGTTTCCTGAATGGACCCTTGCAGCACGCCAACGTGCTTACCTTTCAGTGAGTCGATGGTTGGCACAATCGGTGAACCTTTGGCGGCAATCAGGCGTGAATCTGCAGCGTAGAGTTTTTCGGAGAAGCCGATTTCCTGCTGGCGTTTTTCAGTGATCGACAGGGAAGAGATGATGGCGTCGATTTTCTTGGCCTTCAGAGAAGGGATAAGGGAGTCGAAATCACTGCCCACCCAGGTGCATTTCACCTGCATGCGTTTGCACATTTCGTTGCCCAAATCGATATCGAAGCCAACGAAATCGCCCTTCGCATCCTTAGAGGAGAAGGGTGCGTAAGTGGCATCTGTCCCGATGCGAACCGTCTGCGGCAGCGCGGCGAATACGCTGGATACACTGCCCATCCCAAGCATTAAAGAGAGAGCCAGAACCGTCTTCTTCATACATTACCCTTAAGTGTCGTGATGCAGTTGCGTGTTATGTGTAGTCGATATTGTGTGTTGCAGACCAGCCCTGCACGTTTTATGCCACTTAACAGGCTGCTCAAAAAATCAGCGCTAAATGTGTTAATGAATAGTTGCGGAGTTGTCTTAAGAATGAAAGATAACAGCAACGACGGATAAACCGCAGCGCTAAACGGTGAAAAAGGGGATTAAATGTTGAGGATTTGATCGCGATTACAAAATCGCCCACTGCCCGGGCATGCACCAGGAAGATGCACTATTTTAGTGCGGGATTTAAGCGCCCTGCCAGCGGGTGAAAAGATCTTCGGGAAGTTCAATATCAAACTGGTCGAGAACCCGGTTAACCGTCTGATTAATGACATCATCTAACGTTTGCGGGCGGTGATAAAACGCAGGAACCGGCGGCATAATGACTGCACCAATCTCAGCGGCCTGAGTCATCAGGCGTAAATGGCCCAGATGCAGCGGTGTCTCGCGTACGCAAAGCACCAACGGGCGGCGCTCTTTCAACACCACATCCGCTGCTCGCGTCAGTAATCCGTCGGTGTAGCTGTTCACAATGCCGGAAAGGGTTTTTATCGAGCAAGGCAGAATCACCATTCCCGCCGTCTTAAACGAACCGGACGAGATTGTCGCCGCGATATCACGGGCATCATGCACCACATCCGCCAGCGCCTGTACTTCACGTAAAGAAAGAGGCGTTTCCAGAGCCAGCGTCTGACGAGCGGCCTGGCTCATGATCAGATGCGTTTCAACGCCGACGACATCACGCAATACCTGCAACAAACGCACGCCATAAATTGCGCCGCTGGCACCGGAAATTCCAACAATGAGTCGTTTCACTCTTTCAGCCCTTTTCACGTGAGGAAGCAAACTTTGCCGGATTATGGTGCAAGACGCAACCTGACGGGTGACAAATCCCCGGATGTGCTTTCGCGAATCACCAGTTTCACCGGCAGGAGCAGATTTCGGTCGTTTCCTTCGCTATGCAGTAGCTGAAAGGCATCCCGGCCCAGCTCACGTTTATCTATCGAAACAGTGGTTAATGGCGGGTGAGCCCAGCTTGCCGCATCGATGTCATCAAACCCAATGATGGCGATGTCTTCTGGAACACGTAGCCCCTGTTGTGCACAGACACGCATAGCGACCAGCGCAGCCATATCGTTATAAGCAAAAATAGCGTCTGGCGGCTCAGGCAGCGCCAACAGCTTTTCCATTCCGGCAATGAGGACCTGCTCAATATCCTTCACCGGTGGAGCCTCAACCAGATAGTCATCAGATAAGGTCATTCCGGCATCAAACAGGGCCTGCTGATAACCCTCGACGCGCTGCCGAATACTGTAATGGCGCTGTGAATGCCCGAGAAAAACAATACGCTTGCGACCGAGTTCAATCAGGTGTCGCGTCGCAACAAAGCCGCCGTGATAATTATCAGGATTAACGCAGGGAAAATCCGCTGCCCATAAATCGGCTAGCGCCACAGGCAAGGCTGTTTTGCGTAATTCCCCCAGAATTTCAGCTTCAAGATAGCCCGCACAAATCAGCGCGTCCGGCTGATGGAGTGCCACCAGCTCGGGTATCGAATCGCAAGGACCTATCGGCTGGAAGCTCATAGCGACATCATTTTCCCGGCAAGCATCTGCCACACCCAGCATGACCGTTGAGTAAAAAGGAAAGGCACTGGCGATGTTGTGTTCCCGGTGCATCAGGAAAAGTAAACGCTTAATCCGTCCGCTGCGCAAACGGGTAAAGTCATAGCCTTCCGCTTGTGCAATAGACAAGATCTTCTGACGAGTCTCATCACTCAACCCCGGCTGGCCTTTGAGCGCCCGGGAGACTGCCCCAATCGACACCCCGCTCGCCGCTGCGATATCTTTAATTCTGATTTTCTTCGCCATACACCCTGTTTCCTGAACCCCCTTCCCCCTCAAGTATATGGGATTTTTTTACTAAACATAAATCTCTGTTAGCCCAGTTTCTCGCCTTTAAACAGTCGTGATGTGATTCACATCACCAATTAAAAATTATTTATAGTAAAAATTAAGATCAAATTCACACCAAAAGCACATCACCCTGTACCAGACAAAGCGTCCAGAACTACTCTCATGATCAATTATTTTTACTAAAAATAGTCAGAGATAAGCCGTAATGACTTCCTGCTAACGACGACTGAAAACGGGTGAGGATAGGCTATGGCAATTGCCGATAATTTGGACAGCGATGTGCAACTTCTTGAGCCGGGAGAAACACTCTCGACTCGCGAAAAAATAGGTTACGGGTTGGGTGATGCAGGCGGACACTGCATCTCCGATTTGATCAGCGGTTTTTTACTCTTTTTCTACACCGATATCTTTGGGCTCAGCCCGGCCATCGTCGGCGCAATGTTCCTGATCCTGCGTATTTTCGACGCCATCTCCGATCCCGTGATGGGCGTGATTGCTGACAGAACCCGCAGCCGTTGGGGACGTTTTCGCCCCTGGCAACTGTGGATTGCGGTTCCGCTTGGGGTAATCGGCGTACTTACCTTCACCGTACCGGATCTCAGCCCTGACCTGAAAATCGCGTGGGCATTTGGCACCTACTTGCTGTTGTCCGTTGGCTACACGGCCATTAACGTGCCCTACTGCGCGCTGATCAATGCCATGACAAACCGGCACGACCAGGTCATGTCCTGCCAGTCCTGGCGTTTTGTTTTGAGCGGCATCGCCGGTTTTCTGGTGTCGGTGGGCCTGCCGTGGATGGTGGAATTTTTTGGCAAAGGAAACCTGGCGAAAGGCTATCAATATGGCGTCACCGTGCTTTGTACTGTGGGCGTGGTGATGTTTTTGTTGTGCTTCTTCTGGGTCAAAGAGCGAGTCCCCGTCTCACTCGCCGGGCAGTTTACTTTACGCCAGCATCTGCAAGGCCTGCGTAAAAACGATCAGCTTTTAATGATGCTGGTGATGTCGTTCCTGCTGGTGAATATTCTGTGTATTCGCGGCGGCGGTTACATGTATTTCATCTCTTACGCTCTGCACGGAAGCGCCGGGTTTATGTCGCTGTTTTTCGCGATTGTTACCGTAGCCGCCATCCTCGGGGCCATCATCGTCAATCCACTCTCACGCCGTATCGACATGGTGAAGCTCTACTTCTTCACTAACCTTCTGCTGGCCGCCTTTGGCGTGGCAATGTGGTTTTTGCCGACCGGCCCGCAGCACCAGACTTTGTGGCTGGTCTGTATTTTCATCAACAATGTGGTGCTCGGGTTCACCCTCCCTCTTCACTTTTCGATCATGGCTTTTGCGGATGATTACGGCGAGTGGAAAAACGGCGTGCGCTCATCGGGCATGAACTTTGCCTTCAACCTGTTCTTCATCAAGCTCTCATGGGCCTCCTCTGGCGGCATTATCAGCCTGATCCTTATCCTGGTTGCCTACCATCCAGGGCTTGCGAATCAGACCGCAGCCTCCATTCAGGGCATCACCGCCCTGCAAAGCCTGGCTCCTGCGATTTTCCATCTGGCTCTGGCACTCTGCCTGCTCAAATGCCGACTCAACGGCCCGATGATGCAGCGCATTTCCTTCGACCTTCGCCAAAAATATTCACACCAATCTTGAGGTTAACAGCATGTACTCTGAAGTGATTGAAGCCGATCTGAAGCACATCAACGTCACCGACCCCTTTCTGGGCGAATACCAGCGGCTGATCCGCGATGTCGTCATTCCTTATCAGTGGCAGGCTCTCAACGATGAAATCCCGGACGCCGAACCCAGTCATGCTTTAGCCAATTACCGTATCGCCGCAGGGAGAGAAAAAGGTGAGTTTTACGGCATGGTTTTCCAGGATAGCGATGTCACTAAATGGCTGGAAGCGGTTGCCTGGTCGCTGCTGCAAAAGCCGGATGCGGTTCTGGAAAAGACCGCAGACGAAGTCATAGAACTGTTAGCGCAAGCACAATGCGAAGACGGTTATCTCAACACCTGGTACACCGTGAAGGAGCCAGGCCAGCGCTGGACGAATCTGGCAGAGTGCCACGAACTCTATTGCGCAGGCCATCTGATAGAAGCCGCTGTCGCCTTCTTTAACGCGACGGGTAAAGGCAAATTACTGGACATTGCCTGTCGTTTTACCGATCACATCGATACCGTTTTTGGGCCTGATAACGGCCAGCTACGCGGCTACCCAGGGCATCCTGAAATAGAGTTAGCCTTGATGCGCCTGTTTGAAGTGACGCAAGAACCGCGCTATCAGTCGCTGGCCCATTTTTTCCTTGAGGAGCGAGGCCGTCAACCGCACTACTACGACGCTGAATTCGAGAAACGTGGCGGCACCTGGCACTGGGATAACTGGGGCGATGCGTGGATGATCAAAGATAAAGCTTATACCCATGCTCACAAACCGTTGGCCGAGCAGGATCAGGCTGTCGGCCATGCCGTCAGATCTGTCTATCTGATGACAGGTCTTGCCCATATCGCGCGAATGACCCACGACGAGGAGAAACGCCAGGCCTGCCTGCGCATCTGGAATAACATGGTGCAACGGCGGATGTACATCACCGGTGGGATTGGCTCGCAGGGGATCGGGGAAGCTTTTACCAGTGATTATGATTTACCGAATGATACGGCTTACGGCGAAAGCTGTGCCTCTATCGGCCTGATGATGTTTGCTCGCCGGATGCTGGAAATGGAAGGTGATGCCCACTACGCAGATGTGATGGAACGCGCCTTCTACAATACCGTGTTGGGCGGCATGGCGCTGGATGGCAAACACTTCTTCTACGTGAATCCGCTGGAAACACAGCCAAAAAGTATTCCGTTTAACCATATTTACGACCATATAAAACCCGTTCGCCAACGCTGGTTCGGCTGCGCCTGCTGTCCTCCGAACATCGCGCGCACGCTGGTCGCTATTGGGCACTACATTTTCACCCCTCGCCCGGATGCGCTATTTATTAACTTCTATGCAGGAACCGACGCTCGATTCCAGATTTCCGCAGGCGAACTGGCGTTAAAGATTGAGGGGAATTATCCATGGAGCGGCCAAATATCTGTCACTATCACCAACGCTAGACCTGTTGCTCATACGCTGGCGCTGCGTTTACCCGAGTGGTGCCCGACACCCAACATTCAGGTGAATGGCGATAAGGCTCAGGGTGAACGACTCAAAGGTTATCTGCATGTGACCAGACAGTGGCAGCAGGGAGATATCATCACCCTGGATTTGCCGATGCCGGTAAAAAGAGTGTATGCAAATGCCAAAGTGCGCCATAACGCAGGGAAAGTCGCCGTCCAGCGCGGGCCGCTGGTGTATTGCCTGGAGGAAGCGGATAACGGCTCTGAGCTGCACAATCTTTCCCTGCCTAAAGTGAGTGATTTCCATGAGCAACCCGGCAATGGCGTGCTGACAGGGAAAATCATCTTAACCGCGCAGGGTTTGCGCTTGCCTACAGCGCCGGAAGACCAGCCGCTCTACAGTTTCGATACTCGCCAGACCAGCACAGAGGCACAAACCCTGACGTTCATTCCCTGGTTTAGCTGGGCTAACCGTGGGGAGGGCGAAATGCGAATCTGGGTTGACGAAGCCTGAATGCGAGACACAAAAAAGCCCGCATTTTCGCGGGCTTTTTTCGAAGACGGGTATTAGCCTTCGTTATGCATCTCAAGGTTTTCCACTTCGTTCTGACGTTGCAGGGCTTTCGTGTCGTCATTACGCAGGGCATCGAGATAATCGAGGTATTGCTGGTTCACGTCTTTGGTGACGTACACGCCGTTGAAGACTGAGCATTCAAACTGCTGAATGTCCGGGTTTTCGGCACGTACTGCATCAATCAGATCGTTGAGATTCTGGAAAATCAGGCCGTCGGCACCGATTATCTGGCGGATCTCATCCACTTCACGCCCATGAGCAATCAGCTCGGTTGCGCTTGGCATGTCAATGCCGTACACGTTCGGGAAGCGAATCTCGGGTGCCGCTGAGGCCAGGTACACTTTTTTCGCCCCTGCTTCACGCGCCATCTCGATAATCTGTTCGGAGGTGGTACCACGAACGATGGAATCATCAACCAGCAGCACATTCTTATCACGGAACTCAGCACGGTTGGCGTTCAGTTTGCGGCGTACCGATTTACGGCGCAGCTGCTGACCCGGCATGATGAACGTGCGGCCAACGTAGCGGTTTTTCACAAAGCCCTGGCGGTACGGTTTTTCGAGGATACGAGCAATTTCCAGCGCGATATCACAGGAGGTTTCGGGGATCGGGATAACCACGTCGATATCCAGGTCTTCCCACTCACGAGCAATTTTCTCGCCGAGCTTTGTGCCCATGTTCACGCGAGCGCTGTAAACGGAAATTTTATCGATGAATGAATCCGGGCGCGCGAAGTAAACATACTCAAACAGGCAAGGATTGCTGACCGGGTTGTCCGCACACTGACGGGTAAACAGCTGGCCTTTTTCGGTAATGTAGATAGCTTCACCCGGCGCAACGTCACGCAGGAATTCGAAGCCCAGCGTATCCAGCGCCACGCTTTCGGACGCCACCATGAACTCAGTGCGCCCATCACCCACGTC
The DNA here is from genome assembly GCF_047713085.1 of Pantoea sp. sgz302252. NCBI lineage: Bacteria > Pseudomonadati > Pseudomonadota > Gammaproteobacteria > Enterobacterales > Erwiniaceae > Pantoea > Pantoea sp. sgz302252. The sequence continues at coordinate 57,142 of NZ_JBLFJW010000019.1, forward strand.
ACGTTTGCCCAGCACCAGCGGACGAATACCGTTCGGGTCGCGGAAGGCAACCATACCGTGGCCGATGATCATCGCTACACAGGCGTATGCCCCGCGAATCTGACGGTTCGTCGCAGCAATCGCGGCGAAAATGTTGTCAGCTTCCAGCGGATAGTGGCGGAAATTGTCCAGCTCGCTGGCAAAGATGTTGAGCAGGATTTCGGAATCGGAGGTGGTGTTAATGTGGCGGCGTTTTTCTTCGAACAGCTTTTTACGCAACTCGTGGGCGTTGGTCAGATTGCCATTGTGGGCAAGCGTAATACCATACGGGGAGTTGACGTAAAACGGTTGTGCTTCAGAGGCACTGGAGCTGCCCGCAGTCGGGTAACGGACGTGGCCGATGCCCATATTGCCCTGCAGGCGCTGCATATGCACGGCGCCAAATACATCGCTCACCAGGCCGTTGGCTTTACGCAAACGGAAGCAGTTGTTTGCATCGATGGTGATGATGCCTGCGGCATCCTGCCCACGGTGCTGAAGCACCGTTAACGCATCATAAATCGACTGGTTTACCGGCATAACACCGGCGATACCGACAATACCGCACATACGTCATTTTCCTCGTTCAGTACTACCCAAAGCTTATGCTTTGGGCAAGAAACTTGACGAGCTTTGCAGATAGTCAAAGAACATTCTGATGACGACACTGAACTGGGGTATGAGCTGCGACTTCTGCCAGTCTTCACCCTTCGAAAACGTGGTAAAGGTGTCGAGGAAGAACAGTATGGCGGCGACGATCAACACCCCACGCAGCGCACCAAAGCAAATTCCCAGCACCCTGTCCGTTCCGGACAGACCCGTTTTTTCGACCAGCGCACCGATAACATAGTTAACGATAGCACCCACAATGAGCGTCGCGACAAACAGCACCGCGATAGCAATCCCGTTTCGAACCAGTTCGTCTTCAAAGCCCGTAAACCAGACAGACAGGTAAGTGTAGTAATGACTGGCAACAAAGAAAGCACAACCCCAGGTTACCAGTGACAATGCTTCACGAACAAAGCCGCGGATAAGGCTTACCAGACAGGAAAAACCAATCACCGCAATAATGGCGTAATCAATCCAGACCATAGTTGTCCCACGATTTTACGCCCTGTCGTCCAGTTCGGGGCGCATTCTAACAGAAAAAGAAAACGTTTGCGTAGGGATTTCCTGTCCCCGCGTAAATAAAAATGGCGCTGAAAAAATGTTCAACGCCACCTGCGCTTTTGGCCTTATTGAGGACCATTTAGCGCTCATCGAACATTCTCGATGCTGTCCCCAGTCCCCATGATGTTGCCGGGCGGCACGCTGTTTGCCCGGCCTACAAACGAAATCACCTGTAGGCCGGATAAGCGTAGCGCCATCCGGCAATTCAAAATCAGTTAGGGGTATATCCCATCACCACACCGTTCAGACCGGACAGTTGCTTCAGTTCGCCAAGCGATCCTTTCATCTTGTCTTTTGAAGCATCTGGCCCCACCAGAATACGGGTGATTTTTCCCTGCACTGGCGTAGAAGGCACGGTAAAGACCCGATACCCGCCGCCGCGCAGTTTACCCACAATCTCATTGACCTTATCGGCGTTTTTCAACGCACCCAACTGCACAACGTAGGCTTTGCCTGTCGGCGCTGGCTTCTCTTCCGCGACCGGCTTCTGTTGAGCAGGCGGAGGCGCTTCTGTCGCAGCAGCCAGTTGCTGACTGGTGTTGTCACGCTGCGTTTTGGTTTGCGGCTGAACCTGCGGTTTTGGCGCGACGACTTTCGGCTTCGGCGGCTGTACCGGCTGGCCGTTGTCATCAATCTCATTTCCGCCATTATTGGCCGCAAAGCGCGATGCATCAAGCGTTGGCGCCGCCGCATCACCCGCCCTCACCTCTTCTGCTGCGCCTTCAGGAGGCTGAGCAGGCAAAGCCTGGGTCACGGCTGGCAGCATATCGGGTTCATCGCGGTCGCCGGGTTTAGGGACCAGCGGGATCGCCGCAAACTCATCCTGATAATGCTTTTTCTGACCGTCCAGCAGCCCCGGAAGCACAATCACCCCCAGCGCCACCAGCGCAATGGTTCCGACTAAACGATTTTGAAACTTACTCGCCACCGGTTTTCCTCGCGTCCATCTCTTCCATTACATGAGCCACCGTGTGGAACGAACCACACACCAGTACCGTATCTTCCGGACGGGCCTCTGCCATCGCGGCATGCCACGCCTGCGCTACAGTGGCATAGACTGCACCCTCGCGCAAATGTTCCACCAATTGTTCCGCTGTTGCGCCGCGCGGGCCTTCCAGCGGGGCGCAGTACCAATTGTCTACGACCTCAGAGAGGCACGTCAGGGTACCGGCAATATCTTTATCATGTAGCATACCAATCACCGCGAGCGTGCGCCCACGAGCAGGCTGCATTTTCAGACGTTCCGCCAGCCAGGCCGCTGCATGAGGGTTATGTGCCACATCAAGGATAAGGCGCGGTGAGTCGCTCACAATCTGGAAGCGCCCCGGCAAAATGGCATTCTTGATACCCTCACGAATCGCCGTTTCACTGACGGCCAGGCCACTCGCACGCAATGCCGCCAGCGCTGTCGCGGCATTCGGCTGTGGAACTTGCGGTAACGGCAGGCCGTTCAGCTCGCCGTCGGCATCTTTAAACGCCCAATCGGTATCATGGGCGGTATAGTGCCAATTTACGTCGCGACGCAGCAGCTGAGCACCTTTCTCATTCGCGACATCAGCAATGCTTTGCGGCATATCTGGCTCACCCACTACGGCAGGTTTTCCACCACGGAACACGCCCGCTTTCTCGCGACCAATGCTTTCGCGATCTGGCCCCAGCCAGTCAGTATGATCAAGCGCAATGCTGGTCACAACGGCCACATCAGCATCCACAATATTGGTCGCATCCAGTCGCCCGCCCAGCCCCACTTCGAGGATAACCACATCCAGTTGTGCCTGTTTAAACAGCCACAGTGCAGAGAGCGTGCCGAATTCAAAATAGGTCAGGGAGACTTCACCACGCGCTTTTTCGATTTCAGCGAAAGACGCGGTATGGGCAGACTCTGCAAGCTCTTTCCCCTCAACACGCACGCGTTCGGTGTAGCGCACCAGATGCGGAGAACTGTAGACGCCAACCTTGTAACCCGCGGCCGTCAGCACAGACTCCAGCGTGCGGCAGGTGGTGCCCTTGCCGTTGGTTCCCGCCACCGTAAACACAAACGGCGCTGGTTTCAGCACACCCATGCGCGCGGCAACTTCGCTAACACGCGCCAGACCCAGGTCGATGGTTTTGGTGTGCAGATGTTCCAGATAAGAAAGCCACGTGGCGAGAGGCGACGTGGCGATTGGCGTAGTTTCTTTTTCCATGATGCCCGCGACTGTTAACGGTTAACACAAGCAAAAAGGGCAGCGCCGTCTGGCCCTGCCCTTTTCATTTATCAGGCCTCAGGTTCCTGATCCGGTACCGGCGGTACCGCCACGGCTTCGCGCGGCTCTTCCGGGTTTGGTGCCGGGAGATTCATCAGCTTCGCCAGAATGCTGGCAAGCTTGAAACGCATCTCAGGACGGCGAACGATCATGTCGATCGCACCTTTTTCAATCAGGAACTCACTGCGCTGGAAGCCCGGCGGCAGTTTTTCACGTACGGTCTGTTCGATAACGCGAGGACCGGCAAACCCGATCAGCGCTTTTGGCTCAGCAATGTTGAGATCGCCCAGCATCGCGAAGCTTGCCGATACGCCACCCATGGTTGGGTCGGTCAGTACGGAGATGTACGGCAGACCACGTTCCTGCATTTTCGCCAGCGCAGCGGAGGTTTTTGCCATCTGCATCAGCGACATCAGCGCTTCTTGCATACGGGCACCACCGGAAGCGGAGAAACAAACCATTGGGCAGTTGTTTTCCAGCGCGTATTCAACGGCACGGACAAAACGCGCGCCGACGACAGAGCCCATTGAGCCGCCCATAAAGGAGAACTCAAAAGCTGCAGCGACAATTGGCATGTCAAACAGCGTGCCTTTCATCACCACCAGCGCGTCTTTCTCGCCCGTTTCTTTCTGCGCAGACGCCAGGCGGTCTTTGTATTTTTTGGAGTCACGGAACTTCAGCAGATCTTTCGGCTCAAGCTCGCTACCCAGTTCCACCAGTGAGCCTTCATCCATCAGGCTATGCAGGCGATTACGCGCCGACATACGCATATGATGGTCACACTTAGGGCAAACCTCCAGGTTGCGTTCCAGCTCGGCACGGTACAAGACCTGGCCGCAGCTGTCACACTTGGTCCATACCCCTTCAGGAATGCTCGCCTTACGGGTGGGGGCTATGTTGCTTTTAATTCGTTCAATCCAGCTCATTGATAACCTTTCTGCCTGAACCTGGTCGATACCAGTTTTTGCTGTAAGCGGCGAATAATGCCATTTTTAGGGCTTACAGACCATGAAATGTTGCACATTAAAACATAAGAGACCTGAACATGGGATAAAAAAGTGGTCGAACCGGTGACACTTCTCCCCTGTTCAGGTTCTGTGGTTATTTAGCCTGTTTCGCCGCCGCACGCTTGTGGCGGATGATTTCAATCACCCCAGGCAGAATCGACACCACAATAATGGCGACAATCAGCAGTTTCAGATTTTCTTGCACAATCGGCAAGTCACCGAAAAGATAGCCCGCGTAAGTAAACAGCAGCACCCACAACAGCGCGCCAATCACGTTGTAAGCCGCAAAATGACGATAAGACATGCGTCCCATTCCCGCGACAAACGGAGCAAAAGTTCGAACGATGGGCACGAAACGCGCCAGGATAATGGTCTTGCCGCCGTGCTTCTCGTAAAACTGGTGGGTTTTATCCAGATAGCTGCGACGGAAAATTTTGGAGTTCGGGTTGCTGAATAGCTTCTCACCGAACAGCCGACCGATAGTGTAGTTCACCGCATCGCCGACAATCGCGGCGATAATCATCAACACCACCATCATGTGAACGTTCAAATCGTTGGAAGGCAACGCCGCGAGCGCACCAGCCACAAACAGCAGCGAATCACCAGGCAGGAACGGTGTCACCACCAGCCCGGTTTCACAGAACAAGATCAAGAACAAAATAGCGTAAACCCAAACGCCGTACTGAGCGACCAGCTCGGCGAGGTGCACATCAATATGCAAAATAAAATCAATCAAAAAGCGAATGAGATCCATAGTGGCTTAACCTTATGTGACTGCAATCAGTCCGCTAAAAATAGCGGGCCCATAGGCGGCTTGGGAAGGTCGAACCGTTCCGGGTAATCTACCGACACGAGATACAACCCTTCCGCTTTTGCCGTTGCTGCCGCCAGCGTTCTGTCCTTCGCGGCCAACAGCTCTGCAATCCAGCTCTCTGGCTGGTTTCCGGCGCCCACTTCCATCAGGCTGCCCACAATATTCCGCACCATATGATGAACAAAAGCGTTAGCTTTGATATCCACCACCACATATGCACCGTAACGTTCAACGTTAATGTGCATCACGTTTCGCCATGGCGTGCGCGACTGGCACTGCACGGCCCGAAACGAGGTAAAGTCATTCTCACCAAGCAGGCTTTGCGCTGCACGTTGCATACGCTCCGCATCCAGCGGCTGGTGATAATGCGTCACGCCCTGACTTAACACCGCCGGACGCAGACGATGATTGTAGATGACGTAGCGATAACGGCGTGCGGTCGCACTGAAACGTGCGTGAAAATCGTCGGGCACATGTTTCACCCAACGCACCGCGATGTCTCCAGGCAAATTCGCATTTACCCCGAGCGTCCACGCCACATCTTTACGGTCGGCAGTCGTTTCAAAATGCACGACCTGACCGGTGCCATGAACGCCTGCATCGGTACGTCCTGCGCAAAGCACATTGACAGGCTCATTCGCCACTTTAGAGAGCGCTTTTTCAAGCTTCTCCTGTACGCTGCGCACTTCGTTTTGACGCTGCCAGCCGTAGTATTTGCTGCCGTCGTACTCGATACCGAGCGCGATTTTAAAGCGTGGCAGCGATTCCACTTCAGACATCAGTACATATGCTCCTGAACCAGTTTTTCAGCGATTTTCACGGCCATCAGCGCGCCGCCGAAGCGAACGTTATCTGCGACAGACCAGAACTGAATTTGCTCTGGCATGCCGTAATCGTTTCGGACACAGCCCACAGACAGATGCGCACTGCCGGAAGCATCGCCCACCTGAGTCGGGAACTCCTGCTCTTCAGACAGCGTGATATCTTCAGCACGAGCAAACGCATCGCGAGCTTCTTCTGCCGCCAGCGGACGCATTGCTTCAAAGCTCACCATCTGCGCATGGCCGTAGAACACCGGCGCGCGCACACAGTTTGCCGAAATCATCAGCCCTTCGTCCTGCAGGATTTTTCGAGTTTGTTCCACGATGCGACGCTCTTCTGCCACGCTGCCTTCGCGATCGGGCAGCATCGGCAATACGTTGAATGCCAGCTGTTGGCCGAAGAAATCGTCTTCATCAACAGGAATGCCATTCAGCAATTTGGCGCTTTGGCCTGCCAGGGCATCCACCGCTTTCTTGCCCTGCGCAGAAGCCGACATCAGGTTAGTGACGCTGATACGCGACAGGCCGCCCACATCAATCAGGGGTTTCAACGCCACCAGCATCTGGCTGGTCAGGCTGTCCGGTACGGCAACAATATTGCGATTACGGTATTCATCCAGCACAAACGGGTTCACTTCCGGTACAACCAGCGGCACGTCAGGCTCAAGCGCGAAAAGCCCGCTCAAATCGATAACCAGACAACCTGCGTTGGTCGCGTCATCAATATAAGTTGCAGAGGCTTCTGCACCTGCGGCAAAGAACGCTAACTGCACCTGGGTCCAGTCAAATTCAGCAACATCCTGCACGCGCACGGTTTTCCCTTCGAAGCGCAGAGACTCGCCCGCGCTTTCACTACGCGCCAGACCATAAAGGTCACCCACCGGGAACTGACGCTCCGCCAGCGTTTCAAACAGAGCATGGCCTACAGCGCCCGTTGCGCCCAGTACGGCAATATTCCAGCCTTCAGACATGGTGGTTTACTCCAGAAATAATGAGCCGCCCTGTCGGAGTATCCAACAGGGCGTATTAAGAAGACATTAATGAGCGGCGTGATGCACTGCGTTAAAGCCCAGGTTTTTGAGTAGCGTCGCCGTCTGCGCATCGTCGCACAGGACGTTCAGCGAGGACCATTCGCGGCGCTCAAGGTAGTTTTTACGCAGCTTGTCGAATTCACCAGGGCCCCCGGCGACTTTCCGCAGCGGTGCATCATCGCGGCGCACATCATACACCAAATGGACCAGCCTTTTTAGCGTTGGCTGATCCAGCACGCCATGCAGCGTAATACGGCCAAATTCCGGCGCAGGCAGCAGTGTATCCAGCGATACCTGATGGGGCTTGCCGATGAACTTGCTGTAGGCTTCAAACACCTGCGTGGTACCGCGGGCTTTGCCTTCCAGCGTATAACCGGCGATATGAGCAGTGCCGATATCCACCCGATTCAGCAGTTCAGTATTCAGTTCTGGCTCAGGCTCCCAGACGTCCAGCACCACGCTGAGTTTTTGCCCGCCCTTCAGGCATTTCAGCAACGCGGCGTTATCAACCACCGGACCGCGGCAGGCATTAATCAGAATTGAGCCAGGTTTAAGGCGGGAGATCAGCGCTTCGTCGGCAAGATGCAGCGACTTATAGGGGCCGTCTTTAAACAGCGGCGTGTGGAAAGTCAGAATATCCGCTTCCTGCACCAGTTCATCCAGAGTGCGGAAATCCCCTTCGTCACCGCGATCGGCACGCGGTGGATCGCAAAGCAGCGTGCGGATGCCCAACGCTTCCAGACGTTTTTGCAGACGCCCGCCGACGTTACCCACGCCGACAATCCCCACGGTGCGATCTGCCAGCGCGAAACCATCACGCTCCGCCAGCATCAGCAGCGAGGAGAAAACATATTCAACCACCGCAATCGCATTGCAGCCCGGTGCAGCGGAAAAACCAATGCCCGCCTCAGCCAGCCACTTGTCATCCACATGATCGGTCCCCGCCGTGGCGGTGCCGACAAATTTAATCCCCTTTCCGGCCAGCAGCGCTTCATTCACTTTCGTGACCGAACGCACCATCAGCGCGTCAGCGTCATCGAGTTCATGCTGTGGAATGGGACGGCCGGGAACCGCCTTAACTTCACCCAAACGGCTAAAAAGCTCGCGGGCGTAGGGCATATTTTCATCAACAAGGATTTTCACGGTACAGTACCTGTCTGAAGCGAGAGTTAACCGGGGAAGTGTGCCATAATCTTGCCGCCAGGAACACTGAGCCTTGAGAACACCGACGGACATTCAGGATTTATCATGACGCAACCCATTTCAGGTCTGCCCGCCCGCCCTCCGGGGGAAGGAACAGCAACAAACACCATCGGCGAACAGCCGCTCTCCACCCAGCAGCGCACCGTGCTTGAAAGGCTGATTACGCGTCTTGTCGCGTTGACCTCACAGCAAAGCGCAGGCGTGTGGGCGGCAATGAAGCACGATTTAGGCCTGAAAAATGATGCGCAGCTTCTGTCGAAGCACTTCCCTGCCGCAGAGCAAAACCTGAACCAGCGTCTGGAAAGCGCGCAGCAAACGCACACCGTGCGCCAGGTTGTTGCCCAGTTAACCGAATTGCTGAGCCAGGGGAACAATCGTCAGGCCGTGAGCGATTATATCCGCCAGCAGTACGGTCAAACCGCGCTGAGCCAGCTCACGCCGGATCAACTGAAGAACGTCCTGCAACTTCTGCAAAGCAATCAGCTTGACATTCCTCAGCCACAGCAGCGACCAGGCACCACACGCCCCCTGCAACCGGCAGAGCACAACACGCTTAATCAGATGGTCAACAAAGTGGCTGCCTCTACGGGCGAATCCAGCAAGATAATCTGGCAGTCGATGCTGGAGCTGTCTGGCGTGAAAACCGGCGAACTGATCCCGGCTAAACACTTCAACCAGTTGATGACGTGGCTGCAGGCTCGCCAGACGCTAAGCGACCAAAAAGCGCCGACGCTGAACAGCCTTCAGGCCGCACTGAAACAGCCGATGGAACCGCAGGAGTTTTCCGCGCTGCGTGACTATGCCCAGCAAAACTGGCAGGCCACACCGCAGACTATTCTCACACCAGCGCAGGTGCAGGATTTGCTGAATCAGGTGTTCCTCAAGCGCGTAGAGCGTTCGCAAGATACGCTCGATATCAGCCATATTCAGCCAATTTACAGCCCGTTCACGCCATTCATTGAGAACTTAAAAGCGATGTCAGCCCGTCCTGGCCTGATGCTCGTCATGCTGTTAGTGGTGATTTTCCTGCTGTGGATTGTTATCTGACACAAAAAAAACGCCAGCGCCGATGAGACATCATGCGCTGGCGTTCTACTGACAGGCTATTAAGCGTTCAGCAGCTGTTTCGCCGTCTGTTTCACGCTTTCCAGCAGAACCTTAATATCTTCAAGGCAGACAGTCGGGTTCAGCAACGTCATCTTCAGGCAAGTCACGCCGTCTGCTTCCGTTACCCCAACGTTCGCACTGCCAGAGGCCAGCAGGACATCCCCGATACGCTGGTTTAACAGCGCCACAAACGCAGTATCTTTCTGCTCTGGACGGAAGCGGAACAGCACGCTCGCCAGTTGAGGCGTCATGACCAGCTCAAGTTCCGGCTGAGCCTGCACATATTCCGCAACCTGCTGTGCCAGCGTCACACCGTTATCGATGATCCCGGCGTACTGCTTTTTGCCCAGCGCTTCAAGACCCATCCACAGCTTCAGGGCATCAAAACGACGCGTGGTTTGCAGTGACTTCGACACCAGATTCGGCACCCCGTGCTCTTCGTCAAAATCAGAGTTCAGGTAAGCCGCCTGATAACGCATCAGCTCATAATGACGCGCTTCTTTTAACAGGAAAGCGCCGCAGCTGATGGTCTGGAAGAATTGCTTATGGAAATCGAGCGTGACGGAATCAGCGCTTTCCAGGCCATCCAGATAATGACGATACTTCTCTGAAAGCAGGAGTGCCCCGCCCCAGGCCGCATCAACATGCACCCAGATATTTTCTTTCGCCGCCAGAGCGGTAATATCAGGCAGCGGATCAATGGCACCGGCGTCGGTCGTCCCCGCGGTGGCCACAATCGCCATCACCTGCTCGCCATTGGCTTTCGCCTGCGCCAGTTTGGCTTTCAGGTCGTTGATGTCCATCCGCGAGAAAGCGTCGGTTTCGACCTGAACCACGGACTGATAGCCCAGCCCCATTAAAGCCATGTTCTTTTGCACCGAGAAGTGCGCTTCTTTAGAACAGAACACTTTAATTTTGCTGAGATCGCCGGTCAGGCCATGCTGCTGTACCGAGTGACCCTTGCCAGCAAAAAAGGCATCGCGCGCCAGCATCAGGCCCATCAGGTTACTTTGCGTGCCGCCGCTGGTGAACACACCAGCATCACCTGCGCTGTAGCCAACCTGCTCGCGCAGCCACTCAATGAGCTTGATCTCAATCAGAGTCGCCGACGGGCTTTGGTCCCAGGAGTCCATGCTCTGGTTGGTGGCGTTGATCAGGACTTCCGCAGCCTGGCTTATCACCAGGCTTGGGCAGTGCAGATGCGCCACGCACTGCGCGTGGTGCACCGACAGGCTGTCTTTGAGGAAATAGTCTACTGCCCGCGCAATGGTGGCCTCGTTACCGAGACCTTCCTGCGTGAAGGAGAGTTGAATGCGCTCGCGCAGCTGGTCAACGGTTTTGCCCTGATACATCTCAGGCTGCTTCAACCATTCCACGACGGCGCGCGTACTCTGCTCAATCGCCTGCTGGTAGGCCGCAATACTTTGCGCCGACCCGGACAGAATTGGATTTACGTCTGACATGTTGCTCTCGACTCCGATTAAACCGGCTTCACGCCAGCGCCCAGCAAGGCGTTCTCGAATTTATCGAGGAAGATTTCCAGCTCGCCCTGGGTGATCAGCAGCGAAGGCAGCAGGCGCAGAACGCAACCGTTGCGGCCACCACGCTCCAGGATAAGCCCGGACTCGAAGCATTTTTTCTGCAGCAGCGCAGAGAGTTCGCCATCTGCCGGGTAGCAGCCCATGTGATCCTGCGCTTCGTTTGGTTTGACGATTTCGATGCCGATCATCAATCCCAGGCCGCGAACGTGACCGATAACAGGGTAATGCTTCTGCATCTCCTTCAGTTTGCCTTTCAGCCACTCGCCTTTGGCGGCGACCTGATCGGCAATCCCTTCATCTTTCAGGATTTTCAGCGTGGTCAGGCCCGTTGCCATCGCCAACTGGTTGCCACGGAACGTGCCGGTGTGGTGCCCAGGAGACCAGGCATCAAACTGCTTTTTAATGCCCAGCACTGCCAACGGCAGACCGCCGCCGACCGCTTTTGACATCACAATGATGTCTGGCTCAATGCCTGCGTGTTCGAAGGCGAAGAATTTGCCAGTACGGGCAAAACCTGCCTGAACTTCGTCGATAATCAGCAGAATGCCGTGTTCCTGAGTCACTTTGCGAATGCGCTGCAGCCACTCAGCCGGCGCCGGATTCACGCCGCCTTCACCCTGCACTGCTTCGAGGATCACCGCGGCAGGTTTACGCACGCCGCTCTCAACGTCGTTGATCAGGTTGTCGAAATAGTAAGTCAGCGCTTTCACACCCGCTTCACCGCCAATGCCCAGCGGGCAGCGGTATTCATGCGGGTAAGGCAGGAATTGCACTTCCGGCATCATGTTGCTGACGGCTTCTTTCGGCGACAGGTTGCCGGTAACGGAAAGCGCGCCGTGCGTCATGCCGTGATAGCCGCCGGAGAAACTGATAACACCGGAACGGCCGGTCACTTTTTTCGCCAGCTTTAGCGCCGCTTCTACCGCATCTGCGCCAGATGGCCCAGTAAATTGCAGGCAATATTCGCGGCCCTGGCCCGGTAAAAGAGAGAGCAGATAAGCGGAAAACTCATCTTTTAAAGGGGTCGTGAGGTCAAGTGTATGTAACGGTAAGCCACTTGTGATGACACGTTGAATGCTTTGCAGCACATCGGGATGGTTATGACCAAGCGCCAGAGTGCCGGCACCGGCAAGACAGTCAAGATATTGATTATTTTCCACATCGGTTATCCAGACGCCCTGCGCTTTGGCAATCGCCAGGGGCAGTTTACGCGGATAACTCCTGACGTTAGATTCAAACTCAGCTTGTCTTTTTAAATAGACATCATTGCTTTGCGGGAAGGAAGTAGCACTTAAAGTATCAATACGGACTTTATCCGTCATCATATCACTCCTACAACCGCGGCTGATTAATCGCCGGATTGAATAATCGTTAAAAGGGTTCAGCCCAAAAAGGCGCGGCTAATATATGCCCTTTTGCCTGAGGACTCAATAATTATTTGCCTGCAAGAAAAATGAGATAATAATCTTATAAATCAAAGCAAAACAGACAAAGATGGGTCAACAATCAATTAAAAAGCTCGCTGGGATGCCAGCATTTAAAAAAATCAGATACTTTGAAAGTCAACCATAAGACCCGCAATGATATTGCGGTCTACACTCTATTTTACAGATTTTTACCAATTTGATGTAAAGACTGGCGTTCAGGATATTGTTTCCGCTTGTTTTACTGTAAAAGCCAATAAATATATCGCTTCGTTGTTGGAAATAATTTACTATCTCGCCGCTTTAATACCCCTTGTGGTTGTCATAAAAAATTAATGCGCAAATACCGGTAACGCGTAACGGCGAAACACGTTATCGACAACAGGAAATTTTTCCTGGGTTGTCACCAGAGAACTCCGCGGGCGGAGCTCTCGTAAGGCAAAGCAACTTGCCTTATGCCAGGAATGAAATTTTCTGCCATCCGTGATGGCGCCCTGATATGAGATTGTTATGACACGCATTTACCCACCTTTTGTCGTGGCCAAATTTGGCGGCACAAGCGTAGCCGATGCTGACGCGATGAACCGCAGTGCCGCTATTGTCCTCGCTGATCAGCAAGTCCGAGTGGTTGTTTTATCGGCCTCTTCCGGCGTAACCAACCAACTGGTCGCACTTTCTGAAGGCCTGGACGCCCAACAACGCCAGGATAAAATCGAGACGCTTCGAGCCCTTCAGCACACGATTCTTGCTGCCCTGAAACAGCCTGCCACTGTTCGTCAGAAAATTGACGCGCTGCTCGACAGGATCTCCACGCTTGCGCAAATCGCAGCCACCACGCCTTCTGCTGAGCTCAGTGATGAACTCGTCAGTCATGGCGAGTTGATGTCCAGCCTGCTGTTTACGGAGATATTACGTGAACGCGGCGTCAACGCTCAGTGGCTTGACGCCCGTGAGGTTATCCGTACGGATGCGCATTTTGGTTGTGCCGAACCCGACGTCAACGCTATCGCGCTACAGGCAAAAACTCAGGTTTTACCGCACGTCGAGCACGCGGTTGTCGTCACCCAAGGGTTTATTGGCAGTGATGCCGAAGGCCGAACAACGACGCTCGGGCGCGGCGGCAGTGATTACACCGCCTCCTTGCTTGGGGAAGCCTTACAGGCCAGCCGGGTGGATATCTGGACAGACGTGGCCGGGATCTACACCACCGACCCGAGGATCGTCCCTCAGGCCCAACGCATCGATACGATTTCGTTTTCCGAAGCCAGCGATATGGCGGCCTATGGCGCGAAAGTGCTCCATCCCGCCACGCTCCTGCCTGCCATGCGCAAGAATATTCCCGTGTTTGTTGGCTCCAGCAAAAATCCGTCTGCGGGCGGGACGCTGGTGTGTTGCGAAACAGAAGAGGTCCAGCGCTACCGGGCCATTGCCGTGCGTCGTAAGCAGACGCTCGTCAAATGCCGCCGCCCGGATAGCCTGCCGGTCTTCGACTTCAACGCAAAAATGTTCAGCCTTTTAGCGCAGAGCCAAATTGCGGCCGACCTGGTGACGACAGCCGAAACCGGCATGGCATTAGTGCTGGACGCAACCCACGCCACATCCGGTGACGACAACGAACTTATCGCCACGCTGCACGCGGCTCTCTCAGCGCATTGCACTCTGGAAGTTGAAACCGGGCTGGCATTGATGACCCTGGTCGGCCATCAGCTTTCGCAGTCGGCGGGCGTCTGTCAGGACGTGTTCTCTGAGCTGGATGAGTGTGCGGTTCGCCTGATTTGCCAGGGCGCTTCAGAGAGTAACCTCAGCTTCCTGCTTCCTGGCGATGCGGCAGATAACGCGGTCAAAGCTTTACACCGTCAGCTTTTCGAGCGAGTAGCCTGATTCTTAGCTGACTGTAGACGTAAAAAAAGGAGCCTTTCGGCTCCTTTTTCATTATCCGGCGTAATGATTACGCTTTCAGTTTACGCATCACCAGCGTGGCGTTGGTGCCGCCGAAACCGAAGCTGTTAGACATCACGGTGTTCAGCGCCTGCTCAGTTGGCTTGGTCACGATGTTCAGGCCAACAGCCTGCTCGTCCATCTCTTCGATGTTGATGCTTGGCGCAACGAAACCGTGCTCCAGCATCAGCAGGGAGTAAATCGCTTCCTGCACGCCAGCGGCACCCAGAGAGTGACCCGTCATCGCTTTGGTTGCGGAGATAGCTGGGGTGTTGTCGCCAAAGACTTCACGGATCGCGCCCAGTTCTTTCACATCGCCCACTGGCGTAGAAGTACCGTGGGAGTTCAGATAGTCGATAGGGGCATCCAGGCCTTCCATCGCCATCTTCATGCAGCGCACTGCGCCTTCACCGGATGGAGCAACCATGTCTGCACCGTCAGAGGTTGCGCCGTAGCCAACCACTTCTGCGTAGATGTGTGCGCCACGGGCCAGAGCGTGTTCCAGTTCTTCAACCACAACCATACCGCCGCCGCCTGCGATAACGAAGCCGTCACGGCTCGCATCATAAGTACGGGAAGCTTTTTCTGGGGTTTCGTTGTACTTGGTGGACAGCGCGCCCATCGCGTCGAATTCACAGGCCATTTCCCAGCACAGCTCTTCGCCGCCGCCAGCAAACACGATGTCCTGTTTGCCCAGCTGAATTTGCTCAACTGCGCTGCCGATGCAGTGTGCAGACGTCGCACAAGCAGAGCTAATGGAGTAGTTTACGCCGTGGATTTTGAACGGGGTGGCGAGGCAAGCAGAAACCGCAGAGGCCATCGCTTTGGTGACCACATAAGGGCCAACCGCTTTCAGGCCGCGCGGGCTACGCATGGCGTCTGCACCGAACACCTGAGATTTTGAAGAACCGCCAGATCCGGCAATCAGGCCCACACGTGGATTGTTCTGATAGACCTCTTCTTTCAGCCCGGCGTCTTCAACAGCCTGCTGCATAGAGAGGTAAGCGTAGATAGAGGCATCGTTCATGAAACGGACCACTTTACGGTCAATCAGACCGGTGGTGTCCAGTTTGACGTTACCCCACACGTGGCTACGCATTCCAGAATCTTTGAATTCCTGAGAGAAAGTGATCCCCGAGCGTCCTTCACGCAGAGATGCCAGGACTTCCTGCTGGTTGCTACCGATGCTGGAAACGATGCCCAGGCCAGTAATCACTGCACGTTTCATTCAATACCTCTGTAAGTCGCACTATTTTAAGTTTCGAGTCGCAAGATAGCGTACACTTGTACGCCGAACAAGTCCGATCAGCCAATTTATGTATAAATTTGCGCCTTCAGGCACACATCGCTAAGATCGCCGCACGCCTTGCATTGCGAGTAACTTACGTGAAACAAAACGCCATACAACCTGCCAACCTTGAATTTAACGCTGAGGGTACACCTGTTTCCCGAGATTTTGATGATGTCTATTTTTCCAACGATAACGGTCTGGAAGAGACCAGATACGTGTTTCTCGGTGGTAACCGGATACCCGAACGTTTTGCTGCTCACGACCGGGCCCATTTCGTGGTTGCCGAAAGCGGATTCGGTACAGGATTGAATTTCCTCACGCTCTGGCAGGCGTTTTCAGAATTTCGCCGCACCTCCCCGCAGGCTACGCTGCAAAGATTACATTTCATCAGTTTTGAAAAATTCCCGCTGCGTGCCGATGACCTGAAACTCGCTCATCAGCACTGGCCTGAACTGGACAGTTTTGCCACGCAGCTTCAGGCGCAGTGGCCACTGCCGTTTTCTGGCTGCCACCGCCTGCTTTTGGAGGGCGGAAATGTCACGCTCGACCTGTGGTTTGGCGATATTAACGAGCTGGTTGATACGCTGGACGACTCGCTTAATCAGCAGGTTGATGCCTGGTTCCTCGATGGCTTTGCTCCCTCGAAAAACCCGGATATGTGGACGCCGACGTTGTTCAATGCCATGGCGAGGCTGGCACGTCCGGAGAGCACGGTGGCAACTTTTACCTCCGCAGGTTTTGTGCGTCGTGGTCTGAATGAGGCCGGTTTCAGCATGCAAAAAACGAAAGGCTTCGGGCGTAAGCGAGAAATGCTGACCGGGCAGCGGAATATTACTCAACCAGCCCAGAGCAAAACGCCGTGGTTTGCCCGCACGGGCAGCACAACGAAAGAGACCGCCATCGTCGGCGGCGGCATTGCCAGCGCCCTGCTCTCTCTTGCACTTTTGCGTCGCGGCTGGAAGGTGACGCTCTATTGTGAAGATGCGATGCCTGCACAAGGGGCATCCGGCAACCGTCAGGGCGCGCTTTATCCCTTGCTTAGCGCTCACGACGCCGCGCTGGAACAATTCTTCCCCGCCGCTTTTACCTTCGCCCGCCGGTATTACGATTCGCTGCCTCTCGACTTTGATCATGAGTGGTGTGGCGTCACTCAGCTGGGCTGGGATGAGAAAAGCGCTAAGAAAATAACCAACATGCTGGCGCTGGGCCTGCCCGAAGAAATTGCTGTTGCGATTTCAGCAGAGCAAGCGAATGACATGACCGGCGTGGAAACAGGCTGCGGTGGCATTCATTATCCGCTCGGCGGCTGGTTGTGCCCGGCTCAGTTAACGGCGAATGCGCTGGAATTCGCGCGTCAGCAAGGTCTGAACGTGCACTGGAATCACTGTTGTGAACAGCTTGTGGCTGACGATAAAGGCTGGAACCTGCGTTTTGCCAGTGGCGAAAACGTTCATCATGCCAGTGTGGTGCTGGCAAACGGACACAAGATTCATCAGTTTAGCCAGACCGAAGCGCTGCCCGTCTATGCTGTTGGCGGTCAAGTGAGCCATATTCCCACCACGCCTGCTTTAGCAAAACTTCGCAATGTGCTTTGTTATGACGGCTATCTGACCCCGCAGGATCCTCACCATCAACAACACTGCATCGGCGCCAGCTACCATCGTGGCAAGGCAGAGATGCACTACAGTGATGAAGATCAGCAGCAGAATCGCCAGCGTCTGCTGGATTGTTTCCCTGATGCGGAATGGGCAAAAGAGGTGGATGTCAACGCCGGTGACGCTCGCTGCGGCGTGAGATGTGCCACACGCGATCATCTGCCAATGCTTGGCAATGTGCCGGATTATTCGCGAACGCTGGACACTTACGCCAGCCTGGCTGAGAACAGTGAAAATGCGCCGACTGCGCCTGTGCATGAAAATCTGTTCATGCTGGCTGCACTGGGTTCCCGTGGTTTGTGTACCGCGCCACTGACAGCCGAAGTGCTGGCGGCACAGATGAGCCACGAACCGTTGCCGCTAAACAGCATCACGCTTGCGGCACTCAATCCAAATCGCCTGTGGGTCCGAAAACTACTGAAAGGTAAAGCCGTGCTCAAAGCAGGCTGATGCGCTGCCGCGCCTGCTTGCGGTACTGCAACGGCGTCTGGTGCATCATGCGTTTAAAGCAGGTGATAAAGTAGGTTGTTTCCTGAAAACCTACTTTCACCGCGATCTCCTCCACGCTCATTTCGCTGGTGCGCAGCAAATCACAGCTGCGCTTTAACCTTCGGGTCAGCAAATATTCGTGAATACTGCCGCCCGTCTGCTGACGAAAAATGCGCGAGGTGTAGCTGCGGGACAAGCCAATGTCACGCGCTAACTCCTCCAGCGAAAACTTCTCCCCGTAGTGTTTTTCCAGCCATTGCATGATTTGCGCAGAAGCCGTTTGCTGCTGCGGCGTGCTGATCGTCGGCTGTGCCGGAAGCAACGACAAAATTTGCATCACCAGAAACGCGACTTCATCCGCCGGATAATGTTCACGCGACTCCAGCGCGGCAAACTGTGCCAGCACGGTTTCCATATACGCGGCATGTTCACCTAAATCATAAGCCTGAGCGGGTGCGCTGGTCGCCGCCAGATGCGCAAACTGCGCCTGAAAACGAGGAAACTGTTGCAGGTTACTTTCGACGGCTGACTGCTCGATATGCATCGTCGAACGGTGGTAATGATTGTGCTCGCTCTCGTCGACATGCACTTTGTGCAACCGAAAGGGCGGGAAGATAAACAGACGACCGGGGCGCGCAGTGTAGTGCTGATTATCAACCACCACGATGCCATAACCGTTAGAAATATAAAGAAACTCTACGCACTGATGCCAGTGGTAGTAGAGCGCGCTCGACCCTCTCATCCGGTTGAATGAGATAGCCTGATGTTCAAGCGTTATCCGTTCCAGTAATTGCGCATCGCCCATACCGCCACCATGACAACAGAATTAAATTTTTAGCCTACGGTTTGCAATTTATTGCCCTGTTTGGCGGGAAAATCCAGTGAAGTTGAAATGGCGGTTCATTTTTGTGAAGCGGCTCACTCAGCGCAGGAAAGAAAAGCGGCTAGGCTTGGTTTCGCCGCAGGAATGCTGGCGATAACAAATCCAATAACAATCACTTTTCCTTGATCTCGTGTCTGACGGGAGGGCCTCGTGCAACCTGAAAACATTACCTTTGATAATCCCTTAAAAGAACGTCGCGACCTGACAAAATGGGTGAACGAAATACTCAATGCCGTGACGCCATTCTTCAAAAATAATGCCAGCGGGATCGATCTCGCTAACTTCACCACCCATTACGGCCAACGCATTGCCAACATGGAAGCGTTCTCCCGTTTGCTGTGGGGCGTGACACCGCTGCTGGCAGGCGGTCAGGAACCGGAACAACTTTCACTTTATATTCAGGCCATTAAAAACGGTGTCAATCCAGAACATCCAGACTATTGGGGTGAAATCGACCAGAGCGATCAGCGTGTTGTGGAAATGGCGGCTTACGGGCTGCTGTTAGCGCTCGCCCACCAGCCGCTGCTGGCGCATTTTAATGAGCAGGAAAAGCAGCAACTCTGGCACTGGCTGAAGCAAAGTGAAACCGCCACCATTCCGGACAACAACTGGCATTTTTTCCCGATTCTGGTGCAAGTCGGTTTTCATCGCGCAGGAATGCCGGTCAACCGCGAGGCCATCGAGCGTCATTTTGATGCCATGGAGCGCTACTGGCTGGGTGACGGCTGGTACAGCGACGGCCCAGAACGCCCGCGCGACTACTACATTTCCATGGGCTTTCACTTCTACGGCCTGATTTATTCCCATCTGATGAAAGACGTTGACCCACAACGTTGCGCAGTGTTGCGTGAAAGGGCCGCCGTTTTCGCTCAGGATTTTATTCACTTCTTCGAGGAAAACGGCGCAGCCATTCCTTTCGGTCGAAGCCTGACCTACCGTTTCGCCCAGGCCGCCTTCTGGAGCGCCGCGGCTTTTGTCGGGCTGGACGTATTTTCGCCGGGCATCATGAAAGGCATCGTTTTGCGCCATCTGCGTTGGTGGATGCAGCAACAGCCGTTTGACCGGGATGGCGTGCTGAGCGTCGGCTACAGCTATCCGAACCTGATTATGGCTGAAGATTACAACGCGCCAGGTTCACCGTACTGGGCATTGAAAACCGTGCTGGTACTGGCGCTCGGTGAAAACAGTACCTTCTGGCAGGCGGAAGAAGAAGCTCTGCCAGCACGCCACACACCTCACGCTATTCCTCGTGCAGACCAGGTGTTGGTCCATCAGCCGCATCATCTGTGGATGCTGACCTCCGGGCAGTGGGAGCGAAATAACTTCGTCAACACCGAAGCCAAATACTGCAAGTTTGCCTACTCCACACGCTATGCCTTTAACGTTGAACGCGGGCGCTTCGACCTGCCGCATGCTTCACCCGATTCGATGCTGCTGCTCAGCGAAAAAGACAATTACTGGCGCGGCCGTCGTGACTGCGTGCAGGTCACCACCCAGCAAAATTACCTCTACAGCCGTTGGCAGCCCTGGAATGACGTCACTGTCGACACCTGGTTGGTGGCGCAAGGAAACTGGCAAATTCGTGTTCATCATCTGAAAGCAGCACGCGAGCTGGACACGGCGGAAGGCGGTTTTAGCCTTTGCTCTCGCCCTCAGCCAGAACAATGTACGGAAACCGGAAAAAGCCTGCTGAGCAGCGAAACAGATCTCAGTGCGATTCACTGTCTGAGCCTGCATCCGCGCCAGGGCGAGGTCGTTCTCACACCGCCAAACAGCAATCTTCTGTTTGCCGACAGGGCTGCCGTGCCGGTTTTACGCGGTGAGCTTTCCGTTGGCCAGCATTTACTGGTGTGCGCCGTCTGGGCCGGTGATCCGCAGGATTACGACGCAAACAGTCTGCCGCAGATAAGCCTTCACGAAAAAGTGATCCAGCTGAAATCAGCGGCAATGGAAACGCAATTCACCCTGCCGGAACTGCCGTAAAGCGGAGGAAAAATCATGTCGACAAGGTCCCCACGCAGTGCGCAATTCAAGATGAGCAGCTTCATCTTTCTGTACTTCTTTACCTGGTCTTCAAGCTTCGGGCTGTATGCCCTGTGGCTGAGTCAGAAAGTTGGGCTCGACAGCATCACCATCGGCAGCGTGTTCGCCATTAACGGCGTGTTTGCGGTGATCATGAAGCCGGTTTATGGCTACATCATGGACAAGATCGGGATGAGCAAATGGCTGCTCTATTTTGTCTGTGCCGTTTCCGCGCTGATGGCGCCGTTCTTCGTCACCGTCTATCAGCCGTTGCTGTTGAGCCATACAACCGTCGGTATTTTTATCGGGGCGTTTTATCTCAGCCTTGGCTGGTACGCGGGCGTTGCCGCCGCGGAATCCTATACCGACCGCTTCAGCCGCCTTTATGGGTTAGAGTTCGGACGCATCCGCATGTGGGGTTCGCTGGGCTGGGCGATGGCGGCCTCGGTCTCAGGCGTGCTGTTTAACTTCACACCGTTAGCCAACTTCGTGGTCAGCAGCACGACCTCCGTTTTGATGCTGCTGGTGCTTATTAGTCTGAAAATTGGCGATGAACAGCTGCGCAGCAACAACGTCATCTCTGAGAACAAAATCGTGTTCAGCGATGTGATTTTGCTGCTGAAGAACCGCAAATTCTGGATGTTCAGCCTGTATGTGGCGGGTGTGGCCTGGATGATGTTTGTCGCCGAACAGCAATTTCCGCGCTACTTCGTCTCCTTCTTCGACACCAAAGAGCAAGGCAACGCCTGGTATGGCTACCTGAGTACCGTCCAGTCCGGCACTGAGTTCGTGATGATGATGTTTATCCCGATGCTGGTGAACCACTACGGCGCCAAAAAAGGCCTGCTGCTGTGCGGTTGTGTGGTTGGCGCGCGCCTGATTGCCTCAGGGTTGACCACCGATCCGCTGATGATCTCCATTATCAAGCCGTTGTACGGCATGGAGATTGCCCTGCTGTTGATTTCGGTCTTCAAGTATATCGCCGAGCACTTCAACAAGAAGGTCAACGCCACCATGTATCTGCTGGGTTATCAGGCAATGATCTATGTCGGCTCGGTGGTTGTCGCGCCGCCAGCCGGTTATCTGTACGCCAAAATCGGCTTTGAACACACCTATCTGATGATGGGCTGTTGCGCCCTGTTCTTCACCCTGGTTTCCAGTTTCACCCTTTCGCGCTGCCGTTCAGCTCGCCATCCCGAGGCTGAAGAGCAGCACGTTCTGGACACTGTGTCCGTTGCCCCCGCTAAAAGTCATTAAGGAGATACCATGACCGCTTCCGTTGTTACCGAACCGCTGCGCCCTGTTGAGCTCTACGCGATTGACCGCCAGGCGTTGCGCCAAAGTCTGGATGCCGCGCTGGGTCGCGTCACAAGAAAACTCGACAAAAATATCACCGCCTTCGGCGACAGTTTCCCGGGCGAAGCCTGTGAAGGCGGCATCTGGCCACGTACGAAAAATGTTGAGTGGACCACCAGCTTCTGGACAGGCCAGCTCTGGCTGGCGTGGGAGATGACCGGAAAAGCGCATTATCGTGAGGCCGCCGAACGTACCCTGCCGTCTTTCTACGAGCGTATTGAGAAACGAATCGAAACCGCCACGCATGACCTGGGTTTTCTCTATTCATTGTCTTGCGTCAGTGCCTGGCGGTTGACCGGCAATGAAACCGCACGTCAGTCGGCATTACAGGCGGCGGACGCGCTGATGGAGCGTTTCAACCCGACGGCAAAAATCATTCAGGCGTGGGGCGACCTGAACGACCCAGAGCAGCAAGGTCGGATGATCATCGACTGCAATATGAACCTGCCGCTGCTGTACTGGGCCAGCGAACAAACCGGCGATGCACGTTATGCACAAGCCGCAACTGCGCATGCAGAACAAGCGGCACGCTATATTGTGCGCCCCGATGCTTCCACCTATCACACGTACTATATGGATGTGAAAACGGGTGAACCACGCTTCGGCAATACCCATCAGGGTTACAGCGACAGCTCCTGCTGGTCACGCGGTCAGGCGTGGGGGATTTATGGCTTTCTGCTGAGCTATCTCCACACCGGCGATAAAAGCATGGTCGAGTTATCACGCAGCCTGACGCACTACTTTATCAATCGCCTGCCGGAAGATTCTGTTTGTCATTGGGACCTGGCATTGCTGGGCACAGACGCCGTGCGCGACAGTTCAGCAGCAGCGATCACCGTGTGCGGGTTGCTGGAACTGGTCAAAGCACTGCCAACGCTTGATCCCCATCGGGCGCATTACGAAGAGATGGCGCTGCGGATCATGCAATCGCTGACGGACAATTACCTCGCCCATGACGATGAGCCTTGTGAAGGTTTGTTGAAGCATTCCGTGTATCACATGGCGAGCGGCAAAGGCGTGGATCAGTGCTGTAGCTGGGGGGATTATTTCTATCTTGAAGCGATGGTGAGATTACGTCAGATTTGGCCACTTTACTGGTAAACCATGATGCCGGGTGGCGGCTAACGCCTTACCCGGCCTACGGAACTTGTAGGCCGGGTAAGCGCAGCGCCACCCGGCAATCCTTCAGACTTTCGCCTTCTGGAACAACGTGTCCCACATTCCCAGCACCAGAGCCTGGTCACGAGGATTGAGTTCCCCCGCCTGAATCGCCTTTTCCAGGCTGTGAGACACTTCTCCGTAAACCGCTTCTGGGGAGTGATCGTCGCCCGCTTCCAGCTCAGCGACGGCCAGCGTCAAGTGACCGCGCAGATAACCGCTGGCAAACAGCTCGTCATCACTGGCGTGTTCCACCATCTCATCAATTAACGCCAGAATGCGCGATTCAAATTCTGCGATCATCTTCTTTCCTCAATTTAGATATCTTCCGGCCAGGGGAAGTGTTCCGCCTTTAACGTCGGCGTTTGATAAAACTCTTGTAATGCCTTGATGAAACGCGCCGGGCGAGCAGGAATGCCTTGTTCCAGATACTCCATCACCTGCGCGTGGACACGGCGCTGAAAGACGATGCGATCAGGCTCGAAGTCACCTTCAAGGTTGTCGCAGCTCACGTTGAACGGGAAACCCGCCGCCACGCAAAACAGCCAGTCAAACGCCTGCGGTTTCACTTCCACATCTTCGAACTTGCTTTGCGTCATCGCATCGCGACCATCCGGGCAATACCAGTAACCAAAATCAACCTGCTTACGGCGTTCCGCCCCGGCAATGCACCAGTGTGAAATTTCGTGCAGCCCGCTGGCATAGAAGCCATGCGCAAAGACGATGCGGTTGAACAGCGCCTCGTCATCAGCAGGAAGATAAACGGGTTCGTCGTCGCCTTTAATCAGACGGGTATTAAAATCATCGGCAAAGCAGCCGTCGAAGATGTCGATCAGCTGCTGATAATGGTGTTGTTGTTGCATCAGTGAAGTCCCAACCACTGGAGGATTTCAGCCCCATGGCTGTCATAGAGAAGTTTAGCGCTCATCACCGCCGAAACGATAACAATCATCGGTCGGATCAGCTTTTGTCCTTTGCTGAGCACCAGCCGCGATCCCATTCGCGCCCCTAAAAATTGCCCGGCCATCATCACGACCCCCGTCGCCCAAAGGACTTTGCCGCCGATAATAAACAGCAGCAATCCGCCCACGTTAGAGGTGGCATTCAGCACTTTGGCATGAGCGGTGGATTTTGCCAGGTTAAACCCGGCGAGCGTGACGAAGGCCAGCGCATAAAACGAGCCTGCACCTGGGCCAAAAAAACCGTCATAAAAGCCGACACAACCGCCTGCAATCAAGGCAAACGGTAAACCGTGAAGGCGACGCTGACGATCCTCTTCCCCGAGTTTTGGCATCAACAGGAAGTACAGCCCAATCCCTATCACCAGCAGCGGTAGAATCTGACGTAATACGTCGGATTTCACGTGCTGCACCAGCAGCGCACCGGTCATCGACCCGATAAAGGTCATCAGGATATTGAGCTTTTGATCCTTTAAATTCACCACGCCGCGGCGAACAAAATAGAGCGAGGAAGAGAGCGACCCACCGCAAGCCTGCAGCTTGTTAGTGGCCAGCGCATTGGCCGGTGACATTCCCACCGCCAACAGCGCCGGTATGGTCAACAGACCACCGCCACCCGCCAGCGAATCGATAAACCCGGCCAGCAGCGCGACAAAGAAAAGTGCCACCAGCAACAGCGGTGACACCATAAAAATTTCAGTGAAATGTTCCATCACAGCACATGTTCATCCAGTAGCGCCTGGCAGGAAGGCGGCAACGGTGGCGGCGTCTTCTTCTCAGGTTTGGTTGATCCTGGTTTCGGTGGCTCAAACCAGCTTTGCAGTTCCGCCCCGCAACCGTCACCGGCAGGTGGCGCAGCCTGATCCTGACATTCCAGGCTTCCCGCCGGGCAACGCAGACGCACATGCATATGCGCACGATGCTGGAACCAGGGACGCACTTTGCGCAGCCAGTCGCGATCGGTGCCCGCATCCAGGCAAAGCTGCTGCTTGATGGCCGGGTTGACGAAAATACGCGTCACGTCGTTATCTTCCGCCGCCAGCTTAATCAGGCTGCTGATTTGCGGTGTCCACAGCGACGAGCGTACGTGCTTGCCGTCTGCCGCGACCAAATCCAGCGCTTGCGGCTTCAGCAATTGAGCCGACGTCCAGCGTGTTTGCGGAAGTTGCAGGAAAATGTCCACGTCCAGACCACTCTGGTGACTGGCGTGGCCACCGTTAAAACGTCCGCCCGCCGGCATCCCCATATCGCCAATCAGCAGCGTGCCCATCCCCAGGTTATGCACCTGATTGCTGAGACGCTGAATGAACAAAATCAGATCGGGATGACCGAAGTAGCGACGCTGGTCGGTGCGCATGATCTGATAGTTATCAGACTGCGGCGGCAACCCTTGCGCCCCAACGATACACCCGTTGGCAAACGCACCGATTGACTGCGCAGAGCCGGGGATCGGCTGAGTGATTTTCTGCCATGGCGTGGCGGCGAAACCCGCGCTACTGGCGAGCAGAGCCAGCAGCGCAATAACAGTTTTTTTCATTTTCCCGCATCTTCCTTGCGTGATTACCAGCGAGGAATGGAGGTGGTGACATCCGCATTCTGCGCACGCTGGCGCAGCAGATGATCCATCAGTACGATCGCCAGCATGGCTTCTGCGATCGGCACTGCGCGGATACCCACGCACGGATCGTGACGCCCTTTAGTGACCATCTCCACTTCTTCGCCGAAACGATTGATCGTGCGGCCTGGCACGGTGATGCTGGACGTCGGTTTCAGCGCCATGTGAGCCACAATTTGTTGGCCACTGCTGATCCCGCCCAGAATACCGCCAGCGTGGTTGCTCTGGAAACCGGCTTTGGTGATTTCATCGCGGTTTTCGCTACCGCGCAGACTGACAACCTCAAAACCGTCGCCAATTTCCACGCCTTTCACCGCATTGATGCTCATCAGCGCATGCGCGATATCCGCATCCAGTCGGTCGAAAACAGGTTCGCCCAGGCCTGGCGGCACGCCATCAGCCACTACGGTGATTTTCGCGCCAATCGAATCGCCTTCTTTTTTCAGGCCGCGCATCAGTTCATCGAGCGCTTCGATTTTGTCCGGATCCGGGCAGAAGAACGGGTTCTGCTCGACCTGGCTCCAGTCTTTGATGTCCAGCGGAATGTCGCCCATTTGGGTCATGCAGCCGCGGATAGCAATACCGAATTTCTCGGCCAGATATTTTTTGGCAATCGCCCCTGCCGCCACGCGCATGGCGGTTTCGCGAGCGGAAGAACGCCCGCCGCC
The DNA here is from genome assembly GCF_047713085.1 of Pantoea sp. sgz302252. Classification (NCBI taxonomy): domain Bacteria; kingdom Pseudomonadati; phylum Pseudomonadota; class Gammaproteobacteria; order Enterobacterales; family Erwiniaceae; genus Pantoea; species Pantoea sp. sgz302252. The sequence continues at coordinate 83,558 of NZ_JBLFJW010000019.1, forward strand.
GCGATAATCACGCAGACCATACTTTTGCTCGTAGGTGTAATCGGCGTGGCCCGGACGGAATACGTCCTTGATGGCGCTGTAATCCTGCGAGCGCTGATCGGTGTTTTCAATCAGCAGCCCAATGCTGGTACCGGTGGTCACACCTTCGAAAACGCCGGAAAGGATTTTCACCTGATCGGGTTCACGGCGTTGGGTGGTATAGCGTGACGTGCCTGGGCGACGACGGTCGAGATCGTGCTGCAGGTCGGCTTCCGTCAACGGGATGCCCGGCGGCACGCCGTCAACGATGCAGCCAAGCGCGACACCGTGAGATTCGCCAAAGGTGGTTACGCGAAAGAGTTGTCCAATTGTGTTTCCTGCCATCACGGCTCCGATCGAGTTTTCATTAATCTTTATAGAGGCTGAAGTGTTCGCGGGCAGCGAGAAGCTGCGCTTTGGTGAGCATAAAGACGCCGTCACCGCCGTTATCAAACTCAAGCCAGGTGAACGGAACGTCAGGATACTGCTCTATCAGATGTACCATGCTGTTACCGACTTCACAAATCAGAATGCCGTCGTCAGTCAGGTAGTCCGGTGCGTTACCAAGGATGCGACGCGTCAGCTTCAGGCCATCGGAACCCGAAGCCAGACCCAGTTCGGGTTCATGACGATATTCGTTTGGCAGGTCTGCCATATCTTCAGCGTCAACGTACGGCGGGTTGGTCACGATCAGGTCGTACTGCACTTTCGGCAGGTCACGGAACAGGTCGGAACGGATTGGCGTGACGTGGTTTATCAGACCATGGTCTTCGATATTGTGCTCGGCAACAGCCAGCGCGTCTGGGGAGATATCCACCCCATCGACTTCCGCTTCCGGGAAGGCGTAAGCGCACGCAATGGCGATACAGCCGCTGCCGGTACACATATCAAGAATGTGCTCTGGCTGATGGGAAATCAGGCCAGCAAAACGGTTGTTGATAAGCTCACCAATCGGTGAACGCGGCACGAGTACGCGCTCATCAACATAGAACTCGTGGCCGCAGAACCAGGCTTTGTTGGTCAGGTAAGAAACCGGAATGCGTTCGTTAACGCGGCGAATCACACGCTCAACGATACGGTGTTTCTCACTGGAAGTCAGACGTGCGGTGCGCATGTCTTCAGGAATATCCAGCGGCAGATACAGCGAAGGCAGCACCAGTTGTACAGCTTCATCCCACGGGTTGTCGGTACCGTGACCGTACCAGATGCCCGCTGCGCTGAAACGGCTGACCGCCCAACGCAACATGTCCTGAATGGTGTGCAGTTCACTGACTGCTTCATCGACAAAAATTTTATCCACTTTCCCCTCCAGGGCATGCTCGCTGAATTTCGGCGGCTAGTTTGCCATGAAGACGGCGATAAATCAGCACTCTTGCAGCTTACGGGCGGGGAAAAAATGCGTTTTCCCTGCCCGCAAGCCAATGGAGTCGGGTAAACTGTCGAAAAGCGAAAACGGAAAGAGAACATGAAGAAGAAAACCTCACTCAGCGAGGAGGATCAGGCGCTGTTTCGCCAGCTGATGACCGGCACGCGGAAAATTAAGCAGGACACCATTGTTCACCGCCCGGCACGCAAAAAAATCAGCGAAGTGCCGGTCAAACGTTTGATTCAGGAGCAGGCCGATAACAGCCACTATTTTTCAGACGAATTTCAGCCGTTGTTGAACACCGAAGGCGCGATGAAATACGTGCGTCAGGACGTGAGTCATTTTGAGGCGAAAAAACTGCGTCGTGGTGATTACTCGCCCGAGCTGTTTCTGGATTTGCATGGGTTAACGCAGATGCAGGCCAAACAGGAATTAGGCGCGCTGATTGCCGCCTGCCGCCGTGAACACGTCTTTTGTGCCTGCGTGATGCACGGACACGGTAAACATATTCTGAAACAGCAGACGCCACTGTGGCTGGCACAACATCCGCACGTGATGGCTTTTCATCAGGCACCCAAAGAGTACGGCGGAGATGCCGCATTGCTGGTGTTGATTGAGGTAGAAGAGTGGCAGCCGCCAGAATTGCCTTGAGTCGAACCGGGGTAATGGCCTGAAAAGGCTTAAAAAAGCGGCGGGAAGCGCACGGCTCACCCGCCTTTTGCTCAGATGGCTTTGGCCATCTTCAGATTGCACGGACTCATTTGCCAGTTGAAATGGCCTTGTCCGTCTGCCTCAAGGGTGACATTGGCAATCGCGGATGTGGAGAACATCGGCGGCGCTTCCCCCGGGCACAGCTCGGAGACCAGGTAACCGACCAGCGGCAGGTGAGAAACCACCAGCGCAGAGGCCACCCCTTCGTTAGCCAGCGCCTGCAGATAGGCGCTCACCAGGCCCACATCGCCGCATGGCGTGAGCTCCGGCAGGACATCAATCTCTTTTGGCAGGTTCATGCATTCCCCCACCACATCCAGCGTCTGTTCTGCTCGTAAGAACGGGCTGACCAGTACGCGCTCAATATCCACTTTTTGACCTTTCAGCCAGGTTGCCATTTGACGGGATTCATCACACCCACAGGGGGTGAGAGGACGAACCGAGTCGCTGGCTGCATCCAGGGCAGCGTCGCCGTGACGCATAATAAAAACTTGCATATTGCACCGCTTTTGTTAACCAGAAGCATCGAAGTAAATCAAACGTGCTGACACGCTCTTTACTCGATGGCCGGGCATTGTGCCTGATCCATCCAATGAATGAAACGCTGTTTTTTACCTCAATGGCGTAAGTATAGTCAATCTTTGTTTACAAAATAACCATTAAGCAGCGTTATAGATTGTCCGGATTACCCTTTCTTTGACCTCAACTCAACGTCTCAGTTTCATTTATCGGCCAAAAGGTCAGTCCCTGTTCTGCCATCCTTGTTAAAGCTTCGCACGGCGTGAACCGTGGCCCGTACTGGGCAGTGAGGCGTTGCAGAATCGCCACCACTTCTCCCGCGCCGAGGGTATCCATATAGCGGAACGGGCCGCCCAAAAACGGCGGAAAACCGATACCAAACACCGCGCCAATGTCACCATCACGCGCGCTGCGCACAACCTGTTCGTCAAAACAACGCGCCGCTTCGTTCAGCATCATCATCACGCAGCGTTCAGCAATCTGCTGCTCAGAGAGTGCGTTTCTCTGCCCGACCTGAATAAGCTTATAAATGTCAGGGTCAGGCTGTTTTTTGCTTTTACGCCCTTTTGCGGCGTAAAGATAGAAACCCCGACCATTTTTTCTGCCTTTGCGATCGTCGTTCAAAATTGCGCTAATGATATTTGCAGGCGCGCTAAAACGTTCTCCCCAGGCACTTTCCAGTACCGGAATAATTTTAGTCCCGGTATCAATCCCCACCTCATCCAAAAGTTGGATTGGCCCCACCGGGAAGCCGAATTTCACCAGCGCATCATCAATATGATCAATACCTTCGCCTTCCGTCAGCAGGCGCATCGCCTCGTTAATGTAAGGCGCAAGAATGCGGTTAACGTAGAAGCCAGCCTTATCGGCGACCACCACCGGTGTTTTGCCGAGCTGTTTCGCCAGCTTCACCGTGGTGGCAATGGTCGTTTCCGATGTGCCTTTATGGGGAATGATTTCCACCAGCGGCATTTTCTCGACCGGACTGAAGAAGTGCAGCCCAATCACCTGCTCCGGGCGTTGTGCCGTTGCGGCAATGTCGCCAATCGGCAACGAAGAAGTGTTGGAGGCAAAAATGGTGTGCGGCGCAAAATTCGCCTCCACATCAGCCACCATTTGCTGCTTTAGCGCCAAATCCTCAAAGACCGCTTCAATCACCACGTCGCGGTGTGAAAAGCCCTGATAGTCGGTTGTGCCGGAAATCAGCGCCAGTTGACTGTCGCGCTCACTGGCTCTGATATGGCGGCGACGGACCTTTTTATCAAGCAGCTCCCAGCTGTACTTCAGCGCATGGTTGATGCCCTTAGCATTAATGTCTTTAATGCGTACTGGCAACCGGGCTTTACTCGCCGTCACAAAGGCAATTCCCCCGCCCATTAACCCGCCCCCCAGCACGGCAGCAGAGCGCAGCGTCTGAGGTTCGGCATTGGCACCGGGATCTTTTTTCACTTCGGTACTGGCGAAGAAGATTGAGCGTAAGGCTTTGGATTCCGGCGTCATGGCCAGTTCGCCAAAAGCCTGTGCTTCAGCTTCATAGCCGCTGGTACTACCGTGCGCCAGACCGGTTTCCAGCACCTTCAAAATGCGGGTGGTTGCAGGATAATTACCGTGGGTTTTCTGTTCGGTTTTCTTTCCAGCCATGCTGAAAACCAGATTGCGCGCCAACGGCCCGGCAAGCAGGCGTTCACGCACCGGCAAGCGGCGGCTTGCTGGGCGTTCTTGTTTTGCCCGTTCAACGGCAGCCTCAAGCAGGATCGTGTGTGGCACAACATCATCCACTAACCCGGCCTTCAGCGCCTGGCGAGCGCGAAGCTGCTTACCCGTCAGGATCATCTCCAGAGCCGTGCTGATGCCGATCAAACGCGGCAATCGCTGCGTTCCGCCCGAACCGGGTAATAAGCCAAGCTGCACTTCAGGCAGACCCAGTACGGTTTTAGGATCGTCACTGCAAATACGGCTGTGGCAGGCCAAAGCCAGTTCCAGCCCACCGCCGAGGCAAGCACCGTGAATCGCAGCGATGACAGGGATCCGCAGAGCATGGATCTCAGCCATAATCTGTTGCCCCTGACGCGCCAGGGCTTCAGCTTCCTGCGCTGTTTTGCAGCTGCCAATCATGTTGATATCGGCCCCGGCGATAAAGTTGTCCGGTTTTGCCGAAATAAAGACCACGCCGCGCAAGGCCTTATTGTCGCGGATCTGCTTGAGTATCGCGCGAACCTGAACGCCAAATTCTGCTTTCAGGGTATTCATCTTTTCGCCTGGGACATCAATGGTGATGACCGCGACGTTATCAAGGCGCTCTGTCAGGGTAAATGCGGATGTCATGTCCATTATTCGGCCTCCAGAACCATTGCCGCGCCAAGCCCACCGGCCGCACAAGCCGTCACCAATCCGAAACCGCCGCCGCGACGACGAAGCTCATTCAGTGTCTGAGTGATCATCCTCGCGCCTGTTGCGGCGAAAGGATGTCCGTAAGCAATTGAGCCACCGAGCACATTGAATTTGCTGTCGTCGATCTCGCCGGTGGCATGGCTGCGCCCCAGCACGTCGCGGGCAAAGCGTTCGCTTGCCAGGAGCTGCACATTCGCCAGTGTTTGTGCGGCAAAGGCTTCGTGCATATCAAAGAGAGTCAGGTCAGCCATTGTCAGCCCGGCTCGTTCCAGCGCCAGCGGCGTTGACCAGGCGGGGCCGAGCAGCATGTCCTGCCAGACATCAATCGCGGTAAACGCATAGCTGCGCAGGTAGCCTAGCGGCTTGAGGCCGAGTTCTTTTGCGCGAGATTCAGTCATCAGGATCACCGCAGCGGCACCGTCTGTCAGCGGCGTGCTGTTAGCGGCGGTCACTGTCCCGTGTTTGCGATCAAACGCCGGGCGCAGTTTGGCGTAATCAGCAAGCGACGAGTTGGTGCGGATATTGTTATCTTGTTCCAGCGGCTCGCGAAACGGCGGTGAATAAGCCGTCATGACTTCTTCCGCCAGTTTCCCCTCTTCCCAGGCTTTCGCCGCATGTAAATGAGAGCGATGCGCCAGCGCATCCTGCTGTTCACGGGTAATGCCCCAGGTTTTCGCCATTTGCTCCGCGGTATCGCCCATCCGCAATCCGGTGGAATATTCAGCCACAGCAGGTGGAACAGGGGCTAAATCTTTGAGCTTCAGTCGCGAGAACAGTTTGAGCTTCTGACCCAGCGTGCGGGCTTTATTGGCATCCACCAACGTTCGCGCCAGCGTTTTACTCACGCCAATCGGCAGAACGGAAGAAGAATCCGCCCCACCGGCAATACCTGCACGAATGGTGCCTGCCATCAAACTTTCCGCCACGTTAGCAACCGCCTGGAAACTGGTGGCGCAGGCACGGCTGACGCTATAAGCATCGGTATGTACGCTCATTCCGGTGCCGAGCACAATTTCGCGAGCAATATTGGGCGCTTCCGGCATCTGCACCACCTGGCCGAAAACCAGTTGTTCAATCACTTCAGGAGGAATTTCACTGCGAGCCAGCATTTCGCCCACGACCATTTTCCCCAGATCGATAGCCGGAATGCCGTGAAACGCCGTCGCCTGGCGGGCAAACGGGGTTCGTAATCCGCTGACAATGGCAATGCGATCGCCCTGACGGGTGATAAGCGGTAATGCCTGACTCATAACCTTCCCCTGATAAATGTAAAAAAGTGGTCTGACCTGATAACAGTCTTAACTAATTTTTTACAGGCAGCCAATCAGGGAAACAAAAAAGTGAGAGCCAAAACACACTGAGGAGAAAAAGAAAACGCCCCTGCAAAGCAGAGGCGTTTGGCAGACGTGAGTCGCGAAGGAATTAACGCAGACCGAGCTGGAAAATCAGGGTTTCCGCTTCGCAGGCAAAGACGAAATCAATATCAAGCTGTACGCCGCCTTCAACGTCTTTAAAGACCGGGGTAATGTTGCACGGCTCAGACTCCACGCCGCGAGCTTTTGCACTCAGTGCAGCCAGAGTTTCCTCTGCCTGCGCGCGGTTTTCGAAAACGCGGCTGTAAGAAGCGGTGCAATCGGTGTTGTCCATGATGGTGCCAACATCCATACAGCAGCAAACCGGGGTTTCATCAGCACTGCATTTACTCATCGTAGATTTCCTCTGTGTTCGCACTCAGGGTGCCAGATAAACAATGCGTTTATTTTACGCCCCTGCCCTGAGTGTCTCCAGTCGATATTTTCGCTAATTCAGAGAAGTGACCAAAATCACAATTAAAAATGATCTAAAACAATTTCCCTCTCGTAAGACACCTCATGAAAGTCGCAATTTTGCCAACCGGATCGCGTTTCTTAGATCACATTTGAAAAAACCTATAAACATACTTGCAACATTTTAGCTGGTCAGACCTATACTCTCGGAACTGGTCTGATTTCTCTGACGTAACACAGACCCTACACTTCGCGTTTCTGTTACGGCATGTAACAAATATTGCATAAAAATAACTCAATTGAGGTTATGGTCATGAGCCAAAAAACCCGTTTTACAAAATCTGCTCTCGCAGTTGCAGTGGCACTTGTTTCTTCTCAAGCCTGGTCCGCCGGCTTTCAGTTAAACGAATTTTCAACCTCAGGTTTAGGCCGTGCTTATTCCGGTGAAGGCGCTATCGCCGATGACGCCGGCAACGCCAGCCGTAACCCGGCGCTGATCATGATGTACGATCGCCCGGAATTCTCTATCGGTGCGGTCTATATCGATCCTGATGTGAATATCTCTGGTAAATCGCCATTCACAGGCCGTAGCACCGACGCCGATAACATCGCGCCGACCGCCTGGGTACCGAACATGCACTTCGTGATGCCAATTAACGATCAGTTTGGCTGGGGCGCTTCCGTCACCTCCAACTATGGTCTGGCAACCGAGTTCAACAACAACTACATCGCGGGCGAGTACGGCGGTAAGACCGACCTGACCACCGTTAACCTCAACCTGAGCGGTGCGTATCGTCTGAACCAGAACTGGAGCTTTGGTCTTGGTTTTGATGCCGTTTATGCTGACGCGAAAATCGAGCGTTATGCCGGCGAGCAAACCGCAGGCGCAGGTCTGGCGGCACCGGGCTCTCAGATTGCCAAGCTGAAAGGCGACGAGTGGGGCTATGGCTGGAACGCCGGTATCCTGTATGAACTGGATAAAAATAACCGTTGGGGTCTGACCTACCGTTCGGAAGTGAAAATCGACTTCGACGGCGACTATAAGAGCAATATCCCGGCACAAGCGAACGTCATTCCAGGCGCAGGCACAGCGTTCCCTTGGGGGACGTCTGGCTCAACAGTTCCAGGTGCTCTGACCCTGAACCTGCCTGAAATGTGGGAAATTTCTGGTTACAATCGCGTTGCGCCACAGTGGGCCGTTCACTACAGCATCGCTTACACCAGCTGGAGCCAGTTCCAGGAGCTGAAAGCGACCGGTTCTGACGGCCAGACGCTGTTCTACAAAGATGAAAGCTTCAAAGATTCGTACCGCATCGCGCTGGGTACGACCTATTATATGGATGACAACTGGACGTTCCGTACCGGTATCGCGTTCGATGACAGCCCGGTTCCGGCCGACCATCGCTCCATCTCCATTCCGGATCAGGACCGTTTCTGGCTGAGCGCAGGCGCAACCTACGCCTTCAACCCAGATGCCTCCATTGATGTGGGGGCTTCCTATATGCACGGCCAGCACGTCACCATCGAAGAAGGTCCTTACACCTTCCGTTCTGAAGGTAAAGCGTGGCTGTTCGGTACCAACTTCAACTATCGCTTCTGATAGTCTGATTTCAGACACAAAAAAGGGTGAGCTTACTGCTCACCCTTGAGACTGATGACAAACCTCTAACGAGTGCCGTTTTGTCATTAACGACCGAACAAAAACCAGGAAAATCAATTCATTGATTTTCGGCTGCTCACCACAAAGAAGGAAAATCCACGCTTTTTCCTTCTTTGTCAGCAGTCTGAAGGGTGAGCTTACTGCTCACCCTTTTTCTTTTCCTCGCTTTACTGCGAGTCGATATCTTTCAGATCGCCTTCAATCGCTTTCGCGTTCGGGTTCTCTTCAGCGCTGAGTTTCCCGCCATTAGCGATAAAATCATGCTGCTGGAAGTAGGCTTCACGCACCATGATGTAAGGGTCAGAAGACTGGCGCAGCAGACCATCAGAGTCCAGAAGCTGAGCTCGGGTTTCAATCCCTTCCACCGCCCATTTACCGATAGACATCGGCCAGGTCAGCCAGGAAAGCACCGGATACAGGCCATCCGCCATATCACCCACATCATCACGCACGGTGAAACTGCCATAGAACGGCAGCTGCATATAAGGGCCATAGCCGACGCCATAATGCCCCATCGTGCTGCCAAAGCGGTGCGGTGCCACACGCTGCAGTTTCTGATTCGCCATTCCCGCGACATCAATCAAACCGCCCATCCCTAACAAGGTATTAAGGAAGAAACGCGTGAAGTGAACCATCCCCTGATAAGGATCGCCCTGCAGGAACATGTTCACCATGATCGCAGGTTCTTCGAGGTTACTGGTGAAGTTGCCGATACCGTTTCGCGCAGGCTGTGGAACATAGTCTCGCCAGACGACGGCCACCGGGCGAAGGACATACGGGTCCAGTACGTTGAAGTTGAAATCGTACATGGTACGGTTAAAACCTTCGAATGGGTCCGAGCGCCCTTGCGGCTGCTCACCCGTGCTGGCGCATCCCACCAGCAATGTCGCGCTCAGCGCAAGCGCAGACAGGCGAAAATTCATAAATATCTCCCTGTAAAGATGGCAATCGCTGCTCTTATGATTTTATACATATATCGAAACAAGCGTATCGCGATTGATGGCATATCCCCAAAATAACAGTATGCCCTGCAAGGTTTCTGATGAAAACCCGCTACGCTTAATCAATCACCAACCAAGACAGGTCTTTCCGCATGGACAATGTAAAAGAAGAGAAAATCACTCGCCATACGGACGAACTGGAAGTCGAAAGTGATGAGAAACGTCAGGGTAAAAAAATAGAAGTGGATGAAGACAGGCTGCCTTCCCGGGCAATGGCGATTCATGAGCATATTCGACAGGACGGCGAGAAAGAACTGGAACGAGACGCCATGGCGCTGCTGTGGTCTGCCATCGCTGCCGGATTGTCGATGGGCGCTTCGCTGCTGGCAAAAGGCATTTTCCACGTTCAGCTTGAAGGCGTACCGGGCGGTTTTTTACTGGAAAATCTCGGCTACACCTTTGGCTTCGTGATTGTCATCATGGCCCGCCAGCAACTCTTTACAGAAAACACCGTCACCGCCGTATTACCGGTCATGCAAAGCCCCACCGCAAGGAATTTTACCCTGTTGATGCGACTGTGGGGCGTTGTGCTGCTCGGCAATATTATTGGCACGGGCACCGCTGCCTGGGCTTTTGAATATATGCCGATTTTCGATGAGCCCACACGAGATGCATTCGTGAAAATCGGGATGGACGTGATGAAAAACACGCCCTCAGAAATGTTCGCCAATGCCATTATTTCCGGCTGGATAATCGCCACCATGGTCTGGATGTTTCCGGCTGCCGGTGCCGCAAAAATCGTCGTCATTATTTTGATGACCTGGCTGATTGCCCTTGGGGACACGACGCATATTGTGGTGGGCACCGTGGAAATTCTGTATCTGGTCTTTAGCGGCACACTGCACTGGCAGGATTTCTTCTGGCCGTTTGCGCTGCCAACCCTTGCGGGCAATATTTGCGGCGGGACTTTTATCTTCGCCTTAATGAGCCACGCGCAAATCCGCAATGATATGAGTAACAAACGCAAAGCAGAGGCTAAAGCGAAAGCAGACGAAAAGCGTGAGAACTCACAGGAAAAGTAGGGTCAGTGGCGACACTTTAAGCAGTCAGTTAGCTATGTGCTTAACGCAGCAGTCAAAAAACGCTATACTCGTGCCGCTTCGTCCCCTTAGTTAAATGGATATAACGAGCCCCTCCTAAGGGCTAGTTGCAGGTTCGATTCCTGCAGGGGACACCATCTGGCCCCTCCCTCCTGTTAATCACTGCTTCATGCAGGCTGCAATACAAATCCTGAAGCAGCAATCCCTGGCCAAATTTCGTAAAAAACTTCTGCCGCCTTAATGCCACCGTTTTTAGGGCTTGCCGGTATGCCAAGCCGTCTTGCAGCCTCAATGCTAATCTCGCCAATTTTTGACTTCGGTCCTAAATCCGCCACGACACAATCAACGGAAGCTCCGTTCCAGGTGACTCGAGCCTTACACCCCCTCACAACACCTTTCGTTTTCTGGACGATCAAAGAGGGCACAACAACGTACGGAACGCTCTCCGAATCGACATATGCCTCGGGAACGTCAGACGCCAGGCCGGGGATCCGATACCAGGTTGTCGATGCAATAATACCGCCGGGAAAGACTTTCGGCTCATTGTTGCTATCCAGAATGACGATACTTCGTGCCCATTCATGAGCACACACGACTTTTCCTGCCACGATCTTCATTCCACCGTTCGCCAGAGACTCCGTACCGGAATCGTCAGATTTGTAAGCTGCTGGTTTTTGGTTCTGCCCGTTTGCACCATCAGCATCGATTGCAGCCCCTGCTGTATAGTGAACACGCCCATCATCATCTTCAAATATTTCACAGGAATAAGCGTCATTGGTGATAATACCCAGAGTTTGCATAGAAGCTCCTTATTCATATTACCCAATGATTTAAGCCAGACTAAATAATAATTTAACCCTACTTAATTCACCAGAGATGATTGTGTTATAAAAAAGATACCAACTAAAGCCACTCCCCCCACTCATTCGTTATCATTAAACCCTACTTTCCACACCACCTTTTTTTTATGATAGATGAGTTTTTATTGCCTTACATAATGAAAACACCTTTCATCACTTCTCGGTGTAAATCATGCAACCACTTACTCAATCAGCTATAATCTTACTGCTCTGTGCAATCATGGGATTATTTGGCCAAGGTGTTAGAGTTATTGTTGGCCTAAAAAAAGCCGGGCGCTTATCTCAGGCCGATACGAAAAGCACCTTTGATGCTGCATTTATGCTTATCAGCCTCATGATTGGCGCCATTGCAGGCATTGCAGCCGGCTTTATGATGGGAATAATTGATCCCTCTGCTGCACCAAAAGCATTTGACACTGCTAAATTATTGTCAATTGCAGCAGCAGGTTATGCTGGCGCAGATTTCGTTGAGAATACTGCGGGTCTTGTCATTAACCGTGCAACTCCGGGAAGTATTCCTCCAACAGGCGTGAGTTTTCTGAACTCACAATACTGGGTAGAAACTGGAAAAACGTTAACGCTGGCCCCCTCATTTACTCCAGAAAATACAACTAACAAAACAGGGAAATGGTCAAGTGAAGACAGCGCAATAGCGACTATTGATCCAGATTCAGGCTTAATCACCGGAATAACCGCAGGTACCACAAGTATTTCATTTGTAGCCAATGACTCCGGAAATACAGCAACAACAAAAATCACTGTCAAATAAGCACCTGAGAGGTTTACATGTTTTATTTTAAAATAAATCGCGTTCGTTTACATGATACTCAAAGTAGCTCACTGCTTCCCTGGGCTAATAAACCCATCATCAATATGGTTAGTTTTATAGTAACTCAAACCGCAGACACTGTTAGTCTTGACAACTGGATTAAAGAAACTGACACAGGAAAGAAAAAAACCAGTTTAAACGCTATCATTAACAACAATATTACGATGATAGACATTCCAGACATCAGTGTGAAATATAGCACCGATGCATCGATTACCTTTGGTGATACCGGTTATTTACTTTATCGTTCAGAGACGATCCCTGATGATTTAAGCTGGGTATTTTTAGCTATCAAAAACAATGACAGAAACAGGATTGTCTGGACGGAGATAACAAATACGATAACCAGCTCAGAAACCGAAACATTAACACAACCCCTGTCGGTGATTTTGCAGGCTAACCCAGCTATAGATCTCGCTCTCGCGGTTACCCGACTGGTGGCTGGCGAGGCAGCAAAGCAGCTTTCTACAAAACCGGATGACATTTTAGGCAGTGCCTGCCAGTCCTTTATCCGACAGCAACATTATCCTTACGGAGAACGATCGCGTGATGGAATTCCGGATACAACCGGAAATATGCTGGTCGACTATTCATTGTTTGCTTATAACGCCCAGCAAATATCCTCTCAATAACGCATTTACGGATAACGGTTTTGTACCGTTATCCGCTGTTTTTTGATCGCTAATTCCCTTCCCAATGGCGGGTTATACCTACAACACCGGTGAACATAACAGCTGTGACAAAGGCGATAGCTACAAGGGCTACTTTGGCGGTATTGGTCTGGGGGTATTCGTTCGATAAGCACAATTCGGTGAGCGGGTTTACCTACCTTCAGGACAACAACACTTATCTGGATGAGGCTGAGAAGCGTTTCCTGTTCTCTTACAAATATCAGTTCTGGTCCTTCCTGAAAGACTCACTCAGCTCACCGCTCTGGTGGGCTGAGTGTTCTCTCTTCACTAAAAACCCTATAGTTTCAATAGGGTACTACTTCGTTTTTTGATGCTTCTCTGTGCGTCGCCAGGAACAGATTTATACCCCTTCGAAATTATTGTGTCGCCGTTTCACGACAGTTGTAAGTAACTAAAAATTAATAAAAAAATCTTACTTGTCACCCCCATTTTTTAAGCGTACATTAGCGCCGTCTGGAGCGCTTGAAGCACAGAATTTTGAGGTGATGCCGAAGAGTAAAAAGGGATAAATCCCCGTGTTTATTCGAGGCGGTGTCAGCTCTCTATACTCAGTCAGGATATTTTTTCATTTGGGCGTGGCAAGACTACGCGGAGTGATGAGACGTGAAATACTTTTTGATGGGCATCTCTTTTATGGTCATCGTATGGGCCGGTACTTTCGCCCTGATGATTTAGAGCTAGCTTGCGTATGACGAAAAACAGGAGCCGATTGGCTCCTGTTTCAGACTGCTGACAAAGAAGGAAAAAGCGTGGTTTTTCCTTCTTTGTGGTTATCAGCCGAAAATCAATAAATTGATTTTCCTTGTTTTTTATTCGGTACCCTATGACAGATCTCATTCGTTAGAGGTTTGTCATCACTCTCAAACAGGAGCCGATTGGCTCCTGTTTGCGTTTTTGTTGTAGCAAAGATTACTCGGCGTCTTCCGTGCTCGGCTTTGCCGCCGCCGGTAGCAGGCCATCTGCACGGAACATCGCTTTGATACCTCGCACGGCCTGGCGAATACGATCCCGGTTTTCAATCAGGGCAAAACGCACGTGAGTATCGCCGTAATCGCCAAAACCTATGCCCGGCGAGTTATTAGAACCTGTTCATTTTGGCCCTTTGCGTCAAGAACTTGGGCCCAGACTTCCCGACAGTTTGCATTGGCTGAACGGCCTTGACCTTCTTCCAGAATATCCAGCAATCTTTGAGCTGGATTATCAATTTTTAGTTCACTCCCCCCTTATTTACCCTGTTATCAACGATCTTATTATTTTACCCAGTCTTCCAGCTTCAGACCAGGTACCCGCTCAAACTCCCGTGTATTATTGCTCACCAGAATGGCCCCTACCGATACCGCATGTCCGGCAATCGCCGTGTCATTGGGGCCAATCGGTGTGCCGGCGGTCATCAGGGCCACTTTAATGTCGGTGGTCGCATCCACTGCGGCCCGGTCCCACGGCAGAACGGCATCGAGACGGACGCAGAACGCTTCAACCAGCTGAGCATGACGCGGGGAGGCCTTTTTGCTGGCGGCGCCGAAGCGCATCTCCGCATAGGTAATGGCCGATACCACGATACGGTGATTACGCAGCACCGCCTGCTCCAGGCGCCGGATGACGGCTTCCGGCTGCTCGCGCATGATGAATGAGCAGATACAGGTGTCGAGCATGTAGATCCGATCTCTGGTTTTTTTCACAGGTCAAAACGTCCTTCGTCGCTGACAATGTCCTCACGCTCCGCCATAAAGTCCGCATCGGCCCTTTCGAGCTCAAAGAATGAGCCCCAGGTCGGACGGACCGGGCGCAGAATGATGCTGTCGCCCTCGCGGACGATCTCCAGTTCGCTGACGCCGTCAAAATCCAGGTCGCGGGGCAGACGGATGGCGCGGTTATTGCCGTTTTTAAAAATGGATACGGTTCGCATGTTTTACTCCTCACTTCTGCCGCTTTGGGCGGTATTTGACAATGTGCACGGAATTTCATACATATGGTTAGTATATGCTACCTTTCGTTGTATGTATAGGCGATGGATATGCGTATGCTTACCATATGCAGATGTTCGGCATATGGATATGTCACACCTATACTCCTTTCCTTCATTTTCTCTGAAGATCCGAAAAAAGGTTGTTCCGGAAGCAGGAATTGGCCTGAGAAAATTCACACAGAATGGACAAGGAGAGGATTTACTTCGCTAACTTACGGGGGCCACCTCCCGCAAGGTGGCAGAGTTTTAAAGAGACTGGCATTTAGTTGTTATGATTTGTCTTTTGATAATAAATATTTTATCGCATCGGAAAAATCATTTTCAAAGCTTTCATCCGTTGATTTATCCATGGCATTATTATTGATGAGATATTTTCCATTGATAAAAAATGCAGGAACAAAGCGAACACCAAGCTGTTTGGACAATAATTCCTGCTGACTGACGAGTTCATCGGTTTGTGGTGAATTCCACGCGTTTGTCAGTATGCTCTCTGGTATCCCTGCGGAGATGAACAATTTCTTTAAGTCAGAGGGCGATTTTATTGTGTGTGAGGTTTGCATAGCAGTGAATATTTTTGGCTGCAGGTCATTTTCTCTGTTAAGAGATTGTGCCACAACCCAGGCGCGGGATAATTCAGTGCCGTAAGGATCGATATGTGAAGAATGATACTGAACAAACTGCGTTCCGGGAGGAAGACTTTGTATAATGGATTTGTTGATGTTGGATTTCATTTCAAAATAAAAACAGTGCGGGCAATTGAATGAAAAAAAATTAACAACACCAGGATGTCCGTTAACGGGATTATCAAGAATGAAATAATCTTTCCCTGCTACATAATCACGTGCAAAGGCAGTCACGGATGATATTCCGCCCATAATTAAAAGGAAAAAACCAGTGACAATGTCCTTTTGAATGTTTTTAGTTTTCATGCTGAAGCCTCTATATCATATTCGGAATGATTATATTGTTCTTTCTGTAATTTTAATAACTGGTAATATTCACCGCGCATCCTGTTCAGACTCAGAGGATCACCCTGTTCTACAATCTCACCTTGTTTAAGGACGATCATCTTTGTGGCATAACGGACCACACCTAACCGATGGGTTACTATGACGGATGTTTTTCCCTGAACCAGGTTTGAGAATTGATTAAATATTTCAGCTTCAACACGTGGATCCATTGCACTGGTTGGTTCGTCAAAAATGATCAACTCACCATTGGAATAAAATGCCCGTGCCAATGCAAGGCGTTGCCATTGCCCTCCGGATAAATCCGTACCGCTAAACTCCTGACCAATACGACTGTTACCGTTTAAATAACGAGTCAACTCAAACTGAGCCAGATGACATGCTTCAATAAAGTTATCATCCTGTGCATCATTATGTTCCATTGTGAAAGTCACATTTTCTTTAACTGTCAAATTATAATGACCAAAGTCCTGAAAAATTGCAGAAAGTTTTCTACGCCATATCACTGGGTCTATCTGTGAAATATCGATTCCGTTACAGGTTATTTTCCCTGAGGTTGGCCGGTACAGGCCACATAGTAACTTTATCAGCGTGCTTTTACCTGCCCCGTTTTCCCCGACGATAGCCAGGTGATCACCCGATCTTAGGGTAAAACTGATATTCCTCAGTACGTCAACCCCCTCCTGATAGGCAAAAGAAACATTATCAAAACAAATGACATCAATCCTGTCCATCTTGTCATATGATTGTTCTGACTCGCATTCAGAAGATATTTTCTCGAGTGATTTTAAACGAGCGAAAAAACTAAAGCATACACCGACATTTGCAAATGAATACACCATCCACTGACAGGACAGTCCAAAGAAAGAAATGGACTGAATAGTGCCTACCAGGCCACCGACTGATATTCTCCCTGAGGCAAGATAATTGACAAACCAGAACATCACTCCAAGAGATACAAGAAGATAAAGTAAATTCCATGGCTGTGGGCGCATCAACTGCTTTCTTCGTACCTGGTTAAGTTCACTTTCAAGTTCACTGAAAGCCTGCTTGTGTTTATTAAGAAAGAATCCACCTAAATTAAATAACCTCACTTCTTTAGCTGTTTTAACATCAAGAACCGCAGAGAGGTAATATTTAACCAGTCTTGCCGACAGTCCCTTACCCAGCATCGCTTTAAATATATCAAGCTGGGACCAGGCAACAGCAAAGGTCACTGGTATAAGCGGCAATAAAAATGCAAATGGCAGCCACCAGATAACACTGCCCAGTACCAGGGACAAACTAATCAGGGTTAATGATCCCCGAAAAATATCTACAAGGCTTACCAGTAAATTCAACGGCCGATGAGCCGCTTCACGGGAAAGTACTTCCAGGTCGTCATGAATATCCGGTGATTCAATCACTTTCAGATCGTCAATCCGGCATGCCGCCTGCATGATTTTACGTTGCGTCAGGTACGTTGCCTGTGCGTTAAGCACACTCTGCACGGTACTGATTACGGGTGACAACACTCCGGGTATCACAAAAGTCAGCGCCCAGATCACAGCAATGACGGTCAGGGAACTGTGATCCGTGCTGGTGATGATGTTTCCCAACCGGATACTGGTCATCACACTCAGTGTTGGCATCAGTCCCTGGAGGGTGATCAAGCCAAGAAATAAAAAGGATAACCAGGGCGACGACCGCAGCAGCAAAGAGACAGAGTACATAACCAGTTGAATATTTTCTTTTATCTTATTCATTCATCACCTCTATCGTTATAGGGTTTCCTCTGTCATAAACCACCACATCGTCATAATGCTCCGGAATATTCAGGCACAGAGAAAGCGAATCATGCCCTTTCATCCGGAAAAATGATGATACCATTTTTACCTCCCAGTGAGTCTGGTGCGGATGACAGGCATTTTCAATGTAAAATTCCTGAAGTGAATGCCCGTCAGGAGTGGCAATAAATGCCATATAGCGCGAAAACACAGCGACAGAATTGACTACCAGGCCGCTGCCGGCATTTTCAATGACCCGCTCACACAAGGAACGATAGGACAACCACGACCTGCGTGTTGCATGGAAATTATGACAGATAACAATAATATTACGGTAACCGGCGTTGATGACAGTAAAGACTTTCTCCGCCATGGTAGCTTCGCGGACCTCAGGAGAGACGGTGGCTAACGTCGCGTCATGAAACAGGTCTGTACGCAACAGTTCCTGAATTACATTGCTTTCCGGGAAATTAATTTTTTCAATGTTTTTAATATAATTAGCATGCTGCCGAAGGGTCAGAGGAACATCAAATCCAAAGATGTCAGCCTGTGACGGCAGTGACGTCATGAAATGGATGAATTCATTACTCCTCATCCACCAGTACGTTGAGGATGACAGATATTTTTTCATTGCATGCGCATCAATCCGCCCTTTTTTAAAGGCATAAAGCACCAAATCAACGGTCGGGCACTCCACAAGGACCGCCAGCGAACCTTTTTCAGAAATCTGACGGATCACCCTCTCACGGTAGTCCCATGCTTCATGCGAGCCATGGCTGTTCTGTCCTAAAAAGGTAATGTTCTGCTGAGAACTACCGGAGATGAGCATGTATGCTCCCGGCGATAAGTTCACGCTGGTGAATTAAGTAGTCCGGAGATCGCGAGAAGTTAGACTTTATTTGCTCAAGAGGTGTTTTTGTCAAAAAATCAGGAATCCCCTCACAATCCTCACTGAATAATGTTGTTGATTTGCAGTCTATGTAAAAAATGGGGATGTCAAAATGAGAGAGGCACTTTGCCTCATACGGGATCAGGGTTTTAAACCGGGGGTGAGCCCCTTCATAGTTTAAATACTCCGCGATGATTTCATCAAATTTACTGTGAAAATGACGACTGGTCGCCGGGTGAATGATTTTATTCATGACTAAAGTATAGTACGCAGTGGTTCTTATCAGATATCGAGGTCTGATTTTCCCGGCATTTTCTATTGCGCTGTAGATCTCGCTGGCACAACTCAAAAGTTTATAATAACCCTCCTCATAGCCGTGAATGACATTATCAATATATTCTGACGCGTATACAGGATTACCGTTAATATGCGGGTAGTTCTGAGTTCTTCGCTGAAAACCCTGCTCATAACGCACCTGAATATCTTCACTGGCATCGTTAATAGCATGAGGACGTGTGTATGACTTGAACGTGGATGTAATCGCGGTGATGGCCGACGTATGACCAATTCCATTCATTACAACTTCCGGACTCTGGAGAAGACCACTCTGATAGACAGAGCGTACAAATTCCGGATTGTCTTCAAAAAAATACTGAAAGCTGGTCTCCGGATCTATCAGATACACATGATTCTGGTCCACAATGAAATTTTCAAAATGACAGTCATTGATGTTCAGCAAATCGGCAAGCGCGAGAATAACACCGTACCGGTGGAAGACTCCCCCGGCGTCGGCTTCAGCCTTCAGCGGCCTGTTCTCAATGAATGCCTGCCATAAATACGTTCCTTTATTTAAGGTGGCCGGGCACACCGGGGGGATCCCGGCCAATATACAAATTGTTTCGAGAAGCGGTTCCACTCCAGCATCCCTTGGTTTATAGATGATCCGTGATCCGCCTAATGTCAACAGGATGGGCTGCTGTCCGTTTTCATGTCGATCCCCGCCAAGAATTTCTAACGCCCCGTAAGAAGAAAGTGCGTTAAGTAAAAACTTGCTCTGTATCTCAGGAAAATCATCACCCAGGCGTTTTAAAAAGCACTCAATATTCCTTAGGGTGGTATCACAAATGTGTGTTGCAAGATGTTCTATCCATGCATTTGTGCTTAAGATTGATTTATTCCATTCCCCATCCGGTTTCTTGAAATATTGTGTATATCTGTCTTCATCAGAAGGAGGCTGAGTTTTGAGCCAATGATCAAACTGTGTGACAAACTCAGGAAGATAAATCTGATCCAGAGTAGCAGCAATCTCGGTGATTATTGCTGAACATTCCAGGTGGGAGAGACGGAATGACAAAAGGAGTGAGGAAAGTTTTTTCTGAAACATCTGTATGTGCTGGAAGTAAAGAAAAGCCCGATACGGTTCTTTAACCTTATATTTCACTCTGATTATCCTTTATCGAATAAAGCGACGCATGACTGCGCCGCTTTACTATTTACATCAGAAGAAGAATTCTGCAGAAATTTCTTCCAGTTCCTGAGTCAGCACTTCTTCTGCGGAAATGAAACCTCCGCAATCACAGGTACCGCTGGCGCAGTCGACACTGCTATTCGCCATATAACCGCGGATTTCAGAGATTTTGGTCTGTGTAACTTCTACGATACGTTCCATTTAATACCTCAAAAAAGTTGATTGTTATGAGACATTGAATTCGCGAAGTACTGCCGTGTGCACGATATTAATAAATACTGCACTAATAAATTTAATGCACGTGAAGCGCATCACAATTATGGTTGATGCTTTTAAAATAACAATTCCGCACCTTATTATTTTAAATGCGCAATATAACCCAGGATATTAATTTTGTAACTTAGTATCGGTTGTGCTTATAATTGAATTTCTCAAATCAGAATTATTGATATTTATGTGCGTGATTTAATGAGGAATTAAGCACTAATTAAACCAATATTCCGGGTGCTTAATTGTTAATTACAACCGGTGCCACACAGTGAAGAGATCTTCCCGCTGATTTAATGGACAGTCGCACCTTGCTGTTTAAGATTATTCTGAACACGTACCTGACTGCCCGGGTGATGTCAGGGACTGACGCCCTGATATTATGAGACCTCCTTGTAATGAGAGCAGTTGCTTCCCTCCGGATACGTCGGATTGGGTATTCAGAGGCATTTTTACAGGAGAGATTACACTGAAGTTTACGTTGGCTTAACACCCAATGAATCAGAGCGATTGTTTTGGGAAAACTCTAAAACTGTGGCCAGTTTTTGTTGACCACTTCAGACAAAGGCGATAGCTACAAGGGCTACTTTGGCGGTATTGGTCTGGGGGTATTCGTTCGATAAGCACAATTCGGTGAGCGGGTTTACCTACCTTCAGGACAACAACACTTATCTGGATGAGGCTGAGAAGCGTTTCCTGTTCTCTTACAAATATCAGTTCTGGTCCTTCCTGAAAGACTCACTCAGCTCACCGCTCTGGTGGGCTGAGTGTTCTCTCTTCACTAAAAACCCTATAGTTTCAATAGGGTACTACTTCGTTTTTTGATGCTTCTCTGTGCGTCGCCAGGAACAGATTTATACCCCTTCGAAATTATTGTGTCGCCGTTTCACGACAGTTGTAAGTAACTAAAAATTAATAAAAAAATCTTACTTGTCACCCCCATTTTTTAAGCGTACATTAGCGCCGTCTGGAGCGCTTGAAGCACAGAATTTTGAGGTGATGCCGAAGAGTAAAAAGGGATAAATCCCCGTGTTTATTCGAGGCGGTGTCAGCTCTCTATACTCAGTCAGGATATTTTTTCATTTGGGCGTGGCAAGACTACGCGGAGTGATGAGACGTGAAATACTTTTTGATGGGCATCTCTTTTATGGTCATCGTATGGGCCGGTACTTTCGCCCTGATGATTTAGAGCTAGCTTGCGTATGACGAAAAACAGGAGCCGATTGGCTCCTGTTTCAGACTGCTGACAAAGAAGGAAAAAGCGTGGTTTTTCCTTCTTTGTGGTTATCAGCCGAAAATCAATAAATTGATTTTCCTTGTTTTTTATTCGGTACCCTATGACAGATCTCATTCGTTAGAGGTTTGTCATCACTCTCAAACAGGAGCCGATTGGCTCCTGTTTGCGTTTTTGTTGTAGCAAA